>CALVSK010000001.1 GCA_944359015.1 uncultured Bacilli bacterium
TATCATAAAATAATGTTATACTTTCAATAGAAATTAATCTTTATTGCGATTTCCAAACGTGGTTCTCTTATGCACCATATTGAATATTACTCGAACTTTTATAGTTTGGGTTTTTATTTTTTAAAAGATACGATAAACAATTTTTAAAAAAATTTGAAAATTAAGATAATCAAATTTATATTGCTAAGTATGAAAATATAGATAAAATTTTAGAAATAAATTCATTAATAAAAAATATGAAAAATAGCAATTTATACTTTAAAAATTAAAAATATATGATAAAATATAGATATAAATAAAAGAATAGAACAAGGAGGAAAAAAATGAAAACACAATTAAAAGACAAAAATGTAAAAATAATATTAGCGGGAATAATTCTATTAATTGTTTGTATAGCGGTGTTTTTAGGTGTAAACAGTAAAAAGGAAGACACAAAGAAAGACGAAAACAAAAGTGAAAATGTAATGATTTGGGACAAGACTTCAGGAGACACAAAACATACAGTTGAACTAAAAAAAGAGACTTTATATGTTGATGGCGAAGAAATAGCTAAAAATATAAAGAAATATTATGACGTTACAATTGGTGGTGATGGATGTGAAGGAAACAGACATATAATATTTATATTAGATGATGGAAGTGTAACTTCATTAAATATAGATGATTTATCATGTTCAAATGAAGTGACATATACAGAAAACATAAATAATTTACGTAATATTAAAGAAATAACAACTATAAAAAGTGAAGATGCAACCGAAAATACACCAGCAAAATATGAAGTATACGCTAAAGATAACAACAATGAAGAATATTTAATAACAGAGTATTTAAATCTTACAGAAGAAGAATAAGAGATTATAAAAGTTTGAATAAAAAGAAAATACTTGAGTCATTAAAGAAATCAAAATTTAGAAGTAAATTTAGGTTAAATAGTAAATACAGGGAATACATAAGTAAAAAAGGAATAAAAACAATAAGAGAACATGCTTATGAAATTACAGAAAAAAGAATAAGTAGTAAAGACATAAAAAATGATGGAAGACAGACTCCAATGAAAGGACACCCTGTATTTATAGCTCAGCATGCAACAGCAACATGTTGTAGAGAGTGCATATATAAATGGCATAAAATTCCTAAAAATAGGAATTTAACAAAGGAAGAGAAAGAATATATAGTAAATATAATAATGTTGTGGATAAATAAAGAGTTATCCACAAAAGATGAATATTAAGTGAAAAGCTATATAGTTATTGACTTTCTTTTTTTTATTTTGTAAAATAGTTTACGCAGAAACTAATTTTGGAGTTGATAAAATGAAAAGAAATAATAATTTTGGGAAATTATTATATTTTTTTAAAAAAACACATGATGAATTTGAAAAAGAAATAAATAATAGGGCAAAAAAATTAAATTTAACAAAACAAGAGGCTGAAATACTTTTAATATTATCAACCCAAAAATACAAATATAATTGTGAGTTAGTAAAAGGAAGGGGATATTCGAAAAGTTATTTTTCTAAAGGAGTAAAATCATTGATAGAGAAAAAATTAATTAGTTTTAAAAAAGATGAAAATGATAAAAGGTTTCAACATATAATTATAAATGAGTCTGCAGCAAAAGAAATCAACGAATTAAAAAATATGCAAAAAGAAAGGTATGCAAATTTAAAAAAAGGAATAACAGAAGAAGAACTTAGTCAATTTTATTTAATAGTTGATAAAATGCTCAAAAACATGAAAGAGGGTAACTAAAAATGTTAAAATTATTAAAAAAATTAAAAGGAAAAGATATAGTATTAATATTTATAAGCTTTATATTTATAATAGTACAAGTATGGTTAGATTTAAGACTGCCGGATTATATGTCTAAAATAACACAGTTAGTACAATCTGAGGGTAATGCTATGTCTAGTATATTAATTGCAGGTGGAAAAATGTTACTATGTGCACTTGGAAGTTTAATATCAGCAGTAATAGTAGGTTTTATAACAGCATATATAGCGGCACTATTTTCAAAAAAATTAAGAAAGGATATATTTGAAAAAGTAGAAAACTTTAGTTTAGGTGAAGTAAAAAAATTTTCTACGAGTAGTTTAATAACACGAACAACAAATGATGTAACACAAATTGAAATGTTTTTAGCAATGGGTTTACAATTATTAATTAAATCACCAATAACAGCATTATGGGCAATAACTAAAATATTAAATAAAAGTTGGCAATGGAGTGCAGTAGTAGGAGGAGGCGTATTATTATTACTTTCAACATTAACATTTTTAATGTTAGTAGTAATACCAAGGTTTAAAATTGTTCAAAAACTTTTAGATAAAATTAATGGAATAGCAAGAGAAAATTTAACGGGAATAAGGGTAGTTAGAGCCTTTAATGCAGAGAAGTATCAAGAAGAAAAATTTAATGAAACTAACAACAAGTTAACAAAAACTCAATTATTCAATCAAAGAACATTTGGAATAATGCAACCAGTAATGTATCTAATAATGTACTTTTCAACCTTAGCAATTTATTTTATAGGGTCTTATATAATTAATGGTGCGTTAATGAGTGAAAAAGTTATTATATTTGGAGATATGGTAGTATTTTCATCTTATGGAATGCAAGTAATTATGTCATTTTTGATGTTGGCAATGATTTTTATAATGTATCCAAGAGCAGCAATATCGGCAGACAGAATAAATGAAGTATTAGATGAAAAATTTTCAATAGTAGATGGAGAAATCACAAATACTGATAAAAATAAAGAAGGTACAGTGGAATTTAAAAATGTATCATTTAAATATCCCGATGCCGATGAATATATTTTAGAAAATATAAATTTTGTAGCAAATAAAGGTGAAACTGTGGCTTTTATAGGTTCAACTGGAAGTGGAAAATCTACATTAGTTAACTTAATACCAAGATTTTATGATGTTACAGATGGACAAATACTAGTAGATGGAATAAATGTGAAAGAATACAAATTAGAGTATTTGTATAATAAAATAGGTTATATTCCCCAAAAAGCAGTCATATTTAGTGGAACAGTTTCTGAAAATGTTGCCTATGGAGAAAATGGCAAGAAAAAAATAAATCAAGAAACAATAAAAAAAGCTATTGAAGTTGCTCAAGGAAAAGAATTTATAGAAAAAATGCCTAACCAATATGATGCTTATTTAGCCCAAAGAGGAACAAATATATCTGGTGGTCAAAAACAACGAATATCAATTGCTAGAGCAATAGCAAGAAATCCAGAAATATACATATTTGATGACAGTTTTTCAGCATTAGATTATAAAACAGATTACATTTTAAGAAAAGAGTTAAAAAAATATACAAAAGATGCAACAACATTTATAGTAGCACAAAGAATAGGTACTATAATGAATGCCGATAAAATAATAGTATTAGATAAGGGAAAATGTGTAGGTATGGGAACACATAAAGAATTATTAAAGAAATGCAGTGTATATAAAGAAATAGCATTGTCTCAATTAAGTGAGGAGGAATTAGAAAATGCCTAAGCCAATGGGAAACAAAAGTAATTTTGAACGACCAAATGATTTTAAAAGTGCAATGAAAAAGCTAGTGCATTATTTAAATAAATTTCACACATTGTTAATAATAGCATTTTCATTAGCAGCAATAAGTTCAATCCTATCAATAGTAGCACCAAATAAATTAAGTAGTATGACTGATATAATAACAGAAGGATTAGCTCCCAATTTAACAGAAGAAACGATTAACAGCATAATAGAAGATGAGGATATATCAAATGAAGATAAAAAAGAGTTTTTAACCTATATAAAAACAATTGATGAAAATACATCTAGTAATGATATTTTAAAAAAATTAGATACTATGCCTCAAGATATTCAGGAATACATAAAACCCAAAATAGATTTTACAGCCATAAAAAAAATAGCTATAGTATTAGGAATAATGTATATAATAAGTGCAATATTTAGTTTTTTTCAACATTTCTTTATGGCAACAGTATCTAATAATTTTGGTAAAGAATTAAGAAATAAAATTATTAATAAAATAAATAAACTACCATTAAAATTTTTTGATAATAATTCAACCGGTGATATCCTTTCAAGAATTACAAATGATGTAGACACTGTAACGCAAACATTAAGCCAAAGCATAGGTTCATTAGTAGGAGCGATAACACTTGTTATTGGAAGTGTAATAATGATGTTTTATACTAATTTTATAATGGCAATTTCAGCTATATTGGCAAGTTTAATTGGTTTTTCATTAATGACAATAATATTAAAAAATTCTCAAAAATATTTCATAGCAAGACAAGAAGAATTAGGAAACATGAACGGACATATAGAAGAAATATATTCAGGTCATAATGTTGTAAAAGTGTATAATGGTAAAAAATCTGCAGATAAAAAATTTGATGAATTAAATGAAAGAGTATTTAATTCTGTTAAAAAGAGTCAATTTTTATCAGGATTAATGCAACCAATTATGATGTTTATAGGTAATTTAAGTTATGTTACAGTATGTATAGTTGGGGCACTTTTAGCAATGAATGGGTACATAACATTTGGAGTAATAGTTGCCTTCATTGTGTATATTAGATTATTTACAAATCCATTATCACAAATAGCTCAAGCAATGACTTCTCTACAATCAGCTGCCGCTGCATCAGAAAGAATATTTGAATTTTTAGAAGAAAAAGCAATGTCAGATGAAAAAGATATTACAAAAGAATTAAATAAAGATGAAGTTAAAGGTAATGTAGAATTTAAAAATGTAAAATTTGGATATAATCCCGATAGAATAATAATTAAAGATTTCAGTGCCAAAGTTAAACCAGGTCAAAAAATAGCAATAGTGGGCCCAACTGGAGCAGGAAAAACAACAATGGTAAATTTATTAATGAAATTTTACGAAATTAATTCCGGAGACATACTAATTGATGGAATATCAATTAAAGAGTTAAAAAGGGAAAATGTTCATGAATTATTTACGATGGTTCTACAAGATACTTGGTTATTTAATGGAACGGTAAAAGAAAATATTGTATATAATCAAGATAATCTATCTGAAAAAAGGGTAAAAGAAGTATGCGAAATAGTAGGAGTTGACCATTTCATAAAATCTTTACCACAATCATATGATACCATTATCGAAGACAACGATACGATATCCTCAGGTCAAAAGCAACTTATAACAATAGCTAGAGGAATGTTATCTCACACTCCATTTTTAATATTAGATGAAGCAACAAGTAATGTAGATACTAGAACAGAAGAATTAGTTCAAAAAGCAATGGATAAATTAATGGAAGGAAGAACATCATTTATAATTGCCCACAGGTTATCAACAATAAAAAACGCTGATTTAATATTAGTTATGAAAGATGGAAATATAATAGAACAAGGAAATCATGATGAATTAATGAAGAAAAAAGGCTTTTATGAGTCGATGTATAGTTCGCAATTTGAAAAAGTTAGTTAGAGAAGTGGACAAACATAGTTTCTCTTTTTTTTGTGCTGAATAAATTGTAATAGAGGTGAAAAATGAATTATTTAATATATCCAATAAAATTAATGAATATAACGCAAACATATGAAAATGACTTTACTCACAAAAGACATACAATTGGAAAGCCAAAGGACTATCCAATAGATGATAATTGTGGTTCGACAAAAAAAGATGGATATTTTTATTGTCCATGTGATGAAATGATTGTAAAAAAAATATATGGAGTAGGAACTAATTCTACAAACGTATTATGGTTAGAATCAGTAACGCCTGTTATTACTCCAAAATTTAATGACTATATTACAATAATGGTAGGACATATAGATGATAGTGAACTAAAAAAAATAAGCATTGGTCAAAAATTTAAGAGAAAAGAAAAAATAGCACTTGAAGGAACTGATGGCAATGTTACTGGAGCACATTTTCACATTGTTATAGGAAGAGGAAAACTTCAAGGGAGTGGATGGATAAAAAATACAAATAATATATGGGTAATAAATACAACAGGTGGTGCAGTAAAACCAGAAGAGGCCTTTTATATAGATAAAGATTTTACGACAGTAAAAAGCACAGGCAATTTAAAATTTTTAGAAATAAATTATCAAAAACCAAATTACTATTATATAATGGCTAAATCTCTTAATGTTAGAATAGGCCCTAGTACAAGGTATAAAGTTGTTAATACATTGCCAAGAAATACTAGAATAATCATAAAGGAATTTGAAAATGGCTGGGGAAAAATAAGTGATAAAGAATATGTATCGGGGAATTATATAACTCCAGATGAACCAATAAAGTATTATGAAATTAAGATAACAACACCAGATTCGTTAAATGTAAGAAAATATCCATCTGGTAACATATTAACGACAAACTCACCATTACCAAAAGATACAACAGTAGCAATAATGGAAATTAAAAAAAACTGGGTTAAGATTAATACTGATAGGTGGGTTTATAAAGAATATCTTAAGTAGTATTGCTTAAAAAAAGAAATTAATGTAAAATAATGCTAGGTGGTAAAATATGAATGAAGTATATAAATTTGCACTAAATTTTAAAAGAAGACATTCTGGTGGGATAGCATGGCGATTAAAAAAACATTGTGAAGTAGTAGAAAAACATTTAAATCCAGGAGAAAAAGTAATTTTTGCATTTGCAGGGCAAAAAAATTCAAAATTTTATGAGATTTTTACAACTTGTGTAATAGTTTTGACAAACAAGAGAATTTTAATAGGACAAAAAAGAGTAGTATGGGGATATTTTTTGAGTTCAATAACACCAGATTTATATAACGATTTATTTGTATATCAAGGACTTATTTGGGGAATGATAAAAATTGACACAGTAAAAGAAGAAATAACAATCACAAATTTACCAAAGTCAGGCTTAGATGAAATTGAAACAAATATTACCGAACTAATGATGAGTGAAAAACAAAAATATCCTCATCAAGAAGTAAAGCATTAGTATGAAAGTAAAAATTTTTGTAATAGTAATTATAATAATATTTGCAATATTTTTATACTTTTATTTAAGACCAACAACATACCAAACGAGCTACAACATAAATAATATAAAAATAATAGAGAACTATAATGTTAAAGATAGTATTTATGAATTTGAAATAACCTATGAAGATATTCAATTTTCAATAATTTCACTGTCGAAATATACATCGAAAAGAAATTTAATAAAAAATGTGTTAGTAGAAAATAATGAAGAAGAAATATGTTTAAATTTTGAAGCAACAGAAGTAGAATTATATCCAATATGTTATGATGGCAAAACATATTATAGCAAATATATAGAAAACAATATTGAGTTTACAAAACAAGAAGAATTTAAAAATATAGAAATTGACCAATTAGATGAAAAAACATACATGTTATGGAACTATAATTCGTTTATTCATTTAAAAGACAATGAAAGACAAGAAATAAAAGTTTTTAATAATGATATATATAATATGAATCTTATTTATAAATATAGTAAATATTTAATTTTACCAGATTATGAACAAAACTATCAATTTAATCAATTTATAATTATAGACAGTGTAAAAGGAACAAAAAAAGAATTAAAACTTCGTTACCAACCGTATTTTGACAGTTACTTTTTGGGAGATTATGAAGAAAAAATATATTTATATGACCCAAAAGAAGAACAAGAATATTATTTAGATATGAAAAAAGAAGAGATATACACCACCAAGAATCAGATATTAATTGATGGTGATTGGGAGAGCGTAAGTACACAAAAATTAAAGAATAACAAATTAAAATTTGAAGAATCTAAAAAATTTGAATATATAATTAAAGATAATAAATTATACTTAAATGTAAATAATAAAAACTTATTAATTAGTAGTAGAAACGTAAATAATATAGTGGAAACCTTTGATTTAGAAGTATATTATTTATCAGAAGATACGTTATATAAATTTAATCCATATGAAGGGGAAAAAACATTAATAAAATATACTGAATGGAATTTTAATAAAGATAACATGATTTATATATTTAATAATTAACCAAATAAATATAAAAACATATCCTATTATTAGGAGTGATAACATGTTTGATAAATATAAAATAAGGCCAGATGATGATTTAAAGAAAATTGCATTAAGATTTAATACTAATCCTGAAATGATTATGGATATAAACAATTTATATTTTGAAGATGAATTTAGAGCAGGAATGGAGATAATAGTACCTAAAGGAAAAGAGAAATATTTTAATATTTACACAATTGAAAAAGGAGATTCATTATACAAAATTGCAGAAAAGTATAACATTAATCCAACATTATTAGCAAGTTTAAATGGGCTAAATATGGAAGACTACATATATCCAAACCAAGAAATATTAATACCCAAAAGTGGATATAGTTACTATATTACAGCCGAAGGTGATACATTAGATACAGTAGCAAAAACATTTAATATAAAGAAGGCTGATTTATTAAACCAAAATGATACAATATACTTATTAAAAGATCAAATATTAGTAGCCAAAAGATAAAAATATGGTCTATGCATCATATTTTTTTTATGATAAAATAATTATATGAAAAGGGTGCGATAGGATGATTTTAAAAAAGCCATATGGTTTATTAATAAAACATTTTAGATTAATACACATAATAATAACTGCATTAATGCTTTATGTTTCAATAAGTTCATATCGTGTCTTAAAATTTTTTAGTGACTTTATAAAAAATGGCTATTCTGTAACAGTATTAGATAATATGGCATCTCACTATATTAGTGGATTTATTTATATAGTCATAATATTAATAATAACAATAATAATAGCGGTATATATATTGTTAAAAGACAAGAAGAAACCAAATAAAATATATTTATTAACAATCATATATTATGCAGTTTTAATTGTAGCACTATATATATCTGCAACCCTTATAAATGGATTAAGTGATGCCTTATGGAAAACTGCATCTGCTCGTATTTATCGAGATATATCCCAAATTATTTATTATCCTCAATTTATATTTATTATAATAATGGCAATTAGGGGATTAGGGTTTAATATAAAGCAATTTAATTTTAAAAGTGATTTAAAAGACTTGGAAATTACAGCGGAAGATAGTGAAGAAATTGAATTAAATTTAAATTTTCAAACATATAAATTTACAAGATTAATCAGAAGATTTATTAGAGAGTTTTATTATTATTATTTAGAAAATAAATTAATATTTAACATAATATTTGGTGTAGTAGTTATAATAACTATATTTTTAGGTATAAAAAGTTATGAAAAAATTAAATATACCTATAATGAAGGAAAAAGTTTTACATATAATGGATTTAATATAAATGTTGAAGATAGTATAATTACAAATGTCGATTTAGCTGGTAATGAAATTGTAAAAGATAAATATTATTTAGTACTAAGGATTAATATAACTAATACTACATTAAATGATAAAAAGTTAGATTATAACAGTTTAAAAATTTATATTGGAAGTGATTACATATATCCATCATTAGATATAGGAAAATATTTTTATGATTACGGAGACCCTTATATGGGTATGAGTATAGGAATTAAAGAGAATAAAACTGTAATAATACCATATATATTAGAAGAAAGCCAAGTAAAAAGCACCTATAATTTGAGAATATATGCTGGAGAGGCCACCAAATCAAAAGATTTTTTAGCCAAAACAATAGTAGTAAAAATTAAGCCGCAAAAAATGTTTGATGTTGAAACAGTAAGAACAGCAAAAATAGGAGAAAAGGTGTCATTTTCTTCAACGCTATTAAATAATACATCTCTTACAATAAACAGTATAGAATATAATACAAGTTATACATATACGTATGAAAATTGTTTTCATGATAGTTGTAGGACCTACACGGATATGGTTCTTACTGAAAGTAATAATATGAAAAAACAATTGCTACTTATTATGGATTATGAATTTGAAATCGATAAAGAAGTGCCAGCATATCAAAATATAAAAAGTGTAAATAATTTTGCAAATACATTTATGTCGCTAGAATATACGATATCGGGAAAGACATATAGAGGTAAAGTAAAAGATTTAACTCCATCAAAAGTAAATGATAAATTAATATTGCAAACAGACTCAAGTATTGAAGAAGCAGAAAGTGTAAATTTAATAATAACAATTAGAAATAGAAGATATAAAATAAATTTAAAATAAAAAGTCAAAAAGATTTTTTATTTTTTTATATAGAAAAATAATTATCACAGTTTATAAGCAAAAAAAGAATAGCAAGTATTTTGCTTAATTATATGTTCGATGAACACTCGATATTATATATTTATTTTAAGAATAAAAAGACATTATGCGTATGTTTTTTTGAACTATAATCAATAATATAAATATTAATAACATTTTTTGGAGCATTTCATAAAAACTAATTAAATAAATAAAAATACATTTTAAGGGTAAAATCTTTTATAAAACCATATCATAATTATCTTTTTTTTGCATAAAATCTTAATAATAAAACATTTACTCTAATTGACAAAGATTAAACATTAGTGTAAAATTGTATATACATGAATTATTTTAATAGTTCATTAAAAAGTGGAACCGTAGCCAAGTGGCTAAGGCGTGGGTCTGCAACACCCTGATCGCCGGTTCAAATCCGGCCGGTTCCTCCAAATTAAAAATGAAAAGAGCCAAGAAAATTGGCTCTTTTGTATTAGAAAATATTAACTTTTTATAATATTTTAATTAAAATTTATTATACTTCCAAAACCCCTAACTTTTCACACATTAACTCATATCTGGCCATTAATTTTGAAAATGCAAATATAAGTTTCTTTCCAATATAAACTTTTATCTCACCATCTTTGCCTAACCCAGTTTTCACTTTTGTTATATCGGAAATTTTGTATTCCTTACGCTTTTGAAGAAAACCTTTAACTTTAATTGTGTCATTATAAACTGATATACAACTTTAATTTAAAATTTTTTCAAAGGCTAGAAAAAATAATGATATACCTATAAATATTGGATAAACCACATAAGTATTACTATCTTTAATAATATATGGATAAAGCAATATTGAAAAAACTACAACAAAAATAGCGAAAAGGTACATAGTTCTTACTAAGGCAGGAGAATATCTAATCTCAAAATTATTTATTGTCATATTTTTATTTTGTTTTTTTGCACTTAATTTAGCCACTGCAAATATACTCCCACAGCTAACGGCAGTAATAAAAGTACTAACAGTATCTTCTAAGTTCATAATAATCACTTCACCAAAATTATAACATTTTTTTTAAAAGCAAATCAATGTATTTGAAAGGAAGATAATGATTATTGTTAATTTTCATTTGGAATTCCGTTTTTATTAAAAAATGATAAGCACAAAACAAAACTTTGTCTAAAAATTTGTGATTATATGGTGAAAAACAAAATAATACAAAACAAATATAATTCCAATAATTACCGTTACTTTTACATTAATTTATACAAGAATTGTTGCTATTTGTCGATTAATTGGTTATAATAAAAAAGAATAGGGAAGTGTGGTATGAATTCCAATGTTAAACAAAAATTAACATTTCGAGAAGTATTAAAAACATTTTCAACTATAATAAGTTGGACAATTTTTGTGTTGCTCATGATTTGTGCCATATTTCTAATATATTATTTTATAGCCACTCGAATCTATATGGCTAAAGGAAGTAAATATGAGCCAAAATTTTCCTTATATACCATAATTAGTCCTAGTATGGTACCTAACATAAATGTATATGATGTTATAATAGATTCTAGAGTTGATAGTCCAAGTGAAATAGAAATAGGGGATGTAATAACCTTTTATTCCGATGCCCCAGAAGTAAATGGTGGAACAGTTACTCATAGAGTAATATCGATTATTAAAGATAAATCTGGTAAATATAGTTATCAAACTAAAGGTGACAATAATATAATCGAAGATAGTTCAACAGTACCATTTGAAAAAATAGTAGGAAAAGTAGTGCTAAAAATCCCACAATTAGGAAGAGTACAATTTTTCTTAGCAAGTAACATGGGATGGTTATTTCTTATTTTAATACCAGCACTTTACATTATTTTTAAAGATATTTTCAAATTATTTAAAATAAAAGCTATAACAAATAAAACTGGTATAAAAATTAAAAATCCTTTTTTAGCAAAATTAAAATTTATAATGACAAAACCGCTTCTTCCTTTTAAAAAGAAAAAGTTATTAACATATACACCTCCAAAACTTGATTTAAAAGATGAAGTATTTAAAGAAAACTATTATGAAGATATAGATGAAATAGAAATAAGTGATTTACCAAAATTAAAGTAAAACTGGGTGTTTAATAAATATCCAGTTTATTTTATATAAAAGTCATAAAAATTGACTAAGAAAATATAATATGTTAAGATTTAGTTAATTAAAGGAGGTAATTAATGCGAAAAATCTTAAAGAATTATAAAAGCACTATTATATTATTAAGTTGTGTAATAATTGGTGCGATTTGTGGCTTGATTTTTAAAGAAAAAGCAGAAATAGTAAAACCTTTAGGAGACTTATTTTTAAATTTATTATTAGTAATAATAGTTCCGTTGATATTTTTTACAATAACATCATCGATTTCAAAAATGAAACAGCCAAAACGATTAAGTAAAATATTAATTAGCACAATAATAGTATTTTTACTTACTTCAGTTATAGCAGTTTTAGTAGGTTTTGTAGGTTTTAATACTGTTAATTTAGTTAATAATAATGATACAAACAGTATTAAAGAAATTTTTGCCCCAAGTACAGAAGAAGAAATAGAATTAAACATATTAGAAAGAACAGTTAATGTATTAACAACAAACCAATTTGGTAATCTATTAACAACTGACAATTTAATAGCTTTAATAGTAATGTCAATATTATTCGGAATAGCTATTAATAAAAGTGGAGAAAAAGGAAAGAAAATAGCAGAATTATTTGATTCATTCAGTGAAGTTATGTACAAATTAATTGAAGTAATAATGATTTATGCACCGATTGGGTTAGGATGTTATTTTGCGGCGTTAGTTGGAACAATGGGAAGTATAATAGCGGTAGGATTTTTGAAAACATTTGTAGTATATTTAGTAACAAGTATATTATTTATGGTAATATTTTACACATTATATGCCTATGTATCTGGGGGAAGAAAAGGTATAAAATCATTTTGGAAAAATATAATACCATCAGCATTAACATCGTTAGGAACATGTTCATCAGCAGCAAGTGTACCAATAAATATTGAATGTACTAAAAATATTGGGGTACCAGAAGATATAGCAGAAACTACAGTATCCTTAGGAACAAGTTTTCATAAAGATGGCTCATCAATCGGTAGTGTATTTAAAATAATGTTTTTAGTTTGCTTATTTGGCACAAGTTTAACAACATTTGGAAGTATTGCAGAAGTAATAGGTGTAGCATTATTAGCAACTTTATTAGTTACAGCAGTACCAATTGGTGGAGGTACAATATCAGAAATGTTGATAATTACGATGTTGGGATATCCAGTTGAGGCCTTGCCAATTTTAACAATTATTGCTACAATAATAGATGCACCAGCAACATTGCTTAATGTTGTAGGTGATTCCGCAAGTGCAATGCTTGTAACCAGAAGTGTTGAAGGGAAGAATTGGTTAAAAGAAAAGTAAAGATACGATGATTCAAACTAAGTAACTTTATTAAAATTTTATTTACAGAGATAAAATACAATAGTTGAGAGTATTTTAAAAATTAATAAAGCGAATTTCAATTGAGGAGTATTGTGGGATAAGTCCCTTATAATTTAAAGAGTATGAATTAAGATTCATAAACTAAGGTGGTACCGCGGGTAAAACTCGTCCTTAATTAGTTTATGGATTTTTTTATTTTTAGGAGGAAGAAATGGAAAAAGAATTAGAAATATTAGTGGAAGAACTAGAAAAAGAATTACAAAATTGCCAAAAAGAAGCTGACTTACTAAATGTAAAGTCAAGTTTTATAGGCAAAAAGAGTAAAATCTCTCAAATTTTAGGTAGTTTAAAAGAAATGAGTGTCGAAGACAAACGAAAATATGGTAGCATAATTAATAACACTAAGAAAAAAATGGAAGAAATGATTACTAATTATGCTGAAAATTTAGAGAATCAAAACGAAGTTGTATTTGATGATTCAGTTATTTATGATACTCAAATAGGTTCATTGCATCCAGTAACAATTGTTGCTAAAGAAGTAACAGAATGTATGAAAAAAATGGGATTTACAGTTGTTAGTGGGCCAGAGATGGAAACCGAATACTACAATTTTGAAGCATTAAATATTCCAAAAGACCATCCAGCAAGAGATATGCAAGATACATATTATTTAGATAATGGAATGTTATTAAGAACACAAACTAGTGGCAATCAAATCCATGCTATGGAAAAATATGGAGCACCATTAAAAGTTTGTTCACCAGGAAGAGTATTTAGAAATGAAGATTTAGATGCTAATCACGAAAATACTTTTTTTCAAGTTGAAGGTATGGTAATAGATAAAGATATATCAATAGAAAATTTACTTTATACAATGAAGCAAATATTAACTGAAGTGATGAAATGCGAAGTTAATTTAAGGTTAAGACCTGGTTTTTTCCCATTTACTGAACCAAGTTATGAAATTGACATGGAATGTACAATATGTAAGGGGAATGGTTGTCCAACATGTAAAAACAGTGGATGGATAGAAATAGTACCAGGTGGAATGGTACATCCAAATGTATTAAAAGCTGGAGGCATAAATCCAGAAGAATATAATGGATTTGCGTTTGGATTAGGTTTAACTCGATTAGCAATGATGAAATACAAAATAAGTGATATAAGAATATTAAATGGTGGAGATATAAGATATTTAAAACAATTTAATATAAAGTAGGAGGATAAAATGTTAATATCATGTAATAAATTAAAAAAATATATAGATAAAAGCGAAGAAATAGATTGGTTAAATATATGGAAAACATTTACTATAAGAACAGCAGAAGTAGAAGAAGTAAAAGAAGTTGGTAAACAAATCGACAACGTAGTAATAGCTAAAATCATTAAATGTGAAAAGCATCCAGACAGTGACCACATGCACATATTAGAAGTTGAATGTGGTGAAGCAAATCCAGTACAAGTAGTATGTGGAGCACCAAATGTACGTGTAGGTTTAAAAACCGCATTCATTAAAGTAGGTGGACATATTGATGGTGTAGAAATAAAATCACGACCATTAAGGGGAATAATGTCTAATGGAATGTGTTGCAGCAAAAAGGAATTAGGAATAAGTGATGAGCATGATGGGATAATCGAGTTACCAGAAGATGCCCCAGTAGGTATGAATATAAAAAAATATTTGCCAATCGAAGATATTATAGTTGAAATAGATAATAAATCATTAACTAACAGACCTGATTTATGGGGACATTATGGAATAGCAAGAGAAATTTCCGCAATAACAGAACACGAGTTAAAGTCTTTAGAATTATTTAATATAAAAAATGATGAAAAGCTAGAAACATTAAAAATAAAAATAAACAATCCAGAATTATGTTATAGGTATACAGGATTAAAAATTGAAAATATTAAAAATAATAAAACACCATTAGAAATGCAAATATTTTTATATTATGTGGGAATGCGGTCAATTTCATTAATAGTAGATTTAACAAATTATATCATGTTAGAACTTGGGCAACCTATGCATGCCTTTGATGGCAGAATAGTTAAAGAAATAGAAGTAGGACTTGCTAATGATAAAGATACATTTAAAACTTTAGATAATGTAGAAAGAAATTTAACAAAGGATATGTTAATGATAAAAAATGGCAAGGAATATTTCGGAATAGCAGGAGTAATGGGTGGATTAGATAGTGAAATACTTAAAGACACAACGAGTGTATTTTTAGAAAGCGCTACTTTTAATGCTGGAAGTATTAGAAAAACAGCAGTAGCATTAGGGTTACGTACAGAAGCAAGTGCTAGATATGAAAAATCATTAGATCCGAATATGACTAAAACAGCAATAGAAAGATTAATTTATTTATTACAAAAAGAAAATAAGGAATTAAAAATATCTTCACAATTAACTGATGTATATCCAAATAAATTAGATGAAACCATTATAAAATTACATAAAAAAGTATTAAATAGATATATGGGTAAAATAATGGAAGATTCTACAGTAAAAAACATTTTAGAAAAATTAGGATTTGCAGTTGAAATTGAAGAAGAATATTTTAATGTAACCGTTCCAACATATAGAGCAACAAAAGACATAAAAATTGAACAAGATTTAATTGAGGAAATCGCAAGAATATATGGTTTAGAAAATTTTACTCCAAAGCCATTAAAGTTAGATTTAACTGTTAAAGAGCATGAAACAATTTATAATCAAGAATATGAAGTAAAAGAATTATTAGCAACAAAATATGATTTAAATGAAGTTAACAGTTATATTTGGTATGATACAAACTTATTAAAAAGATTAGAAATTGAAAAAAAGGGAGTAAAACTATTAGGTAAAACAGAAAATAATATATTGCGAGATGATTTAAGTTTTTCGTTATTAAACATAGCTGAAAATAATTTTAAAAACTATAATAAATTTGGAATATTTGAAATAGGAACAATTATAAATAATAATAGTAATAAAAGAGTTCTTAGTATAATTCTAGCAGATGAAGAAAAAAATATTGAAAAAACTTATAATAAAGCAAAAGAAATTTGTACATATATATTTAAAGTATTAAAAAATGAAAATATAATATTTAAAAATCATATAAATGAAAAAGAATATAATAATTCTAAATTAGGGAAGATAATATTTATAGACAATAATAAAGTTGGAGAAATTAATGTAATAAATAAAAAAATAACTAACAAACTAGCTAAGAAAAAAGTAATTGTATGTATAGACATAGATTTTGATAAATATGTTGAGATTGAAAAAAAGGAAAAAATTTCAGAAGAAATTAGCAAATATCCAATGGTAGAATTAGATTATACAATAATAATGCCTAAAGAATTAAAATATGAGGATTTAGATGAAATATTAAAAAATTATAAAAGCAAATTAATAAAAAAATATTATTTAATTGGAAAATATGAAAACAAATATACTATTAGATATTTAATAGGAAGTGATATAAAAACACTAGAACAAAAAGAATTACAAACATTTAAAGAAAGATTTATTCAACATATAAAAGATAACAATTTATTAATAATAGAATAAAGATGACAAATGATGAGTTTAAAATTATCTTAGAAAAGTTAGGAATAGGAAATCCACACTTTTTTGAATTTATAAATGGTAAAGTAAAAAGATATCCTTTAAAAGATTTTGGATGGGGGTGTTTTCCTATATTAAATGCTAAAGACGAAATAGTTGACATTAGAATATTAGTACCAGATTTTTTAGATGAAAATTGTATAAAAATCAATGTCCATGAATATACTCATGCGTTTGAACTGTACAATGAATTAGGAAAAGTATATGTTGAAGATAGAGATGCTCGTGAAATTAGAGCCAAGAAAAAAGAAGAAGAGTATCAAAGGATGAGAACTAAAAATCAGAATAAATATTTTTAGCACGGAGTTTAATTGACAAAAGTCCAAAATTAATACATAATAAACTTTAATGGTGATAAAAATGAAACAAGAAGAAGTAGAAAGAAGTATAATTAAAACATATAGAAAAGATATATGGAGAAATTTTACAAAGGCAATAACAGAATATGATTTAATCAAGGAAAATGATAAAATAGCAGTATGTATAAGTGGAGGAAAAGATTCATTTTTACTAGCCAAATGTATGCAAGAAATAAAAAAACATAGAAGAATAAATTTTGAATTAGAGTTTATAGTAATGGACCCAGGATATGATAAAAGTTCTATAAAAAAAATAGAAAAAAATGCAAAGCTTATCGGAGTTCCAATAAAAATATATCACAGTAAAATTTTTGAATCACTTACTAGTATGAAGCCGAAGTCTCCGTGTTACATGTGTGCTCGAATGAGAAGGGGGCATTTATATAATTATGCCAAAGAATTGGGATGTAATAAAATTGCATTAGGGCATCATTTCAATGATGTAATAGAAACAATTTTAATGGGTATATTATATAATGGAGAAATAGTATCGATGTTGCCTAAAATAAAAAGCAAAAATTTTTTAGGTTTAGAGTTAATAAGACCATTATATTTAGTTAGAGAATCAGCAATAATCAATTGGACAAAATATAACGAATTAGAATTTATCAATTGTTCTTGTCCGTTAAAAAAAGAAGACTCTAAAAGATATGAGATAAAAATGTTAATCAAAAAATTAAAAGAAAACAACAAATTTGTAGAATATAATTTATTTAAAAGTGTTGAAAACATAAACATAAACCAAGTTATGGGATATATAAAAGACAATAAGCGTTATAATTATTATGACAACTATAAATAAAAATCACAAAATAATTATCTTGTGATTTTTTTGTTAGAGCAAATAAATACTTATTAAAAAAAGAGTAGTTAATTATTAGAATAATAAAATATTTTTTTAATATTTAATAAGAATAATGACATAGTTCGGCAAAATAAATAAAAATAATATCTTTTCAATCTAAAAAAAAAGTGATATAATAGAAACATAAGTTACCATAGATAAAAGGAGGTAATAAATATGCCAGCAGTTATCGACATGACAAAAGAACACATAGTAAAAGTAGCAGTAAAAATGGTTAATGACGAAGGTTGGGATAGTGTTAATGCTAGAAGTTTAGCAAAATCATTGAAGATATCTACTAAACCGTTATATCGCATTTATAAAAATATGGATGAAATAAAAAGTGATATTTACAAAGAAATATCTAAACAATATGATGATTTTTTGACTAGTAGAATAGATAATAAAAAAGCATTAATTACATTATGTATAGCATACGTTGAATTTGCTCAAGAATACAAAAATTTATTTATTAGTTTATTTTTAAGCAACAATTTAAAATGGAAAAGTATAGAAAATGTATTAGATGAAAAATGGAATCAATCTACTATTATTAATTTAGTAAATAAGCATGGCTTCAGTTTTGAAGAAGCAAAGACATTATTCATGAATATGTGGTTATATGCTAATGGATTAGCAACATTAATTGCAACAAATGAAATAAAAATTGATGAAGAGGAAATATTAATAAAAATAGTAAAAACATATAAAATGCTTACAAGAGGTAAAAATGAATAGAGTAGAAGTAAAAGAAGACAATGTATGTTTAAAAAGAATTGAAGAAAAATGTATAAATTGTGGAATGTGTTTAACAACATGCAAACAAAATAACGATTTTGAAAATGACTGTATCAATTGTGGTCAATGTATAATGACTTGTCCATCTGGGGCTTTAGTACCAAAATATGATTATCAAAAAGTAATTAACTATATAAAAGATACAAATTATACTGTGGTAGTTTTTGTTGCACCTGCAGTAAGGGTTGCAATAGGTGATGCATTTGGTTTTGAACCAGGTTCATTTTTGGAAGGAAAACTAGTAAGTGCCTTAAAGAAAATAGGATTTGACTATGTATTTGACACAACATTTGGGGCAGATTTGACCATAATGGAAGAAGCAAATGAACTAATAGATAGAAAGTTATCAAATAATACGCCAATGTTTACTAGTTGTTGTCCATCGTGGGTTTTATATGCTAACAAATATCATCCAGAAATAATAAAAAATATTAGCACCTGTAAAAGTCCAATCGCTATGCAAGGAGCAATGATTAAAAGTTATTTTGCAGATATGTATAATATAAAAAAGGAACAAATAAAAGCTATATCGCTAACTCCGTGCATATCTAAAAAATATGAAAGAACACTGTATCCTGAAACAGACATAGTTATAACAACAAGTGAACTAATATTAATGATAAAAGAATTAGGTATTAACTTTAATGATTTAGAAGATAGTGAATTTGATAGACTGTTAGGTAAAGGAAGTGGCGGAGGACTTATCTTTGGAGTTTCTGGTGGAGTAATGGAATCCGTGTTAAGAACAGCATATTACATGGTTAATAAGGAAAAAGCTCCTGAAGAGTTTTATGAATTTACAAATATTAGGGGAGAAAAAGATTTTAAAGAAGCTGAAGTTAATTTTATGAAATTTAAAATAAAAATAGCAGTAATAAGTAAAGTATCAACAATAAAAAAATATTTTGAAAAGTTGAAAGAATACGATTTTATAGAAGTTATGAGTTGTCCAGGTGGTTGTATAGGTGGCGGAGGTCAACCGTTAAATGCCATCAAAAGTATGGAAGAAATAAGAAAGTCACGAATAGATAATATGTATCAGAACGATAGAGAACAAAAAATTAGAGAAAGTTATAAAAATCCTGAAATTCAAGATGCCTATGATAGTTATATAAATAAAAAAGGGGTTAATTTGCATACTAATAATAAGTAAAAAATTATAAAAATATAAAAAATTATTAACAAAACTAAATAGGGTTAATAGTTTTTTTATTGATAAAACTTTACAAAATATAACAAAAAAAGTATAATTGTTTTTAAAGGAGGAGAGATGAAAAAAATATTAGTTGCATTATTAGTGGCTGTAAGTTCATTAATGATGATAAGTGTTAAAGCCGAAGTAGAATTACCACCGATTACAGACCATGAAAAAGTAACAGTATATCTATTTTGGAGTAATAGTTGTCCACATTGTCACGATTTTTTAGAATACTTTGGAGAAAATTATTATAAATATCAAGATTATTTTGTAATTGAAACTTATGAAGCAAGCAAAGGCGAAAATTACGATTTACTACTAGATGCTAAAGAATATTTTGGTCAAGAACTAGATGGAAGCATTCCATTTATAGTAATAGGCAGTACTTATTATAAATTAGGATTCGGAACAGACGGAACTGAGATAATTGAAGAAGCATTACTAGCGTATCAAGATGAAAGTTATGAAGACATAATAAAAAAATTCATTGAAGATAATGATTACGAAACAGAAATGAAAAGTTTAAAAAATGCAGTAGAAGACACTGGATATAAATATATAGGCTCAGAAGAAGATTTACAAAATGATGGTTTAAGTGATGGTGTAATTGTGGCAATAATATTTGGGGTAATAATTTTAGGTTTTAGTGCATTAGTGGTATTTTCAAGAAAATAAAAAAAATCATTCAATTTTACTGAATGATTTTTTTATTACGATAAATTATATTTATTTATAGAATAAATTCTTGAGCCATCAGATTTAATATAATAACTAGCAACAACTTCAGATGAATCATTATCGTAATCAAATGAAAGTTCAATATGTACAGTATAACCAACAATGCCTTTGCCATCAGTATTAATAATTGGTTTAATAGATTGTTTTACGTTTCTTTCAACACTTTCATCGGTATTTAACTTATCGATTTCTTTTTTTAGTTTTTCAATATCAGCCTTTGCTAAATTATATGCTGGGGCAGATATAGTTTCATCATAATATAAATTTAAATCTAGAGCACAACTATTTTCAGTGACATCAACACCTAGAATATATTTTTCTTGATCATAATCATTATTTCCGAAACTACAATAAGTAGGCTTTTCATTGTCTCCAGATGGACTACCAATAGTTAATGTAGCAGAAAGCGGGGTAGTAACATTTCCAGATGAATCTTTAGCGATGATTTGAATAGTATAAGTACCTTCGTTTTTATAAGAACTATAATCAATGGAAGACCCATCCTGAGATTTACCTTCTGAGTAAAATTCAACAATACAATCTTCGTTACTATTATCTTGGCAACTTTCAACAAAGTCGTCAGCAGAATAACTATCATTTTCATCAATAGAAATATTTTTAACTATTAATTCAGGGCTTTTAGTATCAACAACAGATAGCTTAGAGGTATAAGTTTCATCATATAAATCAATACTAACAGCATATTCCCCAACTTTGGATAAATTGACATCATCATAATAAATATTTATATCGCTTTCTTTTACATTTTGTAATTCTGAAAAGAACAAGATTTTATCAGGATAATCTGAGTTTATTTCAATGGTAACAACATCTCTAATTTTGACTACAGCATTTTCTTTTGGTTCAGAAGTCTCTTTGTTAGAAAAAGCAACAAATAAAATGACTATAAAAAATATTGCAAAAATAATCGCTCCAACGATTAAGTAAGCCTTAAAGTTATTGTTAGCACCTTTAACTCGTTGATTAAAAAATTTGCCGGCCATATTCCCTCCTTTTTAAATATTAATATATATCTTAATATTATCATAAGTTTTATTTAAATCCAAGTAATAAAATGTAATGAAATAAAATATAATTAAAAATATCTAAAAAGGTTGTAAAAAAATGTAAAATATGATATTATCATAAATGCAAATTTATATTTTTATATAATTTTGTTAAGTGGAAGGGATAATTGCGGACTTGCCCATAACCACTTACGCGAAAAAATTTTATAGGAGGTGTTTTCGTGGCTAAAGAAGTCGTAAAGAAAATCAAATTACAAATTGAAGCTGGAAAAGCTACACCTGCACCACCAGTTGGAACTGTATTAGGACCAGCAGGAATTAACTTAGGAGAATTTTGTACAAAATTCAATGAAGCAACACGTGATAAAATGGGTGATGTAATCCCATGTGAAATCACAATATACGATGATAGAAGTTTTGAATTTGTACTAAAAACAGCTCCAGCAGCATTTTTATTAAAAAAAGTAGCTAAAGTTAATAAAGGAAGCAAAAAAGGTGCAAATGAAATAGTGGCAACTATTACTCAAAAAGAATTAAGAGAAATAGCGGAAACTAAAATGCCAGATTTAAATGCATATGATGTAGAATCAGCAATGAAACAAATAGCAGGAACTGCAAGAAATATGGGAATAGCTGTAAAAGGTGTTAACGATGCTGAGTTAGCAGAACAAGCAGCAGAAGCAAAAGCTGAAGAAATAGAACAAGCAAAAAGAGATGCAGAACTTGCTGAATTAGAAGCTGAAGCAAAAGAAATGGCTGAAGCACAAAATGTTGAAGTACCAGTACATGGTGAAGAAGACGAAACAGAAACTGAAGAATAATAAAATAAAAATGTCCGCTTAATTAACCACAGTTAAGGAGGTAAAAAATTGAAAAAACACGGTAAAAAATATGTGGAAGCATCAAAAAATATTGAAAAAGATAAACTATATAGTTTAGAAGATGCAATAAAATTAGTAAAAGAAACATCAATTACAAAGTTTGATAGTTCAATAGATGTAGCTATTAAATTAAATATTGATTCTAAAAAATCTGACCAACAAATGAAAGGTTCTTTATCATTACCAAATGGTTCTGGTAAGACTAAAAAGGTTTTAGTAATAGCTAAAGGAGCTTTTGCGGAAGAAGCAAAAAATGCTGGAGCTGATTACGTTGGTGAAAAAGACATGCTAGACAAAATAAAAAACGAAGGTTGGTTTGATTTTGATACTATTGTTGCTACTCCAGATATGATGCCAGAAGTTGGAAAAATTGGTAATATACTTGGACCAAGAAATTTAATGCCAAATCCTAAAACAGGAACAGTAACAACAAAAGTTGCTGCAATTGTTGAAGATATTAAAAAAGGTATGGTAACATACAAGAATGACAAATTTGGTAATATTCACACTGTAATTGGAAAAGTATCATTTGCTGAAGATAAGTTAATAGAAAACTTAAAATATGTTATTACAACAATATCTAAAGCAAAACCTAATACAGTAAAGGGTAACTTTATTGAAAACATTACAATTTCAACAACAATGGGCCCTGGGATTAAAATAGACAAAAATAGTTTTGACATTTAGCATTAAATATATTATAATACACGTTAGAAAAAGCAAACCGAAGACAGTAGGCACAAAGTAAGTCCTACCGAGGGGAAACTTAAAACAAAAATTTAAGGCATCCCTACGGATGCTTTTCTAATATAAAAAAGGAGGAAAAATGGCAAGCACAAAAATTCTTGAAAAAAAGAAGGAAGTTGTTAACGAAATAGTTAACAAACTTAAAAATAGTGAATCTGTTATTATATTCCAATATCAAGGATTAACTGTAGAAGACTTAAGTAATTTAAGAAAAGAGTTAAAAAAAGTTGATTCTGAAGTAAAAGTATATAAAAACACTTTACTAAAAAGAGCTGCTGATGAACTAAAAATCAATTTAGATGAATTTTTAGAAGGTCCAAATGCTATATTATTTGGTAAAACTTTATTAGAACCAATTAAAATAGTATCAGACTTTGCTAAAAAAATGGATAAATTAGACATAAGAGTTGGAATTATCAGTGGCGATGTAGCAGATGTATCTGTTATAAAAGAATACGCAAACATTCCATCAAGAGAAGGATTGTTAACAATGCTGGCTGGTGGTATGATGCAATATGTTAAAGATTTAGCTATAAGTTTAAATTTATATGCTGAACAAAAGGAAGGGAAGGAATAAATTATGGCAAAATTAAATAAGGAAGATTTTATAAGTGCTTTAAAAGAAATGACAATTCTTGAAGTAAAAGAATTAGTTGATGCAATGAAAGAAGAATTTGGTGTTGATCCAATGGCAGTTGCAGTAGCAGCAGCTCCAGCAGCAGGTGCAGTTGAAGAAGGACCTTCAACAAAAACTGTAGTATTAAAATCTGCTGGAGGAAACAAAATAGCAGTTATAAAAATAATTAAAGAAATTACTGGCTTAGGATTAGTTGAAGCAAAAGCTGTAGCAGACAATGGTGGAAACTTAAAAGAAAACATTCCTGCTGAAGAAGCTGAAGCTATTAAAACTCAATTAACAGAAGCTGGAGCAGAAGTAGAATTAGTTTAATCTTATAACATTAGTGTTTAAAACATTAATGTTTTTTTGTGAAAAAATATAATTAAATAAAAAATATTAATATATTAGCATAAAATATTAATAACCCAGTATATAAAATATAAACAATAAAATTTGACAATAAGATAAATAACATATATAATATCTAAACAAAGTGCTTTTTAAAAGAGGGGATAAAATGAAAAAATTAAATAATAAAGGATGGGGATTAGCAGAAATGTTAATTCTAAGTGGCAGTTTATTATTAGCGCTATTAGTAGCAATATATTTTATTTATCAATTATACAATAGTTTTTAATAAAAAATAGTTGGAGATTTTACTTGACAAAAAAGCCAACTTAGTGATATATTATTAGTGCATTTAAAACGGGTTCTACCTAGGTAGAACCTAGTTTAAAAGAAAAAACGATACACCAGGATGTGTGTTAATGAAAGGAGGGTATTATGCCTACAATAAATCAACTTGTAAAAAAGAATCGTAGTAAAAAAGAAAAGAAAAGTAAAAGCCCTGTTTTAAATGTTGGATATAATACTTTAGAAAAAAAGCAAACAGATGCAAAAAGTCCACAAAAAAGAGGAGTTTGTACAAAAGTAGCAACAAGAACACCAAAAAAACCGAATTCGGCATTAAGAAAATTTGCTCGTGTTAGATTATCTAACGGTAAAGAAATCGATGCATATATTCCAGGTGAAGGACACAATTTACAAGAACATAGTGTAGTATTAGTTCGTGGCGGACGTGTTAAAGATTTAATCGGAGTTCGTTATCACATTGTGCGTGGAACTTTAGATACACATGGCGTACAAGATAGAAAACAAGGCCGTAGTAAATACGGAACAAAAAAAGATAAAAAATAATAGTTTAGGAGGAAGAAAAAATGCGTAAAAGAAGAGCAGTAAAAAGAGATGTGCTTCCAGATCCAATATATAATTCAAAAGTTGTAACTAAACTAGTTAATCAAATAATGACTGGTGGTAAAAAAGGAACAGCGCAAAAAATATTATATGAAGCATTTGAAATTGTTGAAAAACAAACTGGTAAGCCAGCTTTAGAAGTATATAATGCTGCTTTAGAAAACATAAAGCCAGCATTAGAAGTAAAATCTCGTCGTGTTGGTGGTTCTAATTATCAAGTTCCAGTTGAAGTAAAAGATGATAGAGCACAAACATTAGCACTACGTTGGTTAGTTAATTATGCAAGATTAAGAAATGGAAAGGGAATGGCCATTAATTTAGCAAACGAAATCATAGATGCCTCAAATGGTACTGGTGGAGCAGTTAAAAAACGTGAAGATACTCACAGAATGGCTGAAGCAAACAAAGCATTTGCTCATTATAGATGGTGAAGTAAATGGCAAGAGATGTATCATTAGACAAATTAAGAAATATAGGTATTATGGCACATATTGATGCCGGTAAAACTACCACGACAGAAAGAATACTTTTCCATACAGGAAAAATACATAAAATTGGCGAAACACATGATGGTGCTTCACAAATGGACTGGATGGAACAAGAAAAAGAAAGAGGTATAACAATCACTAGTGCAGCAACAACTGCCCATTGGAAAGGATACCGCTTAAATATTATAGATACTCCAGGACACGTAGACTTTACTGTTGAAGTATCTAGAAGTTTAAGAGTATTAGATGGAGCTGTTGCACTATTAGATGCACAAGCAGGAGTTGAACCTCAAACAGAAACAGTATGGAGACAAGCAGACACATTTAAAGTACCAAGAATGATAATGTGTAACAAAATGGCTAAATTAGGTGCAAATTTTGCATATAGTCTTGAAACAATTTCTAAAAGACTTGGAGTAAATGCTAAGCCTATTGAATGGCCAATTGGAGCAGAATCTGAATTCAAAGGTATAATAGATTTAGTTGGAATGAAAGCATACTTATATGATGGAAAAGAAACAGAAGATGCTCAAGAAATTCCAATCCCAGAAGAATTATTAGATATTGCTAATGCTAAAAGAGCAGAATTAATAGAAGCGGTAGTAGAATTTGATGATAATTTAATGGAAAAATATTTAAATGGTGAAGAATTAACTGTTGAAGAAATTAAATCATTAATTAGAAAAGGAACACTAGAAGTTAAATTTTTCCCTGTATTATGTGGCGATGCATTATCTAATAAAGGGATTAAATTATTACTTGATGCAATAATTGATTACATGCCTGCACCAACAGATGTAGCAGCAATTGAATGTATAGATAAAAATGGAAATGACATTTTACGTCATCCAAGTGATTCTGAACCATTTACAGCAATGGCATTTAAGATAATGACTGACCCATATGTAGGAAGATTAGCATTTTTTAGAGTATATGCTGGTCATTTATCTAGCGGTTCATACGTATTATGTACAAATGCCGCAGGAAAACAAGAAAAAGAAAGAATTGGTAGAATTCTTCAAATGCATGCTAATAACCGTAAAGAAATAACAGAAGTATATTGTGGTGAAATTGCAGCAGCAGTTGGTTTAAAATCAACAACAACAGCTGATACATTATGTGATGAAAAAAATCCTTGCATTATGAAAGGAATGGAATTCCCATTACCAGTTATAGATGAAGCAATTGAGCCAAAATCTAAAGCTGACCAAGAAAAAATGGGAATAGCATTACAAAAACTAGCAGAAGAAGACCCAACATTTAAATATAAAACTGATCCAGAAACTGGTCAAACAGTAATAAGTGGAATGGGAGAATTACATCTAGAAGTTCAAGTAAGAAGAATGAAAGATGAATTTAACGTTGATGCAAACATTGGTCGTCCACAAGTTGCATACCGTGAAACAATTACTCAAACTGCTGAATGTGAAGGTAAGTATATTAAACAATCTGGTGGACGTGGACAATATGGTCACGTTTGGGTAAAATTTGAACCAAATCCTGAAAAAGGATACGAATTTGTTGATGCTATAGTTGGTGGAGTTGTTCCACGTGAATATATACCAGTAACAGATAAAGGTTTGCAAGAAGCAATGGCTGGAGGAATCTTAGCAGGTTATCCAATGGTTGATATAAAGGCTACTTTATTTGACGGTTCATACCATGATGTAGACTCATCAGAAATGGCATTTAAAATAGCTGCAAGTATGGCATTAAAAGAAGCTAAAAATAAATGTAAACCTGTACTTTTGGAACCAATAATGAAAGTTGAAGTAGTTATTCCAGAAGAATATATGGGTAATGTAATGGGAGATTTAACATCTCGTCGTGGTAAACCACTTGGTAATGAATCTAGAGGAAATGCATTATCGATTAATGCAATGGTACCTTTAGCAGAAATGTTTGGTTATGCTACAACACTTCGTTCAAATACTCAAGGACGTGGAACATTTACAATGACACTAGATCATTATGAAGAAGTTCCAAAAGGAATTGCTGAAGAAATTATTAAGAAAAACAGCATTAATTAAGAATAATACTTGAAAAAATTTCAAGCATTAGATAAAATATAATAGTAAAGAAAAGGAGGAAATATTATATGGCAAGAGAAAAATTTGATCGTTCAAAAGAACACGTTAATATTGGTACTATCGGTCACGTAGACCATGGTAAAACAACATTAACAGCTGCTATTACAAAATACTTTGGACAATTTGTTGATTACGCTGATATTGACAAAGCTCCAGAAGAAAGAGAAAGAGGTATAACAATTAACACTGCGCACGTAGAATATCAAACAGATAAACGTCACTATGCGCATGTTGACTGTCCAGGACACGCAGACTATGTTAAAAACATGATAACTGGTGCTGCACAAATGGATGGTGCAATACTTGTAGTATCTGCATCTGATGGTCCAATGCCACAAACTAGAGAACATATTTTATTATCTCGTCAAGTAGGTGTGCCTAAAATTGTTGTATACATGAACAAATGTGACCAAGTGGATGATCCAGAACTATTAGATTTAGTAGAAATGGAAATCAGGGAATTATTAGGTGAATATGGATTTGATTCTGAATGCCCAATAATTAGAGGTAGTGCATTAAAAGCATTAGAAGGTGATGAAAAAGCTGCACAAAGCATTCGTGATTTAATGGCAGCAGTAGATTCATACATTGATGCTCCAGTTCGTGAAACTGACAAACCATTCTTAATGAGTATTGAAGATGTTTTCACAATTTCTGGACGTGGAACAGTTGTTACTGGACGTGTTGAACGTGGACAATTAAAATTAAACGATGAAGTTGAAATTGTTGGTTTAAAACCTACAAAGAAAACAGTTGTTACTGGAATTGAAATGTTTAGAAAATCATTAGACTATGCACAAGCTGGTGACAATGCAGGATGCTTACTTCGTGGAATTTCTCGTGATGAAGTAGAACGTGGACAAGTTTTAGCTAAACCAGGAAGCGTTACACCTCACACAAAATTTAAAGCAGGAGTATACGTTCTATCTAAAGAAGAAGGAGGACGTCATACACCATTCTTCTCAAATTATCGTCCACAATTCTATTTTAGAACTACAGACGTAACAGGTGTTATTGAATTACCTGAAGGTGTAGAAATGGTTATGCCTGGCGATAATGTTGACATGACAGTTGAATTAATTGCTCCAGTAGCACTTGAAAATGGAACAAAATTTTCTATCCGTGAAGGTGGAAGAACCGTTGGTGCTGGAGTTGTATCTGAAATTATTAAATAATTAAAGAAACAATAAAACTATTAGCAAATTGCTAATAGTTTTTATTTTTATTAAATCTTTATGAAATAATAATCATAAACATAATGAAGTTAATATAAACAGACTTAAATATTTTTTATAAATTAATAATTAAATTTTTTTAATTGTTGCAAATTATTTTGATTATAAAAAGTATATTTATTAAAATTATTTATTAAACTCTTTTGCTAGTAAGCCATTTCTTTGTAAATAATTATAGGCATTATCATTAATAATTAAATCAAATTCTCCGATATATTCATAAACATCAGGATTAAAACCGAGTTTAAATCTATTTAAACCGTGATAAACATTGTCTTTTGAAAAATCGGCAACAATTCCGTCTAAATCGGCATACTTGTAATTGTTTTTATAATTTAGTAAAATCGCAAAATATAAAAAATAATTACCAGGAAATCTTTTCATAGATTTATCAATGGCACTAAATTTAATGCTTACTCTGTTTTCGTGCTTAATTACAAAAGCTCCAGCTATATATGTATCTATATTCAAATTAAGTTTTTTTGAAGCTTCAGCAATATCATTTTTATAGCAAAGTAAATTTTTATCAGAATTCATTTTTGAATTTATTACGTTTGGAGTATTCATTTTTAAAATTTTTTCATTTAAAATAGAATTTTCTAACAACTCCGAATTATAATAATCTTGAGAATTAATTAAATATTGGCGATAATCAACTTTAACTAAATAAAAGTCAATGCTATTTGTTTTATTAAATAAATTATAAAGATTATAATAATAAAATTCATTTTTATTTACATTATCTTTAATAAAATTATAAAATATTTTAATATCATCTTTATCTTTTTTCTCTAAGACTAAGCCTTTTCTAATACCTTTTTTTATTTTATTTCTTGTATTTTTGGATAAAGACATTGCATCAAAATTTTCTAAATTTATTATAGCATTAACTCTAGGAAGCAATGCTTCAAAATTCATATTGTTTTTTAATTTTTTGTAACCACATCTAATTAAATTATTGATAATTGAATAATTTGAATTATATTCAAAATTCATAGTTTTTTTATTTAATTTAGAAATTGCAATTTCGGGATTAATTTTAATAAAAGCAAAATTTCTTTTTTTATAATAATCTTTTATAAGGGCAGTGAAATTTTCTAAAATATATAAGTTAGAGTAATCAACTAAAAAACCACGAGGAGAGTATCCATAAAAGTAATTGCCTATTTTTTTATATAAAATCAAAGCAGCAGCAGTGATTTCGTTATTATCAAAAAGCCCAATAAATTCATAGTCAAATTTTTCTTCTGCTTTTAGCATAGCATATTCACTACTTTGATAATAATTTCCAATGACATTATTTGAAGCAAAAGCATTAAATTCCTGCACAGTTAATTCTTTAATAATCATAAAAAACCTCCTTTCACTAAAGGGTTTTCATAAGATAACATTATATCATAATTATTAAAAATATGCCATTAAAATCGTTGACATTAATTAAATAAAATTATAATATATTAATAGGAGTGATGTTATGGCAAGCCCATTTAAAAATAGTATAAGTAATGTATATAATAAAATGATAATATATTCATTAATTACATCAATATTATCAATCATAGTAGGGTTAATACTTTTATTTTTACCAGCAGTGTCTAATAAAGTGGTAGGAATAATAGTTGGAATAGTATTTCTGATATTTGGAGTCAACTCGATTTACAAATACTTTCATAGAGATGGTGCAAAGATATATTCCTTAAACATAGTATTTGGAGTTTTATATTCAATACTTGGTGTAGTAATTATTCTTTATCCATTTAGTGTAATGAGTTTTGTAACAATTTGTTTAGGTATATTTATGATAATTAATGGAGCAACAAAAATTAATTATGGAGTATGGTTAAAGAAGGGAAATGAAGATGCATGGCTAGTAACATTAGCAACTGGAATATTTATAGCGGTGTTAGGGATAATGTTAGTGTTTAATCCATTTACAGCATTGACATTAACACAATTAGTTGGAGCATTTTTAATGATTACAGGAGTATTGAATTTATCTGATACAATATTATTTAAAAGAAGAGCCAAAGAAATAATGGACATATTTTGGTAAAGTAAACAGTTTAAAAACTGTTTTTTTATTGATATTAAAGATTAATTTAGATATACTAAATAAAGGTGATAGTAGTATGTTGATAAAGGATATAAAGGCAAGAGAAATACTAGATAGTAGGGGAAATCCAACAGTAGAAGTAGAAATGACTTTGGATAATAACATTAGACAAATTGCGAGTGTGCCAAGTGGTGCATCAACTGGCAGCAAAGAAGCATTAGAACTTAGGGATAATAAAGAAGCAAGATATAATGGAAAAGGTGTATTGCAAGCAATAAAAAACATTGATGAAATAATTAAACCAGCATTATTAGGTAAAAAAGCCGATCAATCAAGCATAGATAAATTGTTAATAAGTTTAGATGGAACTGAAAATAAAAGTAAATTAGGAGCAAATGCAATTTTAGCTGTATCCCTAGCATGTTTAAAATGTTTAGCAGCATCTGAAAAAAAAGAATTATATGAATATGTTTGTAGTAAAAGTGTTTCATTGCCCATACCAATGATTAATATTATAAATGGTGGTAAACATGCCGTAAATAATTTAGATATTCAAGAATTTATGATTGTACCAGTAATTAAACAAATGAAAGAAAGAATTAGGGCAGGTGCAGAAATATTTCATGAACTAAAAAAAATTTTAATTAAAAGCAACTATAATGTTGGCGTAGGAGATGAAGGTGGATTTGCTCCTAATTTAAATAGTAATGAAATGGCATTAGATTTAATTATAGAAGCCATAACAAATGCTGGATACAAACCAGGAGAAGAAGTATATATTGCATTAGATGTAGCTGCAAGTGAAATTTATGATAAAGAAAAGAGAGTTTATAATATAGATGGCAAAGAGTTAACTAGTGAGGAACTCATAAAATATTATGAAACACTAATACATAAGTATCCGATATTAAGTATAGAAGACCCATTTTTTGAAGAAGATTTTGAAAGTTTAAAGGAATTTACTAACAGATTTGGCAATCAAATAATGATAGTTGGAGATGATTTCTTTGTAACTAACGAAAGATATTTACAAAAAGGCATAGATATGAAAGCAGGAAATGCAATTTTATTAAAAGCCAATCAAATTGGAACAATAACAGAAATGATAAAAACGATTTTATTAGCCAAAAAAAACAATTATAAAACTATAATTTCGCATAGGAGTGGAGAAACAGAAGATACATTTATAGCTGATTTAGCAGTTGGATTAGCAATACCATTTATAAAAACTGGTTCCATGTCTAGAGGAGAAAGAATAGCAAAATACAATCGTTTAATAAGAATTGAAGAAAATTTAAAAAAATAAATCAAAAAATAGTCAAAAAACAAAAACGAAAATAATATAATAGTATAAAACCTTATAAAGAGTGATGGAGGGACTGGCCCGTTGAAGTCACAGCAACCTATTAATTTAGGTGCTAAAGCCGTATGATAAGGAACATTAACAAGTTTCTTAACTTGTTTTTTTTAGGTTTTATAGGAAAGAGGAAAAATGAAATATTATTCAAATGAAATAGTTTTTAGAGGACACCCAGATAAAGTGTGTGATCAAATTAGTGATGCGTTATTGGATGCATATTTAAAAAAAGATAAAAGTTCGCGTTGTGCAATTGAAGTTGCGGGAGGAAAAGGGAAAATATTTATAACCGGCGAAGTAACGAGTAAAGGCAATGTTGATATAAAACGAGTAGTAAAAAGAGTTTTAAGAAGTGTTGGTTATAATAGTAATTACGAAATTATTGAAAATATAGGAAAGCAAAGTAAAGATATAGATTTAGGAACTAATGAAAAAATAGGAGGCGCAGGAGATCAAGGAATGATGTTTGGATATGCTTGCAATGAAACAAAAGAGTTATTACCAAAAGCAATGGTTATTTTACAAAAATTTAGTATGTGGTATGATAAAAAAAGACAAGAATTACCTTATTTATATTCAGATGGAAAAGCACAAATAACGGGGGAATATGACGAGTTAGACAATTTAAAAAAAATAAAATATTTTACAGTGTCTTATCAAAATGATGAACAACATAGAGAAATAACGGATAAACTTATAAAAGAAGAAATAGAAAAAATATGTAAAGAATATGAAATAGAGATTGAAAATTTTCTTATTAATCCAACAGGAAGATTTTTTGTTGGAGGCTTTGATGCCGACGCGGGATTAACAGGCAGAAAAATTGTAGTTGATACATATCAATCATTTGCCCCGGTTGGTGGTGGAGCATTTAGTGGAAAAGATCCTAGTAAAGTAGATCGTTCTGGTGCATACAAGGCAAGAGAAATAGCCAAAAAAATTTTGAAAGAAAAAAAATTACAGTGGTGCTTAGTACAAATTAGTTATGCAATAGGTATAGAAGAGCCACTAGCAATTTATATAACTAGTAATAAGGGTAAAATAGAAGCAACAAAAAAGTTATATGAGGAATGTAAACCGAATAACATAATAAGGGATTTAAATTTATTAAATACTAATTATGAAAAAAAATCAAAGTTTGGACATTTTATAAAATAAGTAATGAACTTGTAGTTTAAAAAAATAAACATTTAGGTTATAATTAATATAATCGGAGATGATAAAATGAAAAAAATAGTTGATGGAAATACAGCATGTAGTCAAATAGCATATTACTTTAGTGAAGTTTGTAGTATATATCCCATAACCCCATCTAGTCCTATGGCAGCGAACATAGATAATTTAACAAGTACAAATTTGCTAAATATATTTAATGATAAACCTAAAGTTATTGAAATGGAGTCAGAAGCTGGAGCAGCTGGAGCAATGCATGGAGCACTTATTTCAGGCAGTTTAGCATCAACATTTACAGCTAGTCAAGGTTTACTGCTTATGATTCCAAATATGTACAAAATGGCTGGAGAAATGCTACCAGGAGTTATCCATGTAGCTTCAAGAAGTTTAGCAACGCATGCATTATCAATTTTTGGAGATCATCAAGACATATATGCAACGAGAGCAACTGGATTTTGTATGTTAGCTTCAACAAGTGTGCAAGATGCTCAAAATTTAGCAGCAGTAGCCCATTTATCAGCAATAAAGGGTAGTTTGCCATTCCTTCATTTTTTTGATGGATTTAGAACTAGTCATGAATTAAATACAATTGAAGAAATGCCAGAAGAAGAATTATTAAAATTAGTTGATTACAACAAAATAAATGAATTTAAGAAAAGGGCGTTAAATATAAATAATAAGTATCAATATGGAATGTCACAAAATGAAGATATTTATTTTCAATGCACTGAAGCAAGAAATAAATATTATGAGGTAATGCCAGACATAGTAAATGAATACATGTTAAAAATTAATGAAATAATGAAAACAGATTATAAACCGTTCAATTACTATGGAAGTGCAACCGCTAGAAATATAATTGTAGCAATGGGGAGTATAAATGATACAATAAAACAAGTTATAAATAAAATTCCAGATGTAGGTTTAATAGAAGTACATTTATATCGTCCATTTAGTAGCAAATATTTTTTAGAAGTATTACCAAAAACAGTAAAAAATATAGCAGTATTAGATAGAACCAAAGAAATTGGAGCAACCGGAGAACCACTATACTTAGATGTATGTAGTGTATTAAAAAATCAAAATATAAATATATACGGCGGTAGATATGGTCTTTCAAGTAAGAATACGACTCCAGCTGATATATACAGTGTATATAAAATGCTAGAAGAAAAACCAGTTAATAATTTTACAATTGGGATTAATGATGATGTTACAAACTTAAGTTTACCAACGGTTGAATTTAAAATAGAAAGTAAAAATAAAGAAATTTTAATATATGGTTTTGGTTCAGATGGCATGGTTAGTGCTAGTAAAGATTTATTAAAAATAGTTCATGAAAAATTAAATAAATTTGTTCAAGGTTATTTTCAATACGATTCTAAAAAAAGTGGTGGGGTTACAGTATCAAATTTAAGATATGGTGATAAAGAAATAAAAGAACCATATTATGTAAATAATCCAAAGATAATTGTTATAACCAAAGACATTTATTTTAAAATGTTTGAAATGGTTGATAATATAGAAGAAAATGGAATAATATTGATTAATACTATTAAAAGTAAAGATGAACTATTAAAATTGTTACCAAATAGCGCAAAGAAAACTATTATTACTAAAAAAGTAAAAGTATATTTTATTAATGCTGAAGACATAACTTTAAAAAATAAAATACCAGGTAAAATAAGTAAAATAATGGAAGTATTAATATTAAATTTATTAAATGTAGAAAATTCAATAAAAATAGTAGAAGAAAGCATTAAAAAAAGTTTTGCCACTAAGGGAGAAAGCGTAATTAATAGTAATATAGCATCTATTAATGATGCCATAAACAAACTACAAACATTAGAAATTAATGAATATCATGAAGAAACAATAAAAATAATTGACAATGATGTAGTAACAATGATTAATAAAAGATTAGGAGATAAAATCCCGGTAAGTGAACTAGTAGATTATGCTTATGGAAAATTTGCGTGTGGGACTAGCGCAACTGAAAAAAGAAATATTTCAAATATTATACCATTTTGGAATAAAGAAAATTGTATTCAATGTGGAATGTGTAGTTTAGTTTGTCCTCATGCAGTAATTAGAACAATAACATCTGAAGATAAGACAAAAGGAATACCATTTGCTGGTAAGGACAATTTAAGGTATATAGTTGAAATAAATGAAGAAGATTGTACTGGCTGTGGTTTATGTGCCAATATATGTCCAGGAAAAATTGGTAATAAAGCATTAGAAATGAAAGAAACTACTAAGAAAAACAAAAAAGAAGAAAATGAATATAAAATTGAAAATCCATTAAATAAATATACAATAAAGGGAAGTCAACTAGAAAAACCTTTATTTGAATTTAGTGGTGCATGTGCAGGATGTGGAGAAACTCCGTATATAAAATTATTAACACAACTAGTAGGCGAAAAATTAGTAATAGCTAATGCTACAGGCTGTTCAAGCATATATGGCGGAAGTGTACCATCAACGCCATATTTAATTCCATGGGCTAACTCTTTATTTGAAGATAATGCCGAATTTGCTTATGGAATATACACATCATATCAACAAAAAAGAGAAAGAATAGAAAACTTAATAATACAAACTATTGACTCAGTAGATGGAGAAGTAAAAAGTTTATATGAAGAATGGCTTAATAATAAAGAAAATTATGACATAACTAAAAAAGTTGCAAAAGAACTAAAAAATAAAACGATTCCTAAAGAGTTAAGTGATTTAATTGATTACGTACCAGCAAGAAGTGTTTGGGCAATTGGTGGAGACGGTTGGGCTTATGATATAGGCTTTGGAGGCTTAGACCATGTACTTCATAGTAATGAAAATATAAAAATACTAGTATTAGATACAGAAGTGTATTCTAATACCGGTGGACAAGCAAGTAAATCTACAAAACTTGGAGCAGTAGCTGAATTTGCCAATTTTGGAAAGAAAACAATAAAAAAAGATTTATTTAAAATAGCAACATGTATACCTAATTGTTATGTAGCAAGCATATCATTAGGAAGCAATATGCAACAAGCAATAAATGCATTTAAAGAGGCAGAAGAACATGATGGCCCAGCAATAATCATAGCATACTCACCTTGTATAGAACATGGCATAAAAACAGGTATGGGATGTAGCATAGGTGAAGAAAAGTTGGCTGTAGAATGTGGCTATACCCTTTTAATGCGTTATGATGGTGATTTACATTTAGATTCAAAAGAACCAAATTTTGATAAATACGAAGAATTTTTAAATAATGAAGTAAGGTTTAACTCACTTAAAATAAAGAATCCAGAATTAGCCAAAGAGTTATTAAATGAGCAAAAAAACAATGCAATAAATAGATATAATTATTATAAAAAAATTGCTAAAGAAAAATAAAAGATGTAGGTAAAAAGTCTGCATTTTTTTCTTTAAAAATAAAAAAAGAAGTCTCCATAAGGAGACTTCAAAAGAATAAAAAGGGGTTGACTAGTGTGATACTAGCACCAATTCGCCTCTTAAGTGAATTGGTGATTACTATCCTAACTGATTTTAATTATTTTGTCAACCATTTTTTAAAATTAATAGCAAAAAATATTTAAAATAGTAAAATGTTTAAATATAGAAAAATAATATAAAATTTGATAGAATAATTATATGGAGAAAATAGGTATGGAAGTAAGTGCATTAAAAAAAGTTGGGCCTAAGACAGAGCGATTATTAAATAAATTAGAAATATATTCTAAAGAAGATTTAATAACTTATTACCCATATAAATACAACATAATTAAGTTCACTAATATAGATGAAATAAATGATGAAAATAATTATTATGTTTTATCTACAGTAATAAGTTATCCGAAAGTTAGTTATATCAAAAAAAATTTTAATAAATTAGATTTTTTAGCAAATAACAAAGATATAAATTTTAAAGTTACAATATTTAATAGAGCTTTTTTAAAAAATAATTTACAACCAGAAAGAACAATAGTATTAGTGGGAAAATATAATAAATTAAAAAATATATTTGTAGCAAATGACATAAGATTTAATATTGATAATGAAACTATAGAACCTATTTATCATTTAACAGAAGGATTAAAAAATAGTAATTTAGAAAAAATAATAATTGAATCATTGAAAGAAAATATTCAAATAGCGGATTATATTCCAAAAGAATATAAAGAAAAATATAATTTTATTAATAAAGGAGAAGCAATAAAACTCATTCATAAGCCACAAACAATAGAAGATATAAAAAAAAGTAAAATAAGATTAGTATATGAAGAACTTTTTACATATATGTTTAAAGTAAATTATTTAAAATTAATAAACAAAAAGAATTTAGGAATAAAAAAGATATACAATGAAGAAGTAGTATCTGATTTTTTAGCAAATTTATCTTTTAAATTAACAGAAGACCAAGAAAAAGTAATTAAAGAAATTTTAAAAGATTTAACTAGTGAAAATAGAATGAATAGATTAGTTTTAGGAGACGTAGGAAGTGGAAAGACAGTTGTAGCTATAACAGCTTTACTTGCAAATTTTACTAGTGGTTATCAGGGGGCATTTATGGCACCAACAGAAATATTGGCAAAACAGCATTATGAATCAATTAAAAATTACTTAAGCATATATGATATAAAAATTGAATTATTAACAGGTAGTCTTACGAAAAAAAGTAAAGAAAAAATATATGAAAGATTAGAAAATAATGACATAGACATAATAATAGGAACTCATGCATTGTTAAACGAAAATAATAAATTTTATAATTTAGGATTAGTTATAACAGATGAACAACATAGATTTGGAGTTAATCAAAGAAATGTTTTACAATCAAAGGGAATAAACCAAAAAACAGATGTTTTGTATTTGTCGGCAACACCAATTCCCAGGACATACGCATTAACAATATATGGAGACTTAGATTTATCCCAAATAAAAACTAAGCCTAACACAAGAAAAGAAATAATTACAAAAACTGTTATGGAAAAAAATATAAAAGAAGTATTATTGAAAATGTTAGATGAACTTAAGCTAAATCATCAAATTTTTGTGGTATCTCCTTTAATAGAAGATAATGATTATGATATAAGTAGCGTAACATTATTAAAAGATAAGCTGAATATGGCCTTTAATAATAAAGTTAAAATTGAAATACTTCATGGCAAATTAAAACAATCACAAAAAGATAGTTTAATGAATGACTTTCATAAAGGGATAATCAAAATTTTGATTTCTACAACAGTTATTGAAGTAGGTATAGATATACCTAATGCAACTATGATGGTAATTTTTAATGCCGAAAGATTTGGTTTAGCAACACTGCATCAATTAAGAGGAAGGATTGGGAGAAGTAATCTCCAGAGTTATTGCTATTTGGTAACAAATGTTGTTAATAATAAAAGATTAAAAATAATGGAAGAAAGTAATGATGGCTTTTATATAAGTGAAAAGGATTTTGAATTAAGGGGCCAAGGTGATATTTTTGGAGTTAAACAAAGTGGTGATATTTTTTTTAAAATTGCTGATTTTAAAAGAGACTACAAAATTTTATTGCAAGCAAAAAATGATTCTGAAAAATACCTTATAAATGGCGTATATAAGGGAAATTTATTATACGAAAATATTATTGAAAAAATAAATTTTTTAGATTAAATTAAAAATAATGATTGACAAAATAATAAAAAAATATTAAGATTATACTAGCATGATACAAGTCATGCTAATAACCTGATCTCTCTTACGAATCTCAATGTGAAGAGATCAACCAAAACCCCCTGAAAGCTCGGCAAAAGCCGGGCTACTTTTGTTTTTACCAGTGTTTATAGGTGTTTGTGCGCATTTGGTAAGTGAGGCTAAAATTCTTGGGAACAACTCGGGAACAAATTAATACTAATTATGGTATAATATTTGTGTAATTAGGCGGTGATTATATGGCATTTGAAAGAGATGAAAACGGTAATCTTATAATGACATATACTGATGATGAAATATTAAGATTAGACACATTAGATAGCGTAAATAAAATAGATCTTACATTTAATAATATAAAGTTATTAGAAAGACAAGAAATATTGTTTATCGTTGAATCAAGTGAAGAAAGCATATTTTTTGATAAAAAGAAAAATTATTATATAAGAAATAAGTACCATAAAGATGTTAGCGATGAAGATATTTATATAGTATTTCCAGAATTGAATTTAGCAGAAGAAAATCATAAAAAATCATTTAATGCTATTAATCTTGGCATGGGACATGCATTATTGATCAGAAAAGAAATTTATAGTGATTATATGAAAATTTTAAGAAAATGCACAAAATATGAAAATGAATTTGAGGACTTTTACAATGCTTGGAATTACTGGCTATACTGTGCAATAAAGTATATTGATATATATTTGAAAGAAGGAAAGTAAATCTTTAAAATATTACTTGAAATGGATGACAATTAACGGATAATGCGGTATAATGTAATCATAGATTTCTATACAATTAAAGTATAGAAATTTTTCTTTTATAAGGAGGTATTATGAACAATGTAAGTTGGAATGACAAGAAATTATTAAAATCTACTTTTTCGTTTTTAATGATAGAAGGAAGTATCTTGAGTATAGTAGCCATATTTATAAATGGATTTATTATAAAGTACTATGCAATAGTATTATCATTTATTTTTATTTTAATGCTCATATATTATTTTTGCCTTTTCTATCATATAAATCATTTAAATAAAATATCATTAAAAATTAAAACTTCGACATTTGAAATAAAGAGTGGTGATATTTTTAAACAAGATGTTCTAAAGGTTATCAATTTTAATGAATATTTTGATACTCAAGTAGATAATAAAATTATTGCAGAAAATTCATTAAATGGTATTTATATAACTAAACATATAAATGATATAAAAGAATTGGATTTGCACATTACAAATGAGTTAAAAGATGTAAAAGGAGAAGTTAATAGATCAAGGAAAAAGGGTAAAAAAATGAAATATCCTTTAGGAACGATTGTAGAATATGATGGTTTTTTACTAACCGCTTTTACAAAATTTAATGAAGATAATAAAGCAAATTTGGATTTGAAAGAATATCTGTTGTTTTTAATGAATTTTTGGGATAATCTTACAAGAGTTTATGCGGGGAGAAGTGTAGCAATAACTTTATTTGGTAGTAGCAATCTTACCCAATTTAATGATGCTAATAATATATCTGATCAAGATCTAATAGAAATAATTATATGGACGTTTAAAGTTAGTAAAATTAAATTTAAATATCCTACAAAAGTAACATTAGTTTTGCCAAATGATTTAATGAAAAAAATTAATTTATATGAAGTTAAGGAGATGTATGATAATGGCATATAGAACAAAAACATATATTGCCGGTGATTGGACTGGTGATAAAAAAGCAATTGATAAATTATACGAATGGAATGATAGCGATTATTGGAATTTGTCTTTTGTAGATGCTCATGAATTAACACAAGCAAGGGATTCAAGCTTGAATTGTACTATTAAAAGATCTTTAAAGGAAAGAATGGATTCATCAAAAACATTTGTATTGGTAGTAGGAAATCAAACTAATACAATAACAGCAGGTGGATGTCAATTTTGTGGTAGTTATAATAGTTGGAGTTCATATTGCACTAAAGGTTATAGTATAGACTATCGAAGCTATATAAAATATGAATGTGATAAAGCAGTTGAAGCTAATATTAAATTGGTAATACTATATAATTCTACGAAGATTGAAAAAAGTAAATGTCCTGAATCAATTAGAAATTTAGGAACACACATTAACATGATGTATGTTGGAACAGATGGAAAAACATATTGGAATTATACTAAAATAAAAGATGCAATAAATTCGTAAAATAACCGATGACTAATTATCATCGGTTTTACTATCTATAACATCTACTATCTCATCTAATGTACTAATGAATAGGTGTGTGTAAGTTTTAAGTGTTTCTTCTATTTTAGTATGCCCTAAATATTTGGCTACTACTTGAATATTAGCTCCTTCATTAATAAGTAGAGAAGCACATGAGTGCCTAAAATCATGTAATCTTATTTGTTTAACACTAGCTAATTCGCAATTCTTATTTTTACGATCTGTTAGTGTGTTACTACTAATAGGAAATGCATCAGCAGCAACAAAATAGTTTTCGTTAAATCCTGCTGTTTTCTTAGCCTCTAATTTGGCCTTTTTAAGGTCTTCTGAGAGCTTTCTTGGCATCTTTAAGGTTCTTATACTATTCTGAGTTTTAGGAACCACCAGTTTGTATTTTTTAACGCTTCCACAACGATCAGTAATTTGCTTTCTAACAGATAATGTTCTTCTATCTAAATCAATATCTTTCCATTGCAATCCTCTAAGTTCACCACGTCTAAGTCCACAATAATATAATATTTCAAATATAGCTATCCATCTTATATCATCTTCAACTTCTAAAAATTGTTGAAATTCTTCATAAGTGAAAAATTGTTGTTCTGGTGGTAATTCATTAGGATTATTGAAATTAGTCATTTTAGGATATACTTTAGTAAAACTAAATTCATACCATGCAGTGGCATAGTTAAGTATCGATTTTAAAAATTTATAAATATCATTTTTGGTTCTTGTAGCAAGAGTAGTTTCATATTGTAAATAATCATGCCATCTTTCAAAATGTGAATAATTAAAGTCTTTAAGTTTTACTTTAAATAGTGGTTTAAGATATGGAATCTTATTACCATAATTGTAGTATGTAGTTTCTCTAACTCTTTTCTTTTTAAAATTTAAGAATAATTCTATCATATCTTCAAAAGTCATTTCATTTTGATTAACTTGCTCGTAAAGTGACATTTTAAACTTTAATTCTGCTTGTTCAGCTTCTTTTTTAGTTGAAAATCTTCCGGATTTCTTAGTTTTATGTGTACCATCAAAATCTTCATATTGAGTTTTAAAAAACCAAATCTTACCATCATTAGTAGGTCTATTATCTTTATATACACCCATATAAAAAATCCTTTCTATAAAGGAAATACCGCTAAAAACTTGTAATATTATATAAAAATGGTATAATTAGTTATAGGAAATCCAATTACATTGTATTTTTATATAATGTTTATTTGTTTAAAGTTTCTCGGACTCAAACAAAACGGTATTTCTCATTAACCTCGTATTCCAGTACGAGATTTTTTTTTATATATTTTTAGAAACTCTTATAGCCTTATGTGGCTGAGTAGCGCTTTCTGTAAATTCTTTCTTTGTATAATATTTAGGTAAGATTGATTTTGAATTGTTATTATTAAGTGGTGCAACTAAGTAGCCATCTTTTTTTACATATATATGAATAAATAACCATGAATCATATTCTTTTAATTTAATTAAATAATCTCCATCTTCTTTAATTGCTTTATTATTTAAAAACTCGACTAATATAGTATCACCAATATCATATTTAGGAGCCATTAGATCATCAACAACATCAAACATTAAATATCCAGTATCTGGAGTTAAATACTTAGTGGATACCCATTCATAATCAACAGGATGGATAATCCATTCATCAGATCCAATATCAATTACAGACACCTTTGCTTTTTTAGATGATTGTTCAGTTTCAAAACCATTATCATTAATTAGTGAATTACCATCAGTTAATTGCTCGACAGTAGTTTCTAAATAATTAGCAAGTTTTCCTAACTCAATTTCATTAGGATAAGTTCTTGCTCTTGTCCAATCACAAACCTTTGTATATGATAATTTAAGATCGTCAGCAACATTCTTTCTTGATATTTTTTTATAGTCTAATACTGCAACAAGGTTATTAGCCAATATTTTTCTCATTTCAATTTTATTCATGTTTGCTACCTCCAATATCATATTAAAATAAAATGATAAATTTGTCAACATAAAAGTAAAGAAAAATGATAAAAATGATAAAATTGTATTTACAAACAGAAATCGATGTTCTATAATGGAGAAGAAGATAGGAGGAGGTGAAAGAATGAAAATAACACTTAAGGCATTACGTGTAAATGCTGGATATACAATAGAAAAAGCAAGTGATGTACTTGGAATAAGTACTGTTACATTAAGAAGTTATGAAACTAAAAAAACTATTCCTAATATGGAAATGTTAAGCAAAATGTTAAAACTATATAATGCTAAATTTAGCAAATTTGAATATTCAGCAAAAGATAATGCATTAATACTAAATTAGAGTCCGAGAAACTTTAAAGAGGTAAACATTAATTAAATACAAAAGAAAGGATTTTTCATTATGGGTAAAAAGAGAAAAATATTAACAAAAGAAGAAATTGCAAGTATTGCAGAATACCAATGGGCAAATATAAAAAATATAATGGATATAGGAGCCATTGGTAGAAATAAAGCTAGAGAAGTTTTTAATATAATAAGTGATAATTATTATAGGGATAAATCAAAAGTTCAAAACGGATTAGTTCCAATGGATATGGTATTAGAGTATTTCAATATATCTAAAGTTCAAGATGCTTCAACAAGTAATAATGTCATCATACAATAAAAAGAAATTGTTTTACTTTATGAAACCGGATAATTTTTATGATAGAGATGATATTAAAAGAATAGATAAAATGGAACATGCTGGAGATATATTAAATTTATATGATAAGTTGATCTTTTATACAATGAATAGAGATGGATTGCTTGCACATAAATATGGAGATGAATATGAAGTCTATACAGTAGAAGAAATATCAGAAGATTTTAATTATCCGATCGAGTTAGTAAAAGAAGCATTAGATGTATTTGTTAAACTGCATACTATAGAACTAACTGATAATGGATGTTATTATTTTCCAGATTCTCTAGAATATACTAAAAGCACGACAGTAGGTGCTGAAAGTAAAAGATTACAAAGGGAGAATAGAAAGTTGAAGCAAGAACAGGAGAATAATGAAATAGATGAGATAGAAAAGGTGGACAATTGTCCGGAATATATACAAGTAGATACAAATATAGATATACAAGAAAATACAAATCAAGAAAAAGAAAAATATATAGAGAAAGAAAAAGATGTAGATTCATACAACAGAGAACAATTATACAATAAATATATTCAAGAAATAAAAGAAGTTATTAATTATTTGAATGAACGAACAAATAAAAAGTTTACAACTGATAGTGATTTTGTAAAAAGTATAATTGTTGATAGATTAGAAGAAAATCATACTGTAGAGGAATTTAAAATGGTGATAGATCATAAAACTGATGAATGGCTAAATAATAAAGAATTTAATAAACATTTAAGACCAGGTACACTATTTAACAAAAACAATTTTGAAAGATATTTGAATGAAAGTGTAGGTGTTGTGAATAAACCAACATCGTTATTAGAATCTGTTTTATCGGAGATGGATGATGACTAAAAAAGAAGCAAATGAATTAATACAATATTTGAATAGTGTATATATTTATGGTGGTTTAAAGAAGATGAATAGAGAAGAACTTAAAACCTATATTAATTTATTTTATGAAAGATATCTTAGGTTTGATAAACAACTAATTAAAAATGCAATTGATTTAGTAATTTTAAACAATAAGTTTTTTCCAAATTTTGTAGAATTAAGTGAATCAGTCAGTCAGGCTTTATTAGATAGAAGATATGAAATAGTGAAAAAACTAATTGATAACAAGTATTACGAAATTGGAATGACGGGTACTGTTAGAGAAATAGAAAGAAAAGCATTTGATAGATTTGATAAAGTATTAGTAGAAATGATATTACATAAACATACAGAACATACTATTACTGAAATAAAAGATGCTGTTGATAATCTTGACTACTTAAAAGAATATAGAGGGTTAATATTATTTGATGATAATTTACCAATCCCCCCGGGGAGTGATCCTAATTATAATTATGATTTTTCACGACCGACAGCCCACCTACATTCACACAAATAATAATTTTCCGTGAGTTTTTTGGAAAATGAATAATAAAAAGAATAATTAATAATGTATAAAACATGCTCGGTATGTGGGAAAATACATGATTTTAATAAAGTATGTAAAAGGAAAACAAAACAGAAAGTAACATTAGAATCACGATTTAGAAAAAGCTATCAATGGCAAGAAAAAAGTAAAAGAATAAAGCAAAGAGATAATTATTTATGCCAGATATGTATTAATAATAGATATAATACAACAAATATTTATAATTCTAATTATTTAGAGGTACATCATATCGTTCCTATAAATGAAAAATATGATCTAAAGTTAGATGAATTAAATCTTATAACTTTATGTAGGTATCACCACGAATTAGCTGAAAAGCGAATAATAAGTAGAGAAGAATTGATAAAAATAGTTGGGAATAAATACAGCTAAATCAATTCTTTTTTTATAAAATAAAAAGCATTAGCTATAACTAATACTCAATTCTTTTGAAATCTAAAGGATCTTCATTAATAATTTCTAAAGCATATTTTAATTTAAGTAGTTTAATGACTTTTTCCTTTGTTTTTTCATAATTATTACTAACTATGTTAAACATGTCAGCTGCAGAATTAAAATGTTGTAAGAATGATGCTTCCCGCATAGCATTTCTATTAAAAGAATTAGCAATATAAAAAGCAATAACTTCAGGCATAATATATTCTTCAACAAAAGTGTGATAGTTATCATAAAAAGGATTAATAACTTTTTTACATTCTTCATCGCTTATATCTTCATCAGCACATTTTCTGATCATACAATTCCTCCAATTCGTTGTATTAATCACTTAAAAAGTAAAATTAGTCAACTATATTGATACAATTAGGTAATTTCTGGTACGAATTGGTCGTAAAATATCAATTTTTGTCAAAAAATATGCTATAATTTTAGTTAAGGAAATACTTTGGAGGTAGTAAGATGAATAACAACATATTATGGGAAATTCAATCTATGACTATTGATCAACTAAAGAAAGAAATAGATAGTAATAGATTTGTTGATAAAAAATTAAAAGATTTTGAAAATGGTAAAAAAACAATAGATGGATTTACTGATATTAGAAAAATGCATCAAGATGTACAATATGCTTTAATAATGTATGCAATATATAAAATAAAAGGTGGTAATTAGTATGAACGAAAATGATTTAAAAAAATTAGAAGATAAACTATGGGCAGCAGCAGATAAAATGAGAGGTGCCGTATCAGTAGCAGATTATAAATTTATTGTATTAGGCTTAATATTTTTAAAATATATTTCTGATTCTTTTGAAGAAAGATACAAAGAATTAGTTGGGGAAGGATATGGTCTAGAAGAAGAAAAGGATAGTTATATAGAAAAGAATATTTTCTATGTTCCTAAAAATGCAAGATGGGGATATCTAGAAGAACATTCTAAAGATGATAATATCGGTGAAATAATCGATGATGCTTTAACTTTAATAGAAAAAGATAATACATCATTAAAAAATGTATTACCTAAAGATTATAATAGTCCAACTATGAGAAATGTTAATCTTGGAGAATTAATAGATTTATTTACAAATATTAAAGTTGGAACTAAAGATGCTATTGAAAAGGATGTATTAGGAAGAATTTATGAATATTTCTTAGGACAGTTTGCCAAAAATGAATTACAAAAAGGTGGAGAGTTTTATACTCCTGCTTGTTTAGTTAGAACTATGGTTGAGTGTATTGAGCCATATCAAGGTAGAGTATACGATCCTACTTGTGGTTCTGGTGGTATGTTTATTCAATCATTAAAATTTGTTCAAGAACATCAAGGAAACATTAATAACATTAGTATATATGGCCAAGAAAAAAACCCTACTACTTGGAGATTAGCAAAAATGAATTTAGCTATTCGTTCATTAAATGGAGATTTAGGAAAATATGCAGCCGATACTTTTACTGAAGATCTACATAAAGATTTAAAAGCAGATTTTGTTCTTGCTAATCCACCATTTAATTTAGAATGGGATCAAGATAAAGTTGCAAAAGATCCAAGATGGAGATATGGCCTTGCTCCAAAGAATAATGCTAACTATGCATGGCTACAACATATGATATCTAAATTATCACAAAATGGTAAAATGGCATGTATTCTAGCAAACGGATCTTTATCTGCTGGAGGACAAGAAGGTGAAATAAGAAAGAAACTAATTGAAAATGATTTAGTCGATTGCATTATTTCAATGCCTACAAATTTATTCTATACTGTAACAGTTCCATGTTCAATATGGATTATTAATAGAAATAAAAAGCAAAAAGGTAAAACATTATTTATAAATGCTAATAATCTAGGAACAATGGTTACAAGAAGATTAAGAGAATTATCAGAACAAGATATTAGAAAAATTGCTTTAACTTATCATAATTGTCAAGACGATAACAATTATGAAAATATTAAAGGGTTTTGTTATTCAGCAACAATTGATGAAGTTAATGCAAATGATTGTGTATTAACTCCTGGAAGATATGTAGGTGTTGAAGATGCCGAAGATGATGATATACCATTTGAAGAAAAAATGAAAAATATCACATCTAATTTATCTAAACAATTCGAAGAATCTCGTAGATTGGAAGAAGAAATTAAAAATAATTTAAAAGCAATTGGATATGAAATATAATTACATAAATTGTAGATTGTATAAATGAGAGGTGAAATTGATGAAAGAAAAATACTTAATAAATGATATTTGTGATGTGGGTTCGAGTAAAAGAATTTATTTATCTGAATATCAAGATACGGGAATTCCTTTCTATAGAGGAAAAGAAATTATTGAAAAAAATTCTAATAAAGATATTTCGAATGAACTTTTTATCTCTCAGGAAAGATACAATGAAATAAAAGAAAAATTTGGAGTACCAAAAGTCGGAGATATCTTAATGACGGCAGTAGGAACAATTGGAGTAAGTTGGTATGTTGATGAATCAAATTTTTATTTTAAAGATGGGAACTTAATTTGGTTTAAAAACTTTAAAGAAAATATTGTTAATAGCAGATATTTGTATTATATTTTTAAATCAAAAGTATTTAATGAAGAAATAAAAAATATATCAATTGGTTCAACTCAGAAAGCAATTACAATAGAGCAAGTCAAAAAAATTAAATTAAATCTGCCTAAAATTAGTATTCAAAATAGAATAGTAAAAATATTAGATCATATAGATAATAAAATAAAATTAAATAATGAAATAAATAATAATTTGGAAGAGCAACTTAGATTATTCTTTGAAGAAGATATATTAAAAAAATTAAATAATGAAAATACATATGAATGCAGCTTATATGATCAATTTGATGTAATAGATAATAGAGGAAAAACCCCTCCGTTAGTTGAATATAGTAAATATCCTATAATAGATGTGAAAGTACTTTCAGGAGCAGAAAGAGTGATTAATTACAATAACTGTTTAAAATATGTATCTAAAGAAACATATGACACTTTTTTTAGAAGTGGTCATCCAAAGCTATATGATACATTATTATCTACTGTTGGTAGTCTTGCTGAACTTAAGATATATTTAGAAAATATTGGAACTATAGCACAAAATGTAGTTGCATTACGACCTAAGAATGATTATCCATTATTTATGTATCAATATATTTTATCTTTAAAGCAAAGATTAACATCTTATGATATTGGAAGCGTTCAACCTAGTATAAAGGTCACTCAATTTATGAAAGAAATAATTAAGATTCCAAAAGATAAGGATTTAATTTATAAATTTGAAAACTTAGCAAACGCGAATACTTTCAAAATGAAAAATTTAATGATGGAAAACAGATATTTAGAACAATTAAGAGATACATTATTACCAAAGTTAATGAATGGAGAAATAAATTTAGATAATATAGAATTTTAATCATACAAATTGTGATTTATTATATAGTATTAGTGAATTTTTAGAAAGTAGTAAGGAGAAGCACATGAACAACGAATGGAAAACAAAACCAATTGAATTAGAAACAATTCCAGACAATATTGATTATATTTTTGTTGTTGATGAAAATGGTTCTTTTGGAAATTTTAAATCTTTAGTTGATAAATATAGAAATGGATATAGGTTGCAAGAAGTTGAAAAATACTTTACTTTAACCGGAATATTAATTTCATATGAAGAATACATAAATTGGAAAAATAGGATAAATGAAATAAAAAATAAATATTGGGAAAATGGATGCTGGTTTAATAAAAAGAAGAATAGGTCAGAGAAAATACATTTTCATTCTTCAGATACATTTTCAAGGAATCCTAAAGATCCATTTAATATTGGAAAAGAATCATTTGACAGTTTGATATTAGATATTACTAATGCAATAGAGTCAACTAATTTCAAGATAATTTCATCCAATATAAACATTCAATCATTAATGGAAAAATATAGAACACCATTTGATCCTTATACAATTAGCATAGAATTTATTTTAGAAAGGTTAGTTTTGAAATTAACTAAGTTGGATTCTAATACGGTTGTTATATTTGAATCTAGAAAATGTAAAGACAATATAAAAGGAGATAATAAGGTTCATAGAAAAGCAATAGAATTTTATAGTACTGGTAAGGCTATGTATGGCAATATGGACAGTTTAATGTTAAATAGAATAAAAGGTATTTATTTTAATCCAAAATTAAATAGTAATAATTGTCTTGAATCGTATGAACTTATAGAGTTGGTTGATTTAGTTACATATCCAATATATAAATCTTTTAAAAGCAATTTTGAAAAAGAAAGAAAAGATTATAAAGTAATTGAGTCAAAATTTGATGATTTCCCCAACTATAAAGGACACGGATTAAAGATTTTCCCATAAAAAAATAGCCGGGATTGCATTGCTACAATCCGAGCTATCAGACCGGTACCCTACCGATCTAAGGTTTCCCTCTGAATATATTATATGATAAAAAATCAAAAAAATCAAATTTTAAGGAAGTGATTTAAAAATGTTTACAGAAGAACAATTAGAAGATATGACTATGTCATTATTTAAAAATTTAGGTTATGAATGTAAAAATGGTTATGAAATAGAAAGAGATTATCATAGTGTTTTTTATGATGATACTTTATTTGATGACATAGCAAATATCAATAAAGATTTTACTGATGAGCAAATAAATGAAGCAATAAAGACTATTAAAAATTTAACTTATAATAATGTCGTTGAAGATAATAAAGAATTTACAAGATATTTATTGCAAGGTGTACCAGTAGAAGTTAAAACAAATAATGGGTATCAATATAAAAATGTTAGATTAATAGATTTCGATAACATAAGTAATAATCACTTCCAAGCTATCAATCAATTTACTATTATCGAATTTGAACAAAAAAGGCCAGATATAATTGTATTTATAAATAGTATTCCAATAGTTGTTATTGAGCTTAAAACTGCAACTAATGAGGATGTTAAATTAGAAGATGCTTATAACCAATTATGGAGATATAGAGAAATGTCTATACCAACATTATTTAGATATAATCAATTCTTAGTTATTAGTGATGGTGTTACTGCTAAAGCTGGAACTATTACAAGTCCATATTCTAGATTTAGTGATTGGAAAAAAGTTGAATATACTGATGAAGTAAAAGAAAATATGGATACTCATATTACTTTATTTAATGGAATGTTTAGAAAAGATAGACTGTTAGATATAATTGGTAATTTTATTTTATATAGTAATGATTCTAAAATACTAGCTCAGTACCATCAATATTTTGGTGTAAGAAAAGCTATGGTATCAACTGTCACAACAGGAGCTAAGACAGGTAAAGCTGGAATTATTTGGCATACTCAAGGATCTGGAAAATCATTTAGTATGGTATTTTATGCAGGTAATATGATTAAATGGTTACTGAATCCTACAATAGTTGTTGTAACTGATAGAAATGATTTAGATAATCAATTATATGAAACGTTTTATAAATGTTCTGAATTTTTAAAACAAAAGCCAGTTCAAGCAGATACAAGAAGTGATTTAAAAGAATTATTAACTGATCGAGTTGCTGGTGGAATCTTCTTTACAACACTACAGAAATTTGAAGAAGAATCGGGATTATTTTCTGATAGAGATGATATCTTAGTTTTAGTAGATGAAGCACATAGAAGTCATTATGGATTAGAAGCAACAATGAAATTAAATCTTGAAACTATGGAAGCTTATAAAAAGTATGGAACTGCTAAATTTTTACATGATGCACTTCCTAATGCAATTTATATTGGCTTTACTGGAACCCCAGTTGAAACTAAAGATAAATCTACTTCAGCTATATTTGGTGAAGTAATAGATACTTATGATATGACTCAAGCAATATTGGATGGATCAACTGTACCAATATCTTATGAATCAAGAATGGCAAGAGTTGGGTTAAATCAAAAAATACTTGATGAAATAGATAGATATTATGCTTTTGTTGAAGAATCAGGTGCTGCTGATGAAATCGCAATTAACAAGTCAAAGCAAATGATGGCAAAAATTTCACAAGTAATTGAGGATCCAGATAGACTTGAACTTATTGTCAAAGATATTATAGATCATTATGAAGAAAGAAAAGATATGACTGCTAATCATGCTATGGTAGTAGCATATTCTAGAAAAAGTGCATATATAATGTATCAAAAATTCTTAGAGTTAAGACCAGATTATAAAGATGTAGTTAATGTGGTTATTACACCAAGTAATAAAGATCCTGAAGAAATGCAAAAGGTTATAGGAACTAAAGGTGATAAAAAAGAACTTGAAAGAAGATTTAAAAGTGAAGATCCAAAAGAGAAATTTAAAATTGCTATAGTTGTTGATATGTGGCTTACAGGATTTGATGTTCCTGGACTTGGAGTTATGTATTTTGATAAGCCAATGAAAGCTCATAATTTAATGCAAGCTATTGCTCGTGTTAATAGAGTATATAAAGATAAAAAAGGTGGATTAATGGTAGATTACATCGGATTAAAAGGATGGCTATTAGATGCCTTAAAAACATATACAACAAGAGATCAAAATAAAATTAAAGATACTGAAGAATTAGTAAATGTCTTATTAGATAAATTAGAAGTAATTGATAATATGTTTAATGGGTTTGACTATTCTAATTTTAAAGAATTAGATAATACAGGCAAATATAATTTAATTAGAGAAGGCTCTAACTTAATGCTTGCTACTGAAGATTTAAAAAGAAGATTCATGAAACATAGTGCAGATGTTAAGAATCTATATACTTTATGTAATGGAGTAGTTAATAGTAAAGTAAAAGATAAATGTTTATTCATTATATCTGTTAAATCATTTATATCAAAAATAACTAATACAGGGAAATTAGATGTATCTGAGATTAATAGAACAGTAGGTAGAATGCTAGAAGAATCTATTACAGAAGATGAATTATTAAATCTAGGAGAATTAACGAGAGGAAATAGCTTAGAATTATTAAGCGATGCTATGCTTGGTAAATTAAGAGCAATGAAAGATAAAAATGTTGCTGCTGAAGTATTAGCAAGAGCAATAAAAACTACTATTGGTGATATTGGCAAAATAAATCTAACATTGCAAGAAAAATTTTCAACTAAGTTTAATAAAATTGTTGATATGTATAATGAAAGAACTGATATAGCAGATATTGAAAAAATCATTGAAGAAATGATAGCACTTAAAAAAGAAATTGAAGTTGAAATAGCTAATGGTAATGAGTATGATTTATCTGCTGAAGAAAAAGCATTCTTTGATGCTTTAGGTGCAGATCCTGAAATAAAAGAATTAATGAAAGATGAAATATTAGTTCAAATAGCAAAAGAATTAGTAGAACTAATCAATGAAAATTTGACTTTAGATGCATTTAAAAGAGAAGATGCTAGAGCTAGAATTAGAAGTAATATAAGAAGATTACTTATTAAATACAATTATCCACCAGTAAAACGTGAAGGAGCAGTGGATAAAGTAATTAAACAAGCAGAATTAAAATATGCAAATAATTAGTTAACTAAAAAAAAAGAGGTGTTGATTCATGATTTATATTACTGGTGATAAACATGGAGATTATAGTGATGTTTTTGAATTTTGTAATAAATATAAAACATCTACTAATGATATTATGATTATCTTAGGCGACGCTGGTATAAACTATTATTTAGATGACAGAGATTATATTTTAAAAAATAGTTTGCTACAAATACCTATTACATTATTTTGTATACATGGAAATCATGAAGAAAGACCTGAAAACATAGCTAGTTATAAAACTAAAACTTTTCATAACGGAATAGTTTATTATGAAGAAGATTATCCAAATATATTATTCGCTAAAGATGGAGAAGTATATGATTTTGATGATAAAAAAACTTTAATAATAGGCGGTGCATATTCAGTAGATAAAGATTATAGACTTGCTATGGGATATAACTGGTATTTATCTGAACAACCAAATGAAAAAATAAAAAATGAGGTTAAAAAAGTATTAAAAGAATATAATAATAAAGTAGATATAATACTAACGCATACTTGTCCATTCAAATATATGCCATATGAGGTATTTATGAGTGGAATAGATCAAAGTAAAGTTGATAATAGTACAGAATTATTTCTTGATGAAATTGAGGATACTACAGATTATAAAAAGTGGTATTGTGGACATTATCATACTGATAAGATAGTTGATAAAGTAAGATTTATGATGAATGATATAGATGAATTTTAATAAATTTTATCCAAAATGTAAAATGAAAATCAGCCAAATTGTAAAATAGAAGTAACTTTTTTTGGAAAACAACATTTCCTCAAAATGTAAAATAAAAGTTGCTTTTTTTGTAAAATGATGTTACAATTAATACATAAAAAAGGAGGGATACTATGGATTATTTACCAAGAGTCGTAGATAAAGAAATAGATGAACTTATGGAAATAATGGGAGCAGTACTTATAGAAGGGTGTAAGTGGTGTGGTAAATCTACAACAGGCATGCATCATGCAAAAAGTATTATAGAATTCCAAAATCCAGATAAAAAACAAGAATATGATAGAATAAGAAATACTCAGCCATCATTGTTTCTAAAAGGCGAAAAGCCTAGAATGTTTGATGAATGGCAAATGTATCCTGTTGTGTGGGATTCAATTAGAACAGATGTTGATCACAGCAGGGAGAAAGGTCAATATATTCTTACTGGCTCTGCAAAACCAAGTGAAGGTGAAACAATGCATACAGGAACTGGTAGAATATCAAGAGTATTGATGCGTCCTATGAGTTTATATGAATCATGTGAATCTACTGGTGAAGTATCACTTGCTGATATATTTGAAGGTAAAGATATTTCTGGAGTTTCAAAACTATCATTAGAAGATTTAGCAAGTATCATTGTTAGAGGAGGATGGCCAGCATCAATTGAAGTCAAAGGTGATGCAAAATATAGATTTTCAAAAGAATATGTTAAATCATTAGTACATGAAGAAGTAAAAAAAGTAGATGGTGTAGAAAGAAATCCTGAAAAAATGCAAAATGTGCTTAGGAGTCTTGCAAGGAATATTTCAACACAAGTATCTAATGCTACATTAGAGGGTGATGTTAAAAATAGTTTTGATGATGATATTTCTAGACCAACTCTAACAGATTATTTAAATACATTAGAAAAGTTATTTGTAATTGAAGATGTTAATGCTACTAATTTAAATTTTAGAAGTAAATATGCACTTAGAATAAAACCAAAAAAGTATTTTGTAGATCCATCTATTGCAACAGCAATTCTTGAAATGAAACCAAATGATTTGATTAAGGATTTAAATACATTTGGATTTATGTTTGAGTCATTATGTATGAGAGATCTAAAAGTATATATGGGAAGTTTTGATGGAGATATAACTTTCTATCGTGATGAAAACGAAAATGAAGTAGATGCAATAATTAGAACAAGTAGTGGAAAATGGGGAGCTGTTGAAATAAAACTTGGAGCTGGATATATTGATGAAGCTGCAAATAATTTACTAAAATTTAAAGAACGTGTTGATGTAGAAAAATGTGGAGAGCCATCATTCTTAATGGTATTAACAGGAGCAGATTATTCATATAAACGCGAAGATGGAGTATATGTAGTTTCTATTGGAACACTAAAAGATTAAGGATCTATTAAAAGTAGATTCTTATTTTTTATAAAAGAAAAATCTTGGGAACAAATTGGCGTTTTAAGAAATTCCCCGAGAACAAATTGGGAACAATGGCATAGGTCATGATAGGTAAAATAGGGGTATTTACGAGAAATTTAGCACACATAAAATCAATAATAATGAAAAATATGATAGAAAATTAACACCTTTCAAATCCCCCTGAAGAGAGCGAAAGCTCTCGTTTTTGTTTTATTTAAGGAGTTGTTAATATATAATAAACTTCTAGGCGACATTTAGGCGAAAATAAATATATGATATAATTAAAATAACTCAGATTTCATTAAAATATGATATCCCTGACTTTGACAGTTTATAAATGAAAAACACTGTTTTTATCTATTTTATAAGGGTTTTAAAGAAATAAAAAAGTGCGTAATTTTTATTTTGAAAAAAAGTATAAAATAGCTTAAATATTTTTAAATTATATTACTATAAATAAAATAAAAGATTATGTAAAAATGTTGAAAATTAATAGCCAAAATAATTAATATAAAGCTACATCTCATTTTCTATAATAGATTCAAGTTCAATACCTATTTTTTTTACTACACCAACAACCAAAGCGTTTCCCATCATAAAATTTCTTTTTTTATCAGTCATACCAGAATTTGTCCAATTATCAGGAAATTCATTAATTCTTTCACATTCAATTGGAGTAAGCAATCTTATTTTTTTGGTATAATAGTCTTCTATTACATGAGTAGTTCTACTTACAGAGCCTTCACTAGTCAACATAGTGCGTGCAGGAGAATTTAAATTATCAGGAAAAGGCATAGTTCCTTCACTATAAAAATATAAATCACCATTAGGCTTTAAGCGAGGAATTTTTTTACTACCTTTCAAAATTTCAAATTTTTTTAGATGTACTTCATCTAAAAAATACTTTTTATCAATTTTTTTAGTTTCCCTAATATCCATTAGAGTTTTTCCAGAAACTAAAATTGACTTAACTTTTGATGAATAAATTTTTCCATTAAACATAACACCCGCATTATAAAATTGAAATTTAAAGTTATTGCTAATATCAACTAAATTAGAAAAGTTATTTTTAGATATATCTGTAAAGTTAAATTTAAATTCTTCATTTTCAATTGGAAATTGTTTATAAAAAAGACCGTTGTTATAAATAATATTTTTTAAATCCGTTTTTGATAAATGTTTATAATAGTTAGTAGATTTATGAAAACCAAAAATATAAATTCTTCTTCTTTTTTGGGGATGACCATATTCTCCGGCGTTAATAACACGCCATTCAACAGCATAGCCATTATCTAAAAAACTTCTTAAAATAATTCCAAAGTCTCTACCTCTTTGTTTTGATGGAGAAAGTAATAATCTATCGACATTTTCCAATAGAACGAAAGGCGGTTTTTTAACTTTTAACACATCAGCAATAGCCCACCACAAAACACCTTTTTTGCCTTCAATTCCTTTGCTGTGAGATAAAGTTTGAGCAACAGAATAATCTTGACAAGGAAAACCACCAACCAGTAAAGTGTGGTTAGGTATACTTGTTTTATCGACTTCAAAAATATCAACATTACTAACATCTTCTTTCCCAAAACGTAACGTATAACAATCATAAGCATCTTGACTTTTAGTTAATGGTTCCCACTGATTAGCCCAAACAAACTTCCAATTACCGTTTTCTTTAACTTTATCATTAATTAAAGTAACATTGTTTAATCCACATCTAAATCCACCTACACCAGCAAATAACTCGACAACTGTTTTCTCCATAATAACCTCCGTATACTTATTATACATTAATAATTAGTTTAAAACAAGATCAAAAACAAATTTTTTTGTTTTACAAAAAACAGTAAAAATGATAAAATTTAGATAAATAAGGAGGCAAAAATGCAAACAACTCATATAGTAAAAGGAATGCCTAAAGATATAAAAGAAAAAAGGACTTTGAGAATAAAAGAAGCCATGAATTTTCCATTAGGAAGCAAATTAGAGCCAACTCATAATGTTATAGACAAAATTAATGGAATAGAAATATATTTTGATAAACCTGGTAAAGAGTTTTTTCGAAATGGGGAAAATAAAAATATAAATGACATGACACCAGGAGTTGGAAATCATTATCCAAAATATGCATTTAAAGATATTTGGAAAGATTTATTAAATATATCTATTCAACTACCAGAGGATTCTTATAAAAAATTATATGTAATAATATATAGACTAGCATATATGCTAGATTGTACTGTTAACGAAGACAAAGTTAGGTTTAATCCATCGAAAGAAATAAAAAAGGAAATAGATAATATACAAAACGAAATAGACAAAAGAAAAATAGATTTTAAAGTATTAGAATTTTTATATTTTTTAGATTTAATTGGGTGGAATGAAGATGTTAAATATCAATCATCACTTAATTTTGAAAATGTAAAAAAAGGAAGAATTAATAATATATTAAGTATGATATCCGTACCATTACTTTTTAAAAAATTTATAGATGATATAATAAATAATAAAGATAATTTAGAAAATATAGACTACACAGATTTAATAGATATTGCCCAAGCATTTTCTAGAACTAGAGGAGTATCACCTATATCAAATAAACTATTAATAAAACATTTAGAACCATATTTAATTGCTTAAAAAGAAAGAGAGGAAAAATGAAAAAGTATCGTTGCACAATATGTGGATACATATATGATGAGGAAGTAGAAAAAATAAAATTTGAGGATTTACCAGAAGATTGGAAATGTCCATTATGTGGAGCACCTAAAAACTTATTTGAAGAAATTATACTAGAAAATCAAAAAGAAATTGATAATAAAAATGAGATTAATGAAAAAACAAATGAAGAAGTATTTGAAGAATATAAAGAATTAACAAATGAAGAAATGGCTTATATATGTTCAAATTTAGCTAAAAGTTGTGAAAAGCAATATAAAGAAAAAGAGCAAAAACTTTACGAAACTTTATTTAAATATTATGAAAATAAAATAGTGCCAAAAGAAATTGAAATAAATGAATTATGTAATTTATACAAAGAAGAGATAGGATTATATGATGAAATTAAAGAGGCAGCTAAAAAAAATAATGACAGTGGAACATTAAGAGCGATAACATGGTCTAGTAAGGTATCAGCAATAATAAGAAATATAATAACTGAATATCAGGAAAAAGGTATAGAATATATTAAAGAAAATAAAATATGGGTATGTACAATATGCGGTTTTATTTATATTGGAAGTAACCCTCCAACATATTGCCCTGTTTGTAAAGTACCTAATATAAAAATAGTAGAGGTGAAATAATAATGGCAAAAAAACATGCATATCGTAATATAAAAATGTGTACAAAAGACTGTTTATGTTTATTTGTATGTCCTACTGGAGCAGCAAATAATGAAACTGGACAAATTGATTATTCTAAATGTATAGGATGTGGAGCCTGTGCTGAAGCATGTCCATCCAAAGCAATAACTTTAATACCAAATAACATGCCCGAAATACAGCCAAAATATAAAAGCATAATTGATAAAAATTTTAAATTAGCCAATTTTAAAATTGAAGAAATAAAGATACTAAAATACTTATTAAAAAAAGCAACAAATGAGGAACAAAAAATCCTTAAGGCATTAATATATTCTAATCAAATAATAATAGAAGACTTAATGCGAGAATCAGGCTATATGCTGCCAAATACCAAATATAGTAAAAATCTATTAAATAATATTCGAAAAAATGAAGAGTTAAAAGAAATCGCTCAAGAATTAATTGAAGAATTTGAATAGAAATTAGTGGGTATTAAATATGAAAACAAAAGTATATTATATTAAAGAAATCTCAAAAGAAAATATATTAAAAATATATAAAGCATTAAATATAGAATTGCCAGGAAAAGTAGCAATAAAAATTCATTCAGGAGAATTAGGTAATCAAAACTTTCTAAAGCCTGAGTTATATCAAGATATCCAAAAACATTTAAATGGAACTTTAGTAGAAACAAATACAGCATATGAAGGATCAAGAAATACAACAGAAAAGCACCAAAAAACATTAGAAATACATGGGTGGAATAAATATTATGATATAGATATATTAGATAGTGAAACCCCTGATATAGAATTAGAAATTACTAATGGTATAAGAATTAAAAAAAATTATATAGGTAATCACTTTAAAAAATATGATTCATTACTTATTATTTCACATTTTAAGGGACACCCTATGGGTGGTTTTGGAGGAGCATTAAAACAGTTATCAATAGGTTGTGCCTCTAGTTATGGTAAGGCCTATATACATAGTGCTGGAACAATGAAAAATATATTTAGTACAAAGCAAGAATATTTTTTAGAATCAATGGCAGATGCTGCATCAAGCATTTGCAAACTATATGAAAATAAAATATGTTTTATTAATGTTTTAGCAAATTTATCGATTGATTGTGACTGTTGTAGTATAGCAGAAAATCCATGTATGGAAGATATAGGAATATTAGCAAGTACTGACCCTTTAGCATTAGACCAAGCTTGTATGGATTTAATTTATAATTCGAAAAATATAGGAAAAGAAAAATTTATAAAAAGAGTTGAAGATAGAAAAGGAAATTATATCTTAGAGTGTGCTAATAAATTAAAAATTGGTTCAAGAAAATATGAATTAATAGAAATATAAATTAAGTTAAAAACAAAAATTAATTAAAGATAATTTTTATATTATAAGTATAGTGTATTTCATTTAAAATTTAATATTGCTAAAAAATGTATAATAATTGCTTTTATAGATATAAAAAATTTTAGACATAGTATGAAATTTAATAATTATAAAACATTTGTGATTATATGAAAGAATAGCAATCCATTTTAATAATATCTATATTAAAAATATTTAAATACTTAATTATTCTTTAATCATTTTCATTTTTTAAACCTCTTTTTAAACACAAAAAAATCCCATATCAATAAGTAATATAGGATTTTTTTATAATATAAAACTCACACAAATATGTGAGCAATTTTTTTAATGGAGCAAGTGTCGTAGTTATCTACAACTCTTTTCCAATAACGAAAGAAATACATATAATCTTCCGTTGTTATTAATAATATACCACATTTTAAGTATTTATGGAATATATATTTGCTTAATTTATTTATTCTTTTTCTTACTACCTAATTTAGCATTCCATAGCATATTAATAGATTCTAATAATTGGATTCTTTCTTCAGTCAAATCATTGTTTTTATAGCATACTCTTTGAGTTCTAATCCAACTTCCTAATTTTATTCCATCTTTAGTAATATAATTGGCTGGTATATCAAGCGAGCCATTTTCTATAAAATATTTTTTTGCATAGGAATATTTTTTCATCCATTGTTCCTTTTTTAGGGGTATTATTTTATGTTTTCCAGAACAATATGGACACTCTGGATTTTTAACTCTTCTTGCAATTGTGGCTCTCCATTCATGATTATTTGAGCATCTCCACCAAACCTTTTTATTACTACCAGAAGTACAATTATATGGTCTTAATTCTAGATTTTTTTTATAATTCCATTCTTTAGCTAATTCAGGATATAAAGTTTCAAAATCATTAAATCCTTTTAATACACGATGGTTTGAACAATATGGACATCTATTGCCTTTTGAAACATTAATAATACTTTCTTCCCATTCACCTTTGCAAATAGGACATTTCCACCAAATAATTTTATTGCTCATATATGAAAACATACTTGGCTTCAAATTATTATTTTTTTCATAATTCCAAAATTTTACTAAATCAGGAAATTTATTTTCAAAATTATTTTTTTTCTCATAAGAAATGTAATTATTATATATTTCATGTCTATCTCGGTTTATATTAAAATTGACATCATGAAAATCAATTCTAATATATTTTGATAATAATTTAAATAATAGTTGTAGTGCTGATTCAAGATTACTATATTTATGATCGACTTTAAAATAAATTACGTCATTGTCAATTTTTTGCATTTTATAATCTTCTTTAATTCTAATTAAGAATATTCCAGCTTTTTTAAGGGCATCATTCTTTCTAATTTCTCTGTTCTTTAAATTTAACCTATTATGATATGCTATTCCGTCATATTCTATCGCAATTGAATAATCACAAAGATAAATGTCTATTTCCCAATCATTAATCTTAATTCGAGAATCAACCTTAAAATATTTGGATAAATAGTATAAAAAACATTGTTCTGGAAAAGATGTTCTTAATTCGCTAGAACATTTTTTACAATTCCTTCCTTGAAATCTATTATTAACACTTGCTTGCCATTCATGACCTCTATTACAAATCCACCAAACTTTTTTATCTGAATATGGTTTAACATCTTCTGGTTTAAGATTGCCATTTTTTGTTGGATGCCATTCTTTTGCTAAATCTGGAGCAACGGCCGCTAAATTATTAGATTTTGTAGCAATTAAACCACTACAAACAGGACAACCATGACCTTTTAATCTTGTGCTTGCACTTGCTTGCCATTCGTAATTGCACGTACTACATTTCCAATAATACTTTTTGTTTGAATTTGGAGTAATATCTTTTATAGAAATATTATTATTTTTCTCTGACAACCATTCTTTTTCTAAAAAAGGTGCTTTATCGAATAAACTACCATTTTTTTTAATTAAAGTTTTAATTCTGTTTTTTGACTTGCATTTTGGACATCCATTTCCATTTGCTTTTGAACCAACTGACATAAAATATGATTCTTTACATTCTTTACAAATCCACCAAACTTTTTGATTGGATTTCGGTGTCACTTTATAGGGCGATATATTATTTTTATTTGTATCCCAAAATTGTAATAATTCCGGAAATTTTTCTGCAAAAGAACCATTCTTTCTAATTTTTGTTTCTAGTGTTTTTGTTTTTTGAATGTTTTTCGCACATTTAGGGCAACCTCTTTTGCCACTAGTTGTCAAATTTAATTTTCTTTCCCACTTATAATGACATTGTTGGCATTCCCATTTTATTATTTTTTCACTGCCATACGAAATATTTTCTGGTGTTAAAGGCATATTCTCTTTTTCAAGCCATTGCTCTAAAATGTAAACACAATTATTTTCAAAACACCACTTTTTTAAACTCTTCAAGAATGCACCTCCTTATTTAATTGTAAATTTTTCTTTTAATATCTTGATATTTTATTTTCATTTTCTGTATGTCTATTTCTTTGTTTAGCAATTCCTTAACTATTCCCCATAATCCTTTATCATTATAGGGAAACATATCCATATATAAACTAAAAGGACATTGAGATACCAATTGGGCTTCTCCTTCAATACCCTTTCTATTTACACCGTATTTGATTTTGCTTTTTTCTTTTTTTTCAATATTTATATCTAATATTACAGGAGCGCTTATATATGTTCCATCTAAAGTCAGACTTATGGCAATATCAATTATTTTCCCATCTAATTCAATCCACGAATGATCAAATATGTAATTATCTTTTTGTACTTCTCCAATACATATTTCGGGTTTATATCCATTTTCAACTAAAACTACATATAATACACTTGAAATTGCATGACAAGCACCGCTCCATTGATTATTATAGATATATTTATAAAAACTTATTAAAATGCTAGACAAATTTTTATCATAGCCGTTTTCTAAAACAATTTTTTCTATGGTATCAAAACTATAATTCATATAGATTCCTCCGTGCATTAATCGGTATTTATATTTTATCATTTTTAAATATTAAATAATAGTGTTTAAAGCAAAAAAAAGAACTACTGTTAGAGTAGTCCTAACTGACTAAAACATTATATTTCTAAATCAAAGTCATCATGATCTTTGTTTTTATCATATTTTTTGCTCCAATTATAATCTTCTTTTATGTCAGTAATTGTTTTTTCACTAAATATTCCATGCTCGTATAAGTCTTTTGAAAATTCCCAATAATCTTCACGTTCTTTGTCTTTTCCAAGTATTTTATGTTTGATAAAGTTGATTAATCTATCAAATAAATCTTTAAAATGATTTACTAGTTCTTCAAGGTGTTTATTATCTTTTTTCAATTCTTTAATCTCTTTATTTTTATTATCAATGTTTTTAGATAGAGTATCTACTTTAAGAGATAATGCCTCATTGTTTTCGGTTAGTATTTTAATTTTTTCTCTATTTTCTGCTAATTCAGTATCAACATTATTTAGGGTAACTGATAATTTTTCAGTTCGTTTGAAATCTGCGTTTGTTTTATCTACTTTATCAATATATTCTAAAATTTTATTTTTATCATTTTCAGAAATAGTATAGGTATTTTTAACTATTGGTGCTTTTTTAAGATTATTGACTGTATCTTTAATATCTATGGTTCTTTGATCAAGTTCACTAGATTTTTTACTGGCTATTTCTAGTGCTTTTTTATCTTTTTTCATTTGGTTTTTCATGGCTTGATAATTTCCCATATCTTTGACATTTATATCTTTGTTTCTGCCTTTTTCTTTCTTTTTCAAAATGTCATTTAAGCCATATTCTTTATTGAAACTAGCAATACATAAAGTTCTCATTTTATCTTGTAATCTGCGTAGGCTATCTCTTGTGAAAACATCTCCTTTTCCAACTTGTTTTTTCATACCATTTTTATTTTTATATTTTATGGGTACACCAACAATATGAAGATGTGGACTAGTTTCGTCATAATGAATAATCGCACTGGCTATTTTAAAGTTTGGTAGTTGCTCCTCTAAATCGCTCACTTGTTCTTTAAAAACATTAGTCATTTTATGCTTAAATTTATCGTCTTTCGTATCCCAATATTTCTTATCTCCAAGTTCAATGATGATTTCACAAGCAAGGTCATTTTTAGAATTATCACTTATCTTTTTGAAATAATCAGTAATCTTTCTATCATCTCTTGTTTGTCTAGAATTATATTCATCTACTGCTTCTTTAAATTCTTCTTCATAAAGTTTTTTTACATCATCATAAAGAGAAGAAGTACCTCTTATTATTTCAATTAGTTCTGTATTATTATCATATTTACGATAATTATGTTTATCAACTCTTGATAAGCCTCTTGCATTTTGAATTGCATTGTTAGATAAAGAGGTCGAGCCAGAAGCATTATTTTTAGCCATATTTCTTGATGACGGTTTTCTATTTTTATCACTACCAAGATGTAGTGAATAAGATAAGGTACTCATTTATTTTTGCCTCCTTTCATAGATATATTTTGGCTCTGACAAAATATTTAACCCCCTAGGTATTTTGACGCAAGCATCAAAATTACCTGTGGGCTAGGGATATTCCCTAGAACCCTTTTAGACTTATTCCATATTGTTTTAAAGCTACCACAATAAAACAAAATTACATAAGTCTCCTTAACAAACTATCGCCACTTTCATTGAACAAAGTTCAACAAAACGTGCCACGTTTGTTATAACTTTTTTTAGAAAAAAGTTAGCAAAAAATTTTTATTATAGATAAGTTCAAAACAAGAAAAGTAAACTTTTTTGTTTTAAACTTTTTCCATTTTTATATTATTATTTCTAGTCAAGGGTTTCACAAGTAAGTAAACTTACCCTTGACTAGAAGTATCATTGTTTAGCACTTCCATATTTACAGGTTTTACTCCAATTTCAATAGGAACAGGCTCTTTCATATAAATTACACTAGTATTACTTTCATCAGGTATATAATCAAATGCAGAGTTTATATCTTGCATTTGAAACTCATCTTTACCTCTTATATAAATAATTCCATATCGTTGTTCTTTCAGTTTTATATCAGGATCTATCTTGCAATAATCTTCTAGTGGGAATACTCTTATTATGGCTCTGTCATCTCTCATGAAATCAAAATAGAAAACTCTATCTTCTACATAGTAAATTGCTTCTTCAAAACCGACATCATAGTATTGCCTTAATCTCATAATATGCTTTCCAACTTCTTCTTCAGGTAGGTAATTACTAAATCTTAATTCTCCAACTAAATTACCAAATATAGCAGGAGTTTTAATGTCAATATAACCTTTATCAAATAATTCATTACAAGGCTTACAAATACTTTCTCTAAATAATATTTCATCAACATAGATGAGATTGTTTTTTTGATTTAATTTTATTTCATCAACATATCTCATAATTAAATCAGATTTTTCTTCTCTAGTGTAATCTTTCCACGTTTTTGTTCTTGCTTTATATTCACTTGCTAATTTAACTCTATTAATATAATCAATATCACGTTTTAGTAAAATGTCTTGAGGAGTAAAATTAAAGTTTTCACAATTTTCGGTATCTTCTAGTTCTGCATTTAATTTATCAATAGCAGTTTCAACAATTTTCTTTTCTTCATTATAGACATCTAAATCAAAGGCGCCCTCAATATATGCTTTTCTAATTCGTTCCAGTTTATTGTTTTGTTTCAACAATTCTTTTTCTAGTTGTTCTTTTGGCTCATCAAATTTTTGCTTTATCATTGGTAAAAAGAATTGATTAACAACACTATCATATTCTACTAACTCTTGAACGAAATTATCAAAATATTCACTAATCACATTTTCTTTTAAATTGATTTTGCAGTCGGTACAATAATAGTAATAATAAACATTTCCATTTTTCTTTTTCGTTGCTTTTCCACCCATTAGGCGACCACATTTAGGACAGGTAAGTTTCTGTAAAAATAGATAAGTTAAAGTTCTTTGATAACTTCGTGAGTTCTTTTTCTTTTGAACTTGGCATTCTTCCCATAATTCTTTTGATACAATAGGTTCTACAACATCTTGATAATAAGTAGGGTGCTTTGTTCTTTTACCATGAACATAATCGCCTTTATAAACTTCATTTTCAAGTATGGCAGTAATGGAAGAATCTCGCCAGTTAGTTTTACCTAAAACTTTTTCTTCATTTAAAATATTAGATATAGTTTGATAAGAGTTTCCCTCATAATATAGGTTAAATATTCTTATAACAATATCTTTAGTAGAATAATCGATTACTAATTTTTTATCTTCGTGTTTATAACCTAGTGGTGCTTGACTCGGAATATGTCCTTGTTTAATTGCTCCAGCTAAACCGATTTTTGTTCTTTCGCTTGTTCTTTCAATTTCATTTTGGCTAACACTCATAAGTAGTCTTGAAATCATTTTACCATTAGCATTAGTCGTGTTTATTTCATCATTAACACAGTCTAGGTAAGCATTATTTTCTTCTAAAAAAGTCATTAACTTTTCCCAGTCAAAGATACTTCTTGTTATTCTATCTAGTTTTAAAGCCACGATAGTATTGATTTTTTTACTCTTAATATCTTCTTTTAATCTTTCAAATTCAGGTCTTAAATTGCCTGTTTTGGCACTTATTCCAGCATCTTCATAATAATCTACTATTTCATAATTTTTGAACTTACAAAATTGTTCTAATCGTTCTTTTTGCTCAGGAAGACTAAAGCCCTCACGTGCTTGATCTTCCGTACTAACTCTCATATAAAGTCCACATAATTTTTTCTCACTATCCATTAGCACCCATCCTTTCTAAAAAAAGAGATA
>CALVSK010000002.1 GCA_944359015.1 uncultured Bacilli bacterium
TGGGGTGTTATTTTAAAATTAATAATTTTAACTATTTTCTCTTTATTACATATCGGTCTTTATAGTTTAGTTATTGCTGAAATTGCTAATATTTTATTTGTTGTTTTCCTTAATTTTAAATACTTAAACAAGTATATCAATATATAATTTATTTTTATTAATTTATTCTAAATGGGTCACTGCTTGTTCCAGAACCGCTGATAAAGGTTGTTGAATGTATTAGATAGAAGCAAGGACGTGCCACATTCGACATGTATACTGGAAAATAATGTAAACTTCCTGTCGAATACACTGAATACGCGTATTCATTACCAGAATTATAATTAGAAATTGTCCATTCATTGGTTTCTAAATATAGCCAATTTGAGTTTATTGCTGCATTATATGCATATAATGCAGTTGCCCAATAATTTGGACTTGCTGCAAATCCATAATCACTTACATACATTAATCCTATTTTCATAATATCTGTTGCGCTACTACTATTTACGCCTAATTCCATATTGTAATATTGTTTAGCTGTGTAAGTGTTATCTCTAGCCATTCCTCCAACTTTCCATGTATGAGTTGCTATTTTGTTTTGCCATGTTGTACTTAATGTATTGTAGTATGTTGTATTTAATGTATTTCTTATATCAGATGTACTCCATGTATTTACATTTTCACTATCCCACTCATAGCTTCCATAACTTGTCGAATTAATTAATTTTACTTTATCATCAAACACTCCAATAATGCGATATAAATTATCACTCGAGCAAACTTCATCACAGCTTCCAAAACATACATAATTATTCGGGTTCGCTCCTGCATATCGATAACTATTATCTTCTGCACTATTCGCTAAACTAGAATCATGATAATACATTCCATTTTCTCCTTGAAATGTATACAAATTTTTTATATAATCAGCAAAATACATTATCTCTGGTTCTTTATCAAAGTACACATAGCACTTATCACTTTTATTTGTTTGCATTATTATTCTTTTTGTTTCTTCATTCCAAGAAAGTGTTCCACCATTTTCACATTTAGATAATCTTTCATTAAATATATAACCTGAACTTGGCCACGAAGTATCATTTGAAATTTGGTATTTACCACTACCAGCTTCTGTTTCATAAAGCATGCTTATGGCATTTGATGAAACAATATTATTAATTTTTTCGGATTTTAAAACCTCATTTTCTTCTTTTGGTATAATTGTTTTTATAAATATGCATACTAATATTATTAAAAAAATAATACAAATTTTAAAATACTTCATAATATTGTTCCCAACTTATTTTAGGTTACAAGTCAATAACTTATTTTAAGTTGTGATATTTTCTTTTTGGTGATAACATGAATAGATTAAGAGAATTAAGAGAAGATAAAGATTTATTTCAAAAAAATATTGCAGAATATTTAAATATGTCTCAAACTGGATATTCTCAATATGAAACTGAAACTAATGATATACCTACTGAAGTTTTAAAAAAATTAGCTAAGTTTTATGATACTAGTATTGATTATTTATTATATGAAACTGATGAACGAAAACCTTATCCAAAGTCTATAATGCAAATAAAAAATGAATCTAAAAAATAGTCTAGATTCATTTTTACTTTATTAATTGTTTTCTTTTATAATTTCTAAGGCTTTATGCATTTTTAAATCATATTCAATTATGTCCATTGAACCATAAGCTTTAACTAATTCTTCAACAGATATTCCATATTGTTTTGCCATTTCTTCAGCTCTAGCCTTAATTTCTTCTTCAGTAAATTTTAAAGCTTCTTTTATTGCTACTTCTTCAATTAGATAACGATATTTTACACGTTTTGTTGCTTCAGGTTCCATCATTTTGTGTAAATCTTCTTCTTTAGTTCCTGTCATTTTATAATAGTCATCTATGTTCATTCCTTGCATTTTTAATTGATTTGCATATTGGTCAAGCATACGATGAACTTCATCTTCAATTATTTCTTCATTTATTTCAACTTTCATGTTTTCTGCAGCTTTTTCCAAGCATTTTTCTACAAATTCATCTTCTATTTGATGTTCTTTGCTGTGTTTAATATCTTCTTTTATTTTTTCTTTTAATTCTTCTTCAGTTTTAACATCTTCATATCCTAAATCTTTAAAGAAATCTTCATTTATGTCTGGTAAAACTCTAGTTTTTACTTCATTTATTTTAACTTTAAATGTTACATCTTTACCTTTTAAATCTTCAACATAGTTTTCAGGAAATGTTAATTTTAATGTTTTTTCTTCTCCACTCTTAGCACCAACTAAACCTTCTTCAAAACCAGGAATAAATGAATGAGAACCTATTTCAAGCGGATAATTTTCTCCTTTTGCTCCTTCAATTTCTTCACCATCAACTATACCAGTAAAATCTATTATTGCTGTGTCCCCTTCTGCAATAAATCCATTTTCCTTAATAACTACATCTGCTAAATGTTCTCTTAAATGGTCAATTTCATTTTTAACTTCTTCATCACTTACTTTTGCTTTTTCTTTTTTAATTTTTAAGTTTTTGTATTCTCCTAAAGTAATTTCTGGTTTGGTTATAATTGTAAATTTAAAAATAACATTTGAATCACTAATTCCAGTTACATCTACTCTTGGTTCAATTACTGGAACTAATTTATTTTCTTCTAATGCTTTTTTGTAGGCAACACTAATTGATGCATCAACTGCATCCATATATAGTGATTCTATACCAAATTTTTTCAAATAAACATCTTTTGGTGCAGAGCCTTTTCTAAAACCGTCAATTTTTGTTTCTTTGTTTTTTTTCTTAAATGCTGCATCTAATGCAGATTTCCATTCCTTGTCTAATTTAATTTCAATTTCATGTACATTCTTTTTCATAAATATTCCTTCCTAACAGTTTATATTATATTATAAATAACTTGTTTTAGCAATTTATTTTAAATAAACAAAACTAACTTTGCGTTAGTTTATGCTATTTTTTCAATTTTTATATTATATCCGCCGTTTGGACTTGCTACCTCAACTACATCTCCAATTTTATGTTTAAGCAATGCTATTCCTAATGGTGATTCATTAGAAATTTTATTTTCAAATGGGTCAGCTTCCATTGAACCTACTAATTTATATTCTTCTGTTTCGCCATCATCATAACTAATTGTTACAGTAGAACCTAAATTTACTTCATTATTATTTTTATTATCAATTATTTCAGCGTGTTCTAATTTGTATTCTAATTCTTGGATTTTAGCCTCAATCATTGCTTGTTCATTTCTTGCTGCATCATAATCAGCATTTTCAGATAAATCTCCTTGTGCCCTAGCTTCCTTTAAAGCCTTAATTACTTCTGGACGGCGAACATTCTTTAGTTCGTTTAACTCATTTTCTGCTTCAATAAATCCCTCAGCAGTCATTATAAATTTATTATCATTTTTCATTATATTTTTTCTCCTTTTTTATTTAACTACCAGTTCATAATATTACTATAAAAAATCATTTTTGTCAAATGCTTTTATTCGCATCATTGTATTTTTTGATAGTCTCTTATTTATTGGTATTTTTACGATTTTTTTAGGGTGCCTTGATGCTTCTATTTCTTCAAAGTCATCATTATATATTTTATTTATCTTATAATTAAAAGTTTCCATATCAGGGCCAAAAAATTGAACTTCATCACCAATTTTAAAATAATTCCTGCTTTCAACTATTGCTAATTTATTAACCTCATCATAATCTATTACTAAACCTAAAAAATCTTGATTTGATACTTCTATTCTGCCATCAAAATATTGTTCATTTACTCCCGGCAATTTATCATAAAATTGGGGAGTAGATTCACGATTTGCACATCTATTTAAAATGTTTAAATAGTATTTTTCTAATCCTATTGTTAGTTCATCTTTTATTGCTGCATCGATTATTCTTCGATAACAAAGTATTACTGTTGCTACATAATATATTGAACGCATTCTTCCTTCTATTTTAAATGAATCTATTTTTAAATCTATTTCATCTTTAATAAATGGGAGCATATTTAAATCTTTGGGCATAATTGTTAAATCAGGTTTACCATCGATTAAAAAATTCCATCTACATATTTGAGCACATCCCCCACGATTAGAATCTCTAAGTGTCATATAATTAGATAAAACACATTTGCCACTAAATGAAGTACACATTGCTCCATGAATAAAAGTTTCTACTTCTATTCCACGTTCTTTTATTAATTTTATTTCTTTTCTTGATGCTTCTCTTGCTAATACTATTCTTTTTACTCCTAATTTTTTCCAAAAATCAACTGCTTTTTTATTTAAAACGCTTGCTTGAGTCGATAAACATAAATGTAATTTTAATCCAAGTTTTTTTACCCTTTTTATAATCAATATATCACTTGCTATTATTCCATCAACATTTATTTTATCTAAATAAATTAAATATTCATCTATTCCTTTTAAATCTGCGTTATGAAATACTATATTTACTGTTACATAAACTTTTTTATTAAGTTTGTGTGCATATTGTGTTGCACTTTTTATTTCTTCGTTACTAAAGTTTTTAGCATTTGCTCTTAAACTATAATTTTGTCCCCCAAAATACACAGCATCTGCCCCATATAAAAATGCAAATTCTAATTTTTCAAAATCACCAGCTGGGGCTAGTAATTCAGGCATCTATATCACCTACTTTATATATTGTTGCTTTATTTAAAAATAATTCATCACACTCGATATTTTCTACATTATTTTCTTTTATTAATTTTAAAGTATCTTCCTTATTTAACAGCGTAGTATCATACCAATAAAAAAATACATTTTCTAATTCTAATAGTTTTAAAGCATTATAATATTTTAAAGCATAAAACTTAGTCCCATACTCATTTTCAATTATTCTAAATTTTTTATTTTCTATACTTGCTACTTCATTATTCTTAAATTCTAAATTATGAAATTTATTATAATTTGTTAAAAGTAACCTTCTAGAATACATTAAAGTTTTTAAACCAAATACATTAAGTACTAAGCCTTTTTTACTTTTATTAAGTATTTCTTTAATTTCTTCTTCTGTTAAATCATTAGATACTACAACACTATCTACATATTCTAAATAATAATTAATTGATTCATAATTAGTTGCTAAATGGTCAAGTAATAATATTTTAACTATATTTAAATCTTTTATAATATCTAATACTCCTAAATCATCAAAGACAATACCTTTTATATTACCCTTACCCTTATTTAATACTTTTTTTAATAAATCTAAATCTTCATCATCTAATATTCTATTTACTAATACAAAATCATCAATTTCTTCTATTTCAAACAGAACTTCATTGCCAACACAAAAAGATTTAAGAGGATATAGAAGTGTTACATTATCAATTTCTCTTAAATCATTTATTATTTCTTTGCTATTTACAGTTACTAATTTCTTTTTCATTTTATTCTTTCATCTTACTTATTGAAAGCCCATCACCAATATTTTCAAATTTTGTTTCAAATTCTGTATTATTTTTTAAAAATTCGATGTAACTTTCAATCTTTTCAACTAAACTTTTTAAATTGCCTTTATCTAATTTGTTTGATTCTCCAACATATCCATGAAAATTAAGATTATCAGTAATTATTATTCCCCCAGGATTTAAAAAATGTTTGTACTTTTCAAAAAATTTTATATATTGTCCTTTCGCTGCATCAATAAATATTAAATCATATTTTAGTTCATCACTTAAATTTAATTCTAATGCATCTTGAAAAACTACATTTATTTTCTTTTCCATTCCACACTTTTTGACATTTTTTAAACATTCCATGTATCTATTTTCATCACGCTCTATAGTTGTTACTGTTACTTCTTTCGTACTTGATGCCATTAATATAGCAGAATAACCTATAGCACTACCTATTTCTAAAATACTTTTTACGTTATGTTCCTTAATGTATTTCATTATGTATACAATTGATTTTTTTTCTATTATTGGTACATTATTTTCAATTGCATACTTTTCCATTTCTAATATATGTTCTTTCAAAATTTATCACCTTATCCATATATCTCTTTTAATTCTAAAAATTCTTCATAACTATCTGTAAAATATACATTACCAGTTATTATATCAGCATAAAAATACACATAATTTGTATCTGCTGGTTCTAAAACTGCTTTTATGCTCTCAATAGATGGATTGCAAATCGGACCTATTGGCAAACCTAAAAAATCAGTTCTACGAGTATTATAAGGATTATCATCATTTAAGTCAACATTTGTTAAATTTTCCTTCATACTCTTTCCTACTCCATAATAAGTTGTTACATCCATACCAAGATTCATATTAATATCTAATCTTTTATATATTACTTGGCTAACTTTTGTCCTATCTTCATAACTTACAGCTTCTTTTTCTACTATACTTGCCATAGTAAAAATTTCATGTATATTATACTTGCTATTTTCAATTTCTTCTTTATATTCTTCTAATCTCTTGGATGTTTCATTCAATATTTTTTTTATTGCACTTTCTAATGTTGTATCAACATAAAAATTGTAAGTATTAGGAAATAAATATCCTTCAAGTGCATAATATATATCATCTTTTAATATATCTTCAGTTAAAAACCAATATTCATTAATTAAATTATTTAAAAACTCTTTTTCATTTATTTCTTCAATTATTTCATCATATTCAAGTACTGTGTTATCTGCCAGTAACTTTAAATATTCTTTTAATGTTATACCTTCATTAAATGTAATTGTTACTTCTTCTTTCTTGCTATTCATTATATCCCCATTAGCTAATATTTCAATTATTTTTCCAGTAGACATATCTCTTTTTAATTCGTATTTTCCCGCCTGGATATTGGTATTGCCACTTAAAAAAATATATATTAATGTTACATACTTGTTTCTAATTAAATTTGCATTTTTTAAATTATCTACAATTTCTTCTTTACTATCTCCATTATTAACTACAAAATTTATTATTTCATTTTTATTAGATACTTTTCTTAATGACAAACAAAAAAAACTACTGAGTAATATAATAACTATTAATATTACTCCTAATATTATTGCTATTTTCTTTTTAGTCATTTACTTCACTTCCATTCATTTTTCTTTGAATTTGAATTAATATTGTATCTAAGAACTCTAATATTGTATCATCTTCAACTGGTTTAACATGTTGTTTACCGTCTTTAAATTCGTAATTTCCAGCATACGCAATTGTATCTCCGCATTCATTTTCTTCATGTTTAGTATATATTATATAATTATTATCATTTAACTCTATATTAATTAGTATGTCATAAATTTCTTTTCCATCATCTTTTTCTATTATTAATTTATTTTCTTTCATCTTGATTCCTTTTTAAAAATTTTTCTAATATTAACACTGCTGATAAAATATCTTTTTTACCACTTTTATTTATTTTTTTTGTTCCGTTTTGTTTCATTATATTTATTGCTTCTACTGTTGTTAATCTCTCATCTTCTAAATAAACTTTTATATCGTTTTCTTCAAGCATTTTTTTAAAATTTAAACTCCTTTTAGCAGCAAAACCTTCAGTGTTATCCATATTTTTAGGCAGACCCAATACAACTTCATTTATATTATTTTCTTTTAATATAATAAGTAATTTTTCTAATGCTTGTTCATAGTTTTCTTTTGTAAATTCAATTAATGTCAAAGGATTTGCTAAAGTATTTGTCTTATCACTTATTGCCACTCCTAATGTTTTAATTCCTAAGTCTAATCCTATATATCTTTTCATTTACCCATATATGAATTTAATAAAGCCATTAATATTTCACTACGTTCATACTTACTAATTTTTTTTCTTGAATCATTAAATGTTGTAATATATTTATAATCTCCTGTTGTTAAATATCCAACTAATTGATTGGTGGGATTATATCCTTTAAATTCTAATGCTTCAATTACTTCATTTAAAGTTATTAATATTAATTCTTGTCTTAATTCTGCTACATTAAATATTGATGTTTTATTTAAATCCATATATTCACCTTCTTTACTTCAAAATAATTCTAACAAAAATATTGCTTTTAAGCAAGTTAATTCAAGTTCATTTCTATATCACTTGCATATTCAATATTAAAATAATTATTTAATGTAAATTTAACCTCTAAACCACTTTTTAAATAATCTGGTTCAAATAGTAAATTATCAAATAAAAAATAGTACATTTTATCATCATAACCAATTATATAACCACAATTTTCAGAATAATCAAACCATTTTACCAAACCATAGATTTTTTGCATTATCTACCTCCACTATCCATATTTAATTTTTTCTTTTGTTCATCTAGTACACTAAGATATTCTTCATCCAATTCATCTTTGGCTTCAGTTATTAATTCATTTTCTTGAGTTATTATTATAAACCAATCCTCTGTATAATATATTGTCTTAATATTATAAAAATCAATTTGAATATTTAACCCTTTTTCTTGCAAAATATCCTTAATTATTTCCACTAAGTCTTTAAAATCACTATATAAATCTCTTTTTTTATCCTTCATTATTCTAAATAATTCTTGATATTTTTGGTAAAATTGTTCATCTATTTTTTTAATTTCTCTTAGTAATTCCATTGCTGCAACTTCTTGATGTATTTTTAACATTTGATATCGGTAATTTGTATTATTAATTTTACTTTCTTCAAGTTCATATAATTTTCTAATTATCTGTATTTCTTCAAAAGAAAAATTAACTTGACTGTATGATGTTGGCTTTAACTCTTTATAATCATAATCATATTCTACCGGTTCATCATATGATATATCATTTAGTGTTTTTGCTTCTTTTAATGAAACTAAAAAATGAGCGTATTCTAAATTACTATAAACTTCTTTCATTTCACTTTGTGGGTCATAAAAATGAAATTTGTATTTTGAAGATATTTCTCCATATGTTTGACATTTATCTAAATTAGGGTTGTTTGTAGTTAGTACTGCTACTATACCGTACTCTCCTTCACTTTTTGCACTTTCTAATATTATTTTATCTGCCCACTCTCTTAGCATTGATGTAACTAACCTTTTTTCATTTTTATTTAATTTTATTCCTTCAATAGAATGTATTAACATTACATTTCCATTTCTTAATATTGGACAAAATGCTAAAGTATTACCACTTTGATTTTTTATTTCTACGCCTCCACCATAAGGCGTAGTTGCACAATAATGAAGTAAACTTGGATTATAGCCAACTGAATCACCTGCTCCAACAGGTAAAAAACAATTATCGGTCCTAAAACCAGCACTTAATATATCTCTATCTTGAGGATGAAAAGTATATAAAGTATAATCACTAAAATTTATTGTAATATTTGGAAACTTTTTACTGTAATTGCCTTCCATCATTCGAGAAAGTTCTATTGTCCTATCAATTAATTTATGTAGTAATAAAACATATTTACTATTTGTCCCTATATAATCTAATATATCAGATTCTAATAACGGCTCATCTCTTTCTTCATATTGAGACAACTTGCTAATTCGAGTCTTTTTCTTACCTTTATAATATTCTTTTTGTTTTATTCTTCTTTTTGTATTTGCTAGTTCATTTAAAATATCTCTAATTTGTGCAATATTAAAACGCAAATTTAATGGTACTAAATTTTTTCGTTTAGTATATTCTATTAGTATTTTATACCATTCTTTTGCAATTAAATTTATATTTTCTACAAAAAATATTACATCTTGACTTGCAAGTTTTGCTAAGTATTGTTTTATTGGTGTATCTTTCGCATTATAGTTTTCACCTAGTAACATTTTAATTAATTTTTCATTCAAATTAGGTTCTTTTTTATTAATATCATAAGTTACGTTACTTAAATCTATGTCAGAAAAAATATTTTCAATTTCTGTTTTACTTATAACCCCATATCTTTGATTTAATAAATCTCTGCCTTTAAAATAACCCATAAAGTTATATATTTTTACACTATATTCTACTGCTTCATGATATAAAAAACCTAACCCCATTAATAAGTCTACAAATTCGTTAAAGTGATTGACATTCATGTTTTTTAATATATCGATAGATAAACGAGATACAAAATTTTCAAGTTCTTTTGGTAAATTTCCATAATATTTAACATATAAATATTGTTTATAATTTTTTATATTAATTATACTTTCTATACTTCTTTTGTCACTAAATGCTAAAGTCAATAAACTATATTTTTCTGCATCATCTATTTCTTTTATTTTTATTTTTGCTAGTAAACTACCTAAATATTCATAATATGTACTATTTTGAGGGATATCTAATTTAAATTCGTATACTTTCTTTGCCATTTGCCACTTTTCGGGATTATTATTATTTAATGAATCAAATGTCTCCCAAAATGTTTTTATATTAAATTCTTCATTTTCCATTTTATACACCTATTATTATTATAACATATAAAAAAAGATGAGCAAAATTACTTCATCTATTTTTAGAGGATAAGGCAGATATTTATTTGCTTATGTTTAAAAAGAAAACTTTAATTTATATTGTAGGAACTATAAAACTATAATTTATATTATAGAAAGGTTTGTAAAAGAGTTAATGATTTATAAACAAATATCTTTGCCTTCCTCGCTCTTAATATTAATAAATAGATTTGATAAAAGTATGTTTTTAATGTGAAAAAAAAGTGAAATTAGGTTTTAAATTAATAATAAAAATTTAATAAAAAAAAACTTGAAACAAACAATTAAATGTGATATTATTATTTTGCATGGACCTCTAGCTCAGTTGGTTAGAGCATCCGGCTCATAACCGGGCGGTCGTAGGTTCGAGTCCTACGAGGTCCACCATTTTTTTATTTGCAGGTATGGCGGAATTGGTAGACGCGATAGACTTAGGATCTATTGGATTATTCTGTGGGGGTTCAAGTCCCTCTACCTGCACCATTATTTATGTATTTTATATGATAATAAATAATATTTAAATTTTGAGTCAAAGGAATGATTTAACATTCTTTTTTTATTGGTTAATTATCAAATAACTTGTTTGGCACAATATAATTTAAAAAAGCATTAACAAATCGTTAATCCTTTTTATTTTCTAAAATCCTTTTTTGAACATCGGATGGAAAAAATGAGTTATTGATTCCTATTTCAAAATATGCATCTTTTAATGACATTCCTCCATTTTGGTATTTAATTGGTAATAAATCTATTCCTAATAAACTTTTTACCTCATCGGCACTAAATCTATCAAAACATACTCCTACTAAATTATCAAATAAGGGGATTCCAAGTTGAAGAAAAAACTTTCTTATTTCTTCTATCTTTTGTACCATAGTGTAATCCAGATTTTGAAATAATGCCCCTATTTGTTTTATAACTTCACTATATGTTCCGCTAGAAACTTTAGGCAAAACCTTATTTTTTGTTTCTATTTCTTCTCCGAACTTTTCTTCTGTTAGATAAACATGTAAGTCATCTTTATTTGTTTCTCCACAACTGAAAACACCCGCATATTTTTTGTATGGATAGTTTCCTTTTTCAAAATCATAATTCCCCTTTGCTATACTATGTAATATATATCCATTTAAATTATCAAATGGCATTACATAAATCTTTTCTTGATATCCATCAGTAAACTCTTCATAAGAAAACATTCTACTGTTTTTAAAAAAATTAATTATTGTTTTTTTGCCTTCTTTATTTTCATAATGTAGGCTCGGATGACATAAACAACTTATTCCATACTCATTATCAGTAGTACAACTAAGTAAAAATTCCCCTTTAATTTTGGCTTCTTTACTCTCTAAATCAAAAATTATTTTATTTGTCCAACTTCCAAATACTCCTTTTTTCTCTTTATTGTTTGCTCTTTCTACAATACCAAATACATTGGGTATTGTATGTTTAGCATTTAATATATAATTATCTGTTTTAACTTCTATTTGAAAATAATCGTCATAAATTATAACTTTACCTACAATATTATTATTAGAGTCTATTATATTAATTGTTTTAAGATTTTCTGAAAGTTCACGAGCATCTAATATTAATTCAAAAGTATTTAAAAACACTTTTATTGCATTTATTGCTTGTTTCTTAGTTAATTTTAATTTGCTCATTATTACCACCTATACTAAAAATAAAAGATTTAAGAAACCCCCTTAAATCTTAAACCTTTTCTAAATTATTTATCTTGTAACATGTTTAATAAATCTATTTTAAACATATCTTTTGAAGCATTTGCTTTAGAAATCATTATTCCCTTATATGTTGTTAGTTCACTTCTATGACCTTCTAATAATATATCAGATGGTGTTATTGTTTCTAATACAACAACTTCTTCTTTTTTATGTACTGTGTAAATTAATTTAACTTCTCCATGAATTTGTGCAAACATTTTATCGCTTGGAAGTTTTAATTCATACTTTTCAGTACCATTTTTCTTATTAACTGAGATTAATTCTCCAAGAAATTTTCCATTTCTTAATGCTGGATAATAATCAAAGTTTAATTTTTTGAAAGCTAGCATGTTATATTTTTTTAATGCCCTTTCTAACTTCTTAAATTCATTTTCACAAATGTATTCTAAAACATATCCTTTCATTTTTCCATACCCCCTAATTACTCGAACAATATCATTATAGCACAAACTACTTTTTTTGTCAAATTTGTGTAAATTTCTCATATTGTTCATAGTATTTCCATATTGGACCCAAATTATACCAAATTTTACTAATTATGTCAAATTTTTAATTTTACTATTGTTTGGCCTAGGTTCCAATTATCTTTTTTACACTCTAAAACATTACTATTATTTTTTAATACTCTATAAACTTCATTACTTAAAATATTAGAACTTTTCCCATGAATTATTATAATATATTCATTTTTTAAAATCACATTATCTTTTATAAATTCTTCTATTAATACTTCTACCATTGCACTTATTTCACCATGCAAATCCAATTTTGGTGTTTTACTTGTTATCATTTTGCTGTAGTTGTTTCTGGAACTTGGTTATTTATATTCATCTTTTTTGAATAATAATCTAATACTTCTGATAATGTTGGCATAGATAATCTTGAACCCATTTTTTGAACAGATAATCCTGCTGCAATATTGGCAAGCGTTATTGTTTTATCTATATCAAAATTATTGGCTAATCCGTATACAAATGCTCCATGAAAGATATCTCCTGCACCTGTTGTATCAATTGCATCGCATTTTAACCCCGGCATGATTTTAATTTGATTACCCGATTGATATAATGCTCCATGTTCTTCAAGGGTAACTACAATTATAGAATTTGGATATTTATTTTGCAATTTATTATATATATTAACCAAACTTTGAGGATTATTATAATCAAACTTTAAATTTGTAACTGTTTCAGCAAAACCTTTACTACATACTATGTATTTAACATATTTACATAACTCTAATAGTTCCGGTGTAATTCTTCCTGCATCTATAACACTTATAGCATTAGGATTTTTACTAATAGCATTTTGACTTGCACCATAATCATGGCCATCAGTTAAAATAATATCTGGTGTAAATTCATAATTATACTTTTTTAACATTGGATGTTCTGTTGCCACATTAAAAACAGTTCTATTACCATTTTTTTTATTTATTAATATAAAAGAAAATGATGTGTCTTTATCATACGTCGTTTCAATATAATCAGTACTCATATTTAAATCTTGAAACTCTTTTTTTATTTTAGTTCCAAAATCATCACTGCCTACAACAGTCGCTATTACAGTATCAATACCCCACTTACCTAATAAATAAGCAGCATTCGACGCTGGGCCTCCTCCCATTTGATATTTTTCATTAAATCGATATTTTGTGTTTTCTATTGGGTAATCATCTACTGGAACTGTCATATCCCAACTAGAGTGTCCTATACATAATACTTTCATTAAATCAAATCCTTTCTATTTTATGTTGATAACTCGCGGACCCTCGCCGTTTTAGATGCGGCGAGGGCTTTTGTTTCTCCTTCTAACTTATTTTATACGGATTACTCTCTGTTCCATCTCCACTAACATATGTGACATTAGAGTTTAGATAAAAGACTGGTCTGGCCGAATAGCCATTGTTCGCGCTGAAGTCGTACAAGCTGCCGTTGATGTACAGACAGAAAACAATACTACTATCCGACGAATGCGGAGTAATTGTCCATTCATAATCGCCTAAATATAGCCAATTATTACCACTATATAAATCTGAATAAAAATAATCATATAACGGGATTGTCCAATCTGAAATTTCGGATGAAAATCCATAATCACTTACATACATTAATCCTATTTTCATACTGTCTGTTGTACTACTTGAACTACTTCCTACTTCTGTATCATAATATTGTTTTGCTGTATTTGTGTCACTCCAAGCCATTCCTCCGACTTTCCAAGTATGTGTTGCTATTTTGTTTTGCCATGTTTCACTTAATGTATTGTAATATGTGGTATTTAATGTCGTTCTTATATCTGACGTACTCCATGTATTGCTTCCGCTACTTGCCCATGCATAATCTCCATAACTTGTTGACTTTATTAGTTTTACTTCACTCCCAAAAACTCCAATTATTCGGTATAAGTTATCACTTGGACAAGTTTCTGCATCACTGCCAAAGCATACATAATTATTTGGATTTGCTCCAGCATACCTATAACTATTATCTCCTGCACTGTTTGATAAATTTGCATCATGATAATATAAACCATTTGAACCATCTGTATATGTACTTATTATATAATCTGCAAAAGTTTCTTTATGTTCTTCTTTTTGAATTTGAATTTCTGTAATCAATCTTTTACCAAAATTTAAAGATTGGTCAAAACTAAGATTTAAGTATGTCAATTTAAAATTCCAAGTTTGAGTTGTTGCGGTTTTGCTAGAATTTGAAGTTATTGTATAGGAATTTGCAACAGTAAATAAACCTGTTTTAGTTGTAATGTCAAATCCTGATACACCATTAAATGTTCCATAAGTTAAACCATCAATATTTGTAACTTCGCTACCATTAGGGTCTGTTATTGTAAGAATAATTTCAGGTGTTGAACCATCTGAATAAACAAATGTGTTTGTTGGAATATTAAAATATACAAAATATGTATGTTCCGCTGTATTATTTGTTGTATTCGCTAAAAGTGAGGCACTTGCTGTTGTAGTAGATACTAAATTTGCACCATTTTCTGGCAATGTTGTTGGTGTTGCATCTATTTTTAACGGGTCCCCTACTGCAAATTCTAATTTATCAACATCATCACTATTTAATGTAACGTTTTCTCTCGCTTCATTAATGTTAGCTGCTAAAAATGCATATGTAATTCGAACTACTAATACTAAAAATACACCTATAATTAATACACCTAAAAAATATAATATATCTTTTTTCTTTATTTTGTTTAGCAATTTCACTTGACTCACCCTACTATTCTTATATAGTATAACATAAAAAAAGAAAAAGACATAGTGTTTTTTCTTAAAATTTATTTTACTTCTGTTTTTTTTATTATATATACTTTTTTGTTTTTATAAAAAGCATAAAATATATCTTTTGGTTTCAAGTTTTTTTGTTCTAATTCTTCATATAACCATTCTTCATCTTTTCGGATAAATTTTAATGCTTCTTTTTGAATCGAACCATCTAAAATAAGGGCCATCGGATAACTACTTTTTAATTTAAAAATATTATATTTAAATACTGATAACTCTCCATTAGGCTCTAAAAATGCATATTCTACCATCTCTAAATCTTTTATCCCTTGTTGTCTTAAACTAACTAATAAATCATCTAATGAATATCTTTGTTTTACCATTTCTCGATAATTGATTTTTCCATTACATATTATAAGTGATGGTTTGCCATCAAAAATAACTCTAAATTTACGTGATTTAATAGCTACATATGCAAATGCCACTTCTAAAACTACTAATAATGCTATTGGTACTATTGTTAGATAAATTGGATTTTCTGTTTCTTCAATTGATATTGCCACTAATTCAGCAATTAATATTGATACTATTAAATCTATTACTCCAAGTTGCCCTATTTCTCTTTTTCCCATTATTCTATAAGCTAATAAAACAAAAAAATAGAAAAATAATGTTCTAAATAAAACGGTAAATAGTTCCATTGCATCACCATTTATATTATGAGTTAATTCATATTATTTTAATCATCACATAATATTTATTAGGTGATTTAATGAAATATTTATTTAAAACATTGGGATTTTATTCTATTTTTATAATATTAGTTGTATTTATTTGTAGTTTACTAAATTTAATTGGGGTAAATTCTACTATTACAAATTTTTTGTTATTTTTATTTAATGTTGGCGCTTTCTTCTTTTTTGGTTTTAAAAATGGAAAAAGAGTTAATAGTAAAGGCTACATAGCTGGTATTAAAATGTCTTTATTATTTTTATTGGTTTTAATCATTATTAATTTGTTTACTAGCAATAACTTCTTTAGTATCATAACTTTAGTTTATTATTTAATTCTTGTATTTACTGGTATTGCTGGTTCTATGCTAGGTATTAATAAAAAGAAAGATACTAATTAATTTCAATAAATACATATTCTTTATTCTTTAATGTAATATATGATTCTTCATTATAATATTCTTTTGTTATAGGGTTAACTTGTTTTTCTAAATATCCTAAATCATAAAGTGTTTTTAAAGTAATTTTTTCTGTTAAACACTTTTTTTCATTAATACAAGTTTTGGCTTTTTCAATTATTTCTTTTTCTTTTACTGTTATTAATTTATCATTGTGTTCATTTACTACCTTATATGTTGTAAAACCACCGATTAAACTAAATATTATTATAATTGTTATAGTGATTATTAATTTATTCATTTACTCCAACCCCTTTATTAATTTGTTTTCTAACAAGTGATAATTCATCTATAATTTTCTTTCTTATCTCTTGTACTTTAATATCATATTCTATTTCTAATTTAGCTAATTTTTCTTTTCTTTTAACACTTACCAATCCCATATGCATTTCTAAATAACTCTTTAATAAAAATAAATATTCATCTTCTGTCAATAAAATTATTTCACCATCTTTTATTCCTTTTTCTTTCTTAACACATTCTTCTACATAAGCAAGAAAATCTAAAAGATATGAAAAACATGAAAAATTTGCTTTAATTTTTGTTTTATCTAGAGTTAATGGTATAGTTGAACTACTTTTAAAAACTTTATTTTCTTCTTTATCTTCACTCTTGCTTTCTTCAACTGTATCTAATATAACTAATTCATTTCTTCTTAGCATTTTATCATGTATTCTATTTATTTCTTGCTCATCAAAACATATACTTACTATTCTATAAAAAGGAGATTCTTCACGGTATAAACCCCTAGTGTAATATTTTACAAAAGTATTTGAATTATGAAGTTTCTTTTTCATAATACTTGTACGATATACAAATTCTTCTCCTTCAATAAAACTAACTAATTTTGCTAAAGTATTTCCCATTTTATTACTATCAAATTTTAACATTTTTACTCACCCTTCTTATAATAATTTTTTATAAATTCATCTCTAAATTCTACTAAAGTCCCTTTTTTTATGTTTTCTCTAATCTGAAGCATTAATTGATGTAAATAATAAATGTTATGTATTGATAATAGTCTAGCTCCAAATGTTTCATTAGCAACTATTAAATGCCTAATATATGCTTTAGTATAATTTTTACAAGTATAACAATCACAGTTATCTATAGGGGTGAAATCATCTTTATATTTACTATTTTTTATATTTATTTTGCCATATTTGGTATATGTATGCCCGTGTCTTGCAAGTCTTGTTGGAGATACACAATCAAATAAGTCAACTCCCCGCATTACATTTTCAATTAAATCTATGGGGTCACCAACTCCCATTAAATAACGTAGTTTATTTTCGGGCAAATAAGGGGTTGAATACTCAACCATTTTATACATTGTCTGTTTATCTTCTCCAACTGAAGTTCCTCCAATTGAATAACCATCAAAATCCATTTTAACTAGTTCTTCAGCACAAAATTTTCTTAAATCTTTGTATTCGCCACCTTGAACAATCCCAAATAATAATTGTTCATTATCTTTCTTGACTATTTTTCCCCTTTGAGCCCATCTTAAAGTTCTATTGACACTTTCTTCCATATATTCATGAGTACTTGGCCATTTGACACATTCATCAAAACTCATCATAATATCACTACCAAGTTTAGTTTGTATTTCAATTGATTTTTCGGGAGTCAATAACAGCGAATCTCCATTTAAATGATTTTTAAACTTTACACCTTCTTCAGTAATATCTTTAGATTTTGCTAATGAAAATACTTGAAACCCACCAGAATCTGTTAAAATTGGCCCATCATAATTCATAAATTTATGTAATCCTCCTGCTAAGGATACTATATCTTCTCCTGGTCTTAACCATAAATGATACGTATTAGATAAAATTATACCTGAACCTATTTCTTTTAGTTCTTCTGGGGATAATGTTTTAACTGTTGCATTTGTACCTACTGGCATAAACATCGGAGTTGGATACTTTTTATTATTAAATGTAATTTCTCCAAGTCTAGCCATCGTTTTATTATCTTTATATTCTAACTTAAATTCTAACTTCATACTTACCTCAAATTTATTATACATTATTTAATAGACAAAAACAATTTTATATGTTATTAATTTATTAGGTGATTAATATGCAAGAAAAAACTTTCTTATTCGTTATTTTTTATTCTTTTGCTACTATTATTTTTATTAAATACTTTAAAATTAAAGAAAAAGCAAGAAAAATGTCTGTTGCATATTGTACTTGTACAAATTTAACTACAAAAACTACTTTAAATGGTAATTTGTATTTATATTATTACATTTTTATAAAAAATAAAAAAGAAATTTTAGTAATCGATAAAATTAAAAGATTTAATATGTTTTTTAAACCTACTATTGGTAAAAAATATAAAATTTATGTAGATGAAAAAAACATAATTAGCCCTTATCAAATTTATTTGACTAAAATTATGTTTGTTTCAATTATTATATCATTAATATTACCTTTATTATTTTATTAAATATTATTTAAAATATGTTTTGTGTATTTCACTAAAGTTTTCAATTGGGATAATTTCTATTTTTTCTAAAATAATTTTAGGTACTTCTTCTAAATCTTTTATATTCATCTTAGGAATATAAACTTTTTTTATTTCTTTATTATATGCTCCAATTAATTTTTCTTTTAAACCACCTATTTTTAAAATACTACCATTTAGGGATATTTCACCAGTAAATGCTATATCATCTGGTATAACCTTTTTTTCTAATAATGAAACTAAAGCTACTGCTATACTTAAGCCTGCTGATGGCCCATCTTTTTTTGTTGAGGCATCTAAAAAATGAAAGTGTAAATCAATATTATTTAAATTGTATTTATAATTATTTTTAATATATGAAATTATTACTTCAATACTTTCTTTCATTATTATGCCAACATTTCCTGTAACTTTTATTTTACCATTTCCTTTGTAATCAATTACTTCTGTTTTAGTTACTTGCCCTCCATGATTAGTATATGCTAAAGAATTTACAACTCCAGGTAATACTTCTAACAATAGTTCATTTTCGTATTTGGGATTGCCTAATAATTTTATAATTTTTTCTTCATTAATTGTCTTTATATTATTTATTGCAATTTTTCTAATTAATGATGTCAATACTCTTTCTAATTCCCTAACTCCTGCTTCATTAGTGTAATTATTTATTATAAAATATAATAAATCATCAGACAATTTAAAATTATTATCAATTATTATATGTTCTGATAATATTTTAGGCAATAAATATTTTTTAGCAATATCTTTTTTTTCAAATAATGTATAACTATGTAATTCTATTAATTCTACCCTATCTAATAATGCAATTGGTATATCTTCAATTGTATTAGCTGTTAATATAAATAACACTTTACTTAAATCAAATGGTTCTTCTATATAATTATCAACAAAATATTTATTTTGAACAGGGTCTAATATTTCTAGTAAAGTACTTGCTGGATCTCCTTTATAATCTTTTACCATCTTGTCTACTTCATCTACTAATATTACTGGGTTGTTTACACCACTTTTATATAAGCCTTGAATTATTTTTCCGGGCGATGCTGCTATATAGGTACGTCGATTACCAATTAATTCAGTTGAATCATTTAACCCACCAACACTTATTTTATAAAATTTCCTATTTAAAGCACTTGCTATAGACATTGCTATACTAGTTTTTCCAACTCCTGGTGGACCTACAAGACATATTACAGGACTTTTTATATTTTTATTGATATTCTTTATTGCTACAAATTCACTAATTCTCGTTTTTATTTCAACTAAACCATAATGACTTTTGTCTAATTCTTTTGCTACTTCGTTAAAATTATTGTTTTCTTTTGTACTTTTATTCCATGGAAGATTCAACATATATTCTATATAATTTCTTAATATGCTAAGTTCAGGAGATGATTCATTCATTAATTCATATTTTTCTATTTCGTGTCTTATTTTTTCTTTTATTTTTTGATTAATTTTTAAATTTTCTAATAATTGCCTAAATTTTTTACTTTCTTCTTCCTGTAATGATTCTTCTCCTAATTCTTTTTTTATCGTTTTTAATTTTTCTTTTAATAAGAATTTCTTTTGTTCTTCATTAAAACTAGCATTTACCTTTTCGTCTAATTCTTCATCAAGCTCTAAAAATTTTATTTCCTCATTTAAATCTTTTATTAATGCTTTTGCCCTTTTTATCGGATTAATAGTTTGCATATAATTTAACTTTTTCATAGTATCAAATGGTAAAAATGATACTATAGCATCTGTTATTTTATTTATATCTTTTTTTTCATTCATATAACTTAATATATCATTTGATGCATAATTGGCTAATGCTATATATTTTTTTAGTACTTCAATTAATTTTCTTAGTACGGCATTTTCTTCTTCTTCAATTAATGATGGTAAATCTATAGACATAACTTCACTATATAATATGTCATTTTCATCACTATAAAATTTATTTACTGCCACTCTTTGAATACCACATAATTTTACTTGTATTCCACTTTTTACACCAATTTTACTTTTTATTTTAGCTAAAACTCCTACTTTTGGTAAATCATCAACTGATGGATTTTCTTCCTTTTCATCCGTTGGTGCTATTATTAGTAATTGGTCTTTATAGTTTAGTGTTGCTTCTTTTATTGTTTTGGCACTTAAAGTATTACTTAATTCAAGTTTAATTTCTTGATTTGGAAGAATAACTGTTTGTTTTAAAATTATTACTGGTATATTAAACATAATTATCCCTCCTAAACTAAAAGTTATTATATATGTTTTGTTATATTTTGTAAAGTCAAATCACCAACAATTTTTATTTACATAAACTACTACTATGTAAGGAGGATTTTTGTGATTGATTACTTTTTAAGTTTTCCATATTATGTTCAAGCTCTTATTGCCACTTTATTTACTTGGGCTATTACTGCACTAGGTGCTTCTGTCGTTTTTTTATTCAAAAAAGTAAATAAAAGTATTTTAGATGCTATGCTAGGATTTTCAGCTGGAGTTATGATTGCTGCAACATTTTGGTCTTTATTATCTCCTGCTATAGAAATGGCTGAGGGTTTAAAAATGAATGCTTGGGTAACTGTTAGTATTGGTTTTTTACTAGGAGGTCTATTACTTTTTATTGGAGATAAAATTTTTGATAAAATTATGAATAAAAAAGAAAAGGATTTAAAAAAAAGTAGTAGTTTTAAAAGATGTTTGATGCTGATTTCATCCGTTACCCTTCATAACATACCAGATGGTATATTTTATTAGAAATGTAGACATGCAAAAGACATTATGGTATAATTTTAGTAATTATGAAAGGAATTTGATGTATGACAGAAGAAAATTTAGAAAAATTTGAAAAAAATGGTTTTAAAATCATAGATGCTAAAAAACTAGCCAAAGAATTGTATGGAAAAGATTTAGATGAATTTATGGACAGATTACATGCTTTAAAAGAAAGTACGCGAGAAACTAAAATGTTGGATTTTTTTGCTGAATTTCAAAAAAAGATGGGAAAAATTGAAGAAATAGTAAATGCTGATGAAATGGTTAGAGCTGGGAATCCAGAAAAACAGGAAACATTTAAGACTAATTTTAAAAAAGTTCAAAATCTTTTTTTGACTTTACAAAGATACATATCTGCTGAAGCAAATCTTGAAACACAGCACAAAAATATTATTGATGTATCTAAAAGAATACACGAAATAAATAAAGAAACTAACTTAACAGAAAGAGAAAAAAACAAGGCAATTTTTGAACTTGTTGCTGGTCAAAAACCTTGTAGAGATGCTTATAATGATGCTTTAACAGTTTTAAATGAGCAAAAAAGAGAACTTAAGGGTTTTAGCATTCTAGATATTAGAAATGATTTATTGAAAGAAATTAATAATCTTGATATATCAAGTAAAGAATTGGCATTAAATGAAACTAGTAAAAAATCACTCGAAAGTATTATTGGCGAACTTAGAAATGATGCTGCTCTTTATGATTTAGAAACAGTTAAAGCAAGAGATGATTTTAATATTTTGTGTGAACAATGTGGTTTAGAGTATGATGCTTCTAAGGATTTAAGTCATGAATTGGAAGAACCTGATTTAGATGAACCTGCTAAAGAAAAAACTGATTCTGAAGAAAAACAACCACAAGAACTCTTCACTGATGGGCCTGCAAACGATGGACCTTCTAATGATGGGCCTTCAAACGATGTCCCTTCAAATGATGTCCCTTCAAATGATGGGCCTGCAAACGATGGACCTTCAAATGACAGACCTTCAAACGATGGACCTTCAAATGATGGACCTTCAAATGATGGACCTTCTAATGATGGGCCTTCAAACGATGGACCTACTTATGAAAATACTGAACCTGTAGGTAACAAAATAAAAGTAGTTGCAAAAAAATCTTGGGAATGGATAAAAACACATAAAAAACAAATATTAATCGCTGCTGGTATTACAGCCTTAGTTGTTGCTTCTATAATTGCGTTTCAAGCTTTGATTCCTGCAATAACTTCTATGATGGAATCTTCTTATATTTCAACTTTGAGTACAAGTATGGTTAATAATGGAATATTATGGCATAGTTCCGTGGCGGCTGAGCAAGCTGCTTTACATGCTGCCAATCAAGCTGGGGCTTCAATTATTAATGCTATAACTGGTGCTTCTACATCTTTTGATGCTGTTACTGGTGTTTGGACCATTGGAGGTCAATCTTTAGCTTCTTTTGCAAGTGCTGCTGCTGAGACTGCCGCTGTTGCTAGTGCGAAAGTTGCTTCCTTAACCGCTCTTACCCAAGGTACAGTTATTGGTGGCCTTGGATTAACTGGTTTAGGTTTAATACTACCGAATGAAAAGAAATCAGCAGAATATAAAGAAATTGATAAAGTAATTAAAAATATTTCAAGAAATATCGATAATTTTCAAGAAGAAGATGTGATAAATCAATGTAATATGATAATTAATTACATACATACTTCTGTCCATTTAAGTGATAAAGAAAAGCAAGTTTTATTGAAAAAAGTTGAAAGAATTCTAAAAAAATTACAAAAGAAAGCCAAAAAAGGTAAAACTTTAAATAATCCTGTAGATTCTGAAGAAAATACTTTAGATGTACCAAATGATGAAGAAAATATTGAAGAAGAAATTTTGGAAGAACCTGTTATTGATAATGATTTAGGAAATAATAATGATTTAGATGATCCTTTTGCTGATGAAGAAATAACAGAAAGTTTTGGGAGGTAATATAAAATATGAACGTTGATGAAGTGATACAATTAGAAGATAATAATAACTATGGCTTATTATTAAAAGCTGATATAGATGACTGCAACTATTTTTTAGCAGTTAAGCTTAATGAAAAAGAAGAGCCAACTAATGAATATAAAGTTTTAAAAGAAATTAATGAAAATACTGATACTTATGTTCAAGAAATAAATGACCCATTAATTTTATCACAACTTTTAGAAGAATATTCTATGCAATATGATGAAACTTATAATGATTAACTAGAGATGCTTATGCATCTTTTTTTATATTTTATAAAATATTTTCATATAATTTAATATGAAAAAATTTAAGTTTATATATATTTATTTGCAAAAAAAGGATAATTCTTATGAAAATCTGGAATAAAACAGTTGCACTCTATTTAAGACTATCTAAAGAAGACAAAAATGAAAGTATTGATAAACAATTAAAATTATTATTGGATTATTTAAACAACAATGGTATAAGAAATTATAAAACTTATATTGATGATGGATATACTGGTACTAATTTTAATAGACCTTCTTTTAAAAAAATGATTTTGGATATAGAAGCAAAATTAATTGATACTATTATTGTTAAAGATTTATCGAGACTTGGTAGAGATTACATAAAACTTGGTGAATTTGTAGAACATTATTTCCCTACTCACAATATAAGATTTATTTCAATTAATGATAATATAGATACTCAAAATGATAGTGCTTATAATGATATTCTACCTTTTAAATCTATTTTAAATGATTTATATGCCAAAGATTTATCTAAAAAAATTAGAAGTTCAATTAAAATTATGCAAAATAACGGCTTATGGACAGGTGGATGTATACCTCTTGGATATAAACAAAGTAAGAAAAAGAAAAATAAATTAATAGTTAATCCTAAAGAAAAAGAAATCGTAGAAGCTATTTTTTCTTTAGCCTTAAAATTAAATACAATTAATGATATAAAAAATGAGTTAAATAAAAATAATCAACCAACACTATCAAAGATAAGAAAAAATAAAAATACTTTATGGAGTACCACTACTATAAAAAACATTCTTAATAATGAAGTTTATATAGGAAATTTAGTTCAAAATAAACATCAACGATTAAGTTATAAATATAGAGTTACTATTAATAATCCTAAGGCTCAATGGATAAAATGTAACAATACCCATGATGCTATAATTGATAAAGATACTTTTTTCAAAGTACAAAAAAAATTTAATAATAAAAAAATAAATAAAACTTTTTTAAATAATATTTATTGCTTTGAGTGTAAACATAAATTAAGTATTAGAAAAGGCAGAAATAATAAAAAATATTTTTGTTGTAATTTTTACAAAAACAATTTAAAAAATAAATGTTGCACCGCTCATGCATTTAGTTATTCAATTTTTATAAAAGAATTTTTTGAATCTATAAAAGAAAATAATATTAAATTAGATAAAATTTGTAAAATTGAGATTTCCAAAGATAAAAATGTTTATATTTTTTTATCTTGATTTACATTACTTTTAAATATACCAGAAGGTATGGCAATTGGAGTTGCATTTGGTTCTGTTGCATATGGAATTGAAGGAGCGACTGTTATGGCAGCAGTAATGTTAGCAATTGGAATTGGTATTCAAAATTTTCCAGAAGGCTCAGCTGTTTCTTTGCCTTTAAGACGTGAAGGACTGAGTCGTAAAAAAGCTTTTATGTTTGGAAATTTAAGTGGAATAGTAGAACCTATATCTGCAGTAATTGGTGCTATTCTAGTTTTAAAAATTCAGATATTATTGCCTATTTTGCTAGCATTTGCTGGTGGGGCTATGATATATGTTGTTGTACAAGAATTAATACCAGAAAGTCAAACTAACGAAAAAAAAGACCTAATGGCCTTATTTACAATATTTGGATTTATAATTATGATGGTTTTTGATGTAGCACTAGGCTAAACACATTGTGTTTAGTTTTTATTTTCATTTTTATACAAATTTTTATATACTTCACAGTTTTTTAATAAATATTTGTGTTTACCATGAGCAACTACTTTACCATTATCAATAACATATATTATGTCGGAATCTATTATTGTTGATAATCGATGGGCAACAATTATTACTGTATGATTTTTAATTAAATTATCAATGGCATTTTTTATTTTTTCTTGGTTTTCATTATCTAAGGCACTTGTTGCTTCATCAAATAAGATAATCTTTGTGTTTTTTAAAAGAGCTCTTGCTATTGCCAATCTTTGTTTTTGGCCACCACTTAAATTAACTCCCCCTTCTCCTATTAATGTGTTATATTTGTTGGGAAGACTCATTATATAATCATCGATTTCTGCTGTTTTACAGGCTTCTCTTATTGTTTTTAATGAGACATATTTATCGATTATTTTAAAATTATCTATTATACTTTTATTAAAAATAAATGGTTCTTGACGAATTATAGCTATATTTTGATTAAAAGATTCTTCATCAAATTCATTAATTGGTATATCATCTATTAATATTTTCCCTTCATTTGGTTCAAAATATCTTAATAATAAATTAAATATCGAAGTTTTTCCCTGTCCACTTTTTCCTACTAATGCAATTTTTTTGTTTTTTTCTAATTTTAAATTAAAATTTTTGAAAATATATGCTTCCTTTTCACTATATTTAAAAGTTACATCTCTAAACTCAATATTACCTTCAATGTCTGTTTTATGCACGTTTCCAAAATAAATGTCATCATATATTTTATTATCCACTATTTCTGCTATTCTTTCTAGTGATACTTTGGCTCTTTGATAAGAACCAGAAAAATTCATGCCCCACTCGATTAATCCCATAAATCTATATATGTAGTAAGTTATTGAAATAAAAAAGCCAATTGTTGTTTTTTCTAATGCTATTAAGATAATACATGTAATAAAAGCTGTTACTTCTAACATAGCACTTAATATGTATGATGTTGCATAATAATTTTCTTCATCTTTTACTTGCTTTTTACTTTTATTAAATATATTATTTATAATTTCTTTCATCTTTATATTAATAGTCTTTCTTATTCCTAAAGCTCTTATTTCTCTAATTCCTCTAATGGATTCATTAGCTTCGGCAACTGCTTTATCTTTTTCGGCGGTTATTTCTTTTTGAACTTCTTTTAATATAGGTAAATATTTTTTAGAATATAAATAAAATATTATAAAATATAGGATTATTTCTAAAGCAATTAGCCAAGAATTAAACAAAATATAAATAAAAATAACAAATGCAGAAAAAAACGTTGTTCCGATATTTATAAATTGTCTAAATGTTTCTGTTACATTACTTGAGTCACTAGTCATTCTATTTAATAACTCTCCACTACTTTTTTCTTCAAAGGCTCTTGCAGGTAATAATCCAACCTTATAAAATACTTGATAATTTATCTTTTCCATTATATTTATACAGACATTTTTCATTGAAATTTTACCAGTTTTATTTAAATACATATTATCTATTATTATAAATATAAAATATAGTATTAATGTTAATACGGCTAGTATATATTTTTCATTTGTTGTATAATCTACTGCTAAGCCAATTAAATATCCAAAACTAACTCCTATCATAGAGCTAAGTAATATGCATATCATTGCTTTAAATAATAATCTTTTTTCTCCAATAATATATCTTTTAAAAAATTTTATAGTTTCTTTAAATCCCATATCAATCACCTTTTTTTATTCTTTCTTTTAATTCATATAGATAATTTAATGCACTAATCGGAGTCAAATTCATGATATCTAAATTTTCAATTTCATTTTTTAAATTTTCTTCTTTTTCTTTAGGTTGTTCAAAATTCATGCTTAATTGTATTGTTTCTATACCTTTTTTATTTTTAGCATTACTTTCATGTTCTTCTAATATTTGAGAAGCTCTTTCTAATAATTCTTCTGGCATTTTTGCTAGTCTTGCAACATGTATTCCATAACTTTTGTCAATTGCCCCATTTTTAATTTTGTGCAAGAAGGTTATAGAGTCACCATTTTCAACTGCACTTACATGAATATTTTTTATATTTTTAAATTTCTTTTCAAGTTTTGTTAATTCATGGTAATGGGTGGAAAATAATGTATATGCATGAATGTTTTTGCTTAGATACTCAAGTATTGCTTGGGCCAAACTCATACCATCATAGGTTGCTGTTCCTCTACCTAATTCATCAAATAATATTAAGCTTTTTTTTGTAGCTTTTACTATTGCGTTTCTTGCTTCCTTCATTTCTACCATGAAAGTTGATTCTCCACTTACTAAATCATCACTAGCTCCTATTCTAGTAAAAATTTTATCAACAATTGTTAAATTAGCACTTTTTGCAGGAACAAAAGAACCTATTTGAGCCATAATTACGATTATTGCTAATTGTCTCATATAGGTTGACTTACCACTCATATTTGGCCCTGTAATTAATAATGTGTTTATTCCTTCTGCCATTGTACAATCATTTGGCACATATTCTTCTTTGCTTACAATTTCAACAACTGGATGTCTTCCTTCTTTGATATCGATTATTCCATCATCGTTTAAATTTGGTCTTACAAAGTTGTATTCATCACTACATACTGATAGTGCAACTAGTACGTCTATATCACTTATTATATTAGATGTTATAAATAAATTTGGTACTTCTTTTTTTATTTGATTTCTAATTTCACAAAATAATTCATATTCTAAATCAATTATCTTTTCCTCAGCATTCAAAATTAAAGACTCTTTTTCTTTTAAATCTGGTGATATATATCTTTCACAATTAACTAATGTTTGCTTACGATACCAATTAAATTCCTCTTTAATTAAATTTCTTTGACCATTTGGTACTTCAATATAATAGCCAAATACTTTGTTAAATCCTACTTTTAGGTTTTTTATGCCTGTTTGCTCTTTTAACTCTGATTCAAACCTAGCAACAAAGTCTTTTCCACCACTTCTTATATTTCTAAGTTCATCTAACTCTTTATTATATCCACTTTTTATAATATAACCTTCTCTTACACTAATCGGAGGTTCTTCAGCAATCGATTTTTCTAACAAATCATAAATATCATCATGAGTATTTATTTCATAATCAAAGCCTAACTTTTTAACTATTTCTTTTATTTTGGGTAAAACACTTAAACTTCCTTTTAATTGCAATAAATCTCTAGCATTTAAATTGCCATTTATTGTTTTACCCGCTAATCTTTCAATATCATAAATTTCATATAATAATTGTTTTAATTCATCTTTTAAAATAAATTCGTTATTTAATATTTCGATTTTATCATATCTATTATTTAATTTACTTTTATCTTTTATAGGATTTAAAATCCAACTTTTTAATTTCCTACTTCCCATTGCAGTTTTACATTTATCTAATAACCATAATAATGAATATGTTCTTTCTTTAAGCCTTATTGTTTCAATTAATTCCAAGTTTCTAACTGTGTGGACATCCATCTCTACATATTCTTGCTTTTCAATTATATTTATTTTATTAATATAACTTAAATCTTTTAATTGTCTAACATCTAAATAATAAAATAAATGTTCTACCCCACTTTTTATTCTTTGATTATCAATTGTATTTAATAATTCTTGATATTTATTAACTAACATTTCAGAACTTATTACTATACCAATTCCATAAGTATTCTTCATTAAATTTATAAATTCTGTATTTAAATTATCTACTAATATTATTTCTTTAATATTATAATTTAAAATTTCATTTACTAATTTTTCTAAATTATTTTCTATTGTTAAATTAGCTAAATAACCAGTTGAAATATCTAAAATTGTTAGCATTATTACATCTTTGAAAAATAATACACTTGCAATATATGATGAATCACGTTCATTTAATAATTCATTATCAGCGATTGTTCCTTTACTTATTACATCAACAATGCCCCTTTTTACCATTCTGTTGCCTGTATCTTTAGGATTTTCTAGTTGTTCACAAATTGCAACTCTATATCCTTTATTTACTAATTTTTCAATATATGCCTTAACATTATTATGAGGTACACCACACATTGGTACTCGTTCTTCTAATCCTGCAACTCTTCCTGTTAATGTTAATTCTAATTCTTTTGATGCAATTAAAGCATCATCAAAAAACATTTCATAAAAGTCTCCTAAACGATAAAAGACAAGTTCTTCTGAATACTTATCTTTTATTTCCATGTATTGTTGCATCATGGGACTTAATTTATTTCTATCTACTTCACTACGTTTCATACTACAAAACTCCTATGTAGTATTATACCATGTTATATTATTTATAGCCAAATAAAAATTTCTTATTGGGTATTATAAATTCATATTTTTTTATTGCTAATCCTGTATTAGGAACCCTAATGCTAATCTTATAATTAGTAACATTTATCGTTACAATTTCATTATTTTCTTTTATTTCAAATTCAATATAATCTTTTAGGCATTGGTAACCTATTGGTGCTTCTACTTCTTTAAGATAATACTTACCTATTTTTAAGTTTTCTATTTTTATTTCTCCGTTTTGAGCAGTTGTTCCACTTGCTACTTCTTCATAGTTAGTATTATATAAAACAAACTTTGCTTTTTCTAATGGCTCATTGTTTATATCTACTTTTTTAATAATTATGGTTCCTTTTTTATAATTATTTATTATTTCCAGTTCTTTATTTATAATTTTATTGTTTTTATTATCAATTTCTAAATAAATTTCATACTCTTTTATATTTTTTACGTATTCATTTTTTGTTTCTAGTTCTCTTATTACATATTTTCCAACTTTTAAATTTTCAAATATTAAATATCCTGAAATATTGGTATATTTTTCATCTATTAAATTATTATGTTTATCATATAAGCCAAATTTAACATTTTCTACAAAATTGCCTTCTTCATCTTTTTTTATTATTTCAATATTTCCTTTTAAAGGTTCGTTTTCAAAATATATTATAACTGGTTCTTCACTTTCTAAATCAAAGTATTTTTTTATTTCATTTATTGTGTAACCATCAATTATTTGATTTGTTTTTTCCTTAATATAATATTTACCTATTTTTAAATTATTTAATATAATTTCGCCATTTTTATCTGTTTTTTCTACGGTAATTAATTCATTGTCCAAATTATATATCTCAAAAATAATTCCTTCTTGTTTAATTGGATTATTTGTCTCACTATCTATTTTTATTATTTTTAAACAAGTTTCTTTAACTTCGTATTCTAAATTATAAATTATAGTTTCAAAATTCCCAACAGCCATAATATTTTGACTTGTTGGATTAATATATACTATTGTTTTACTGCTATATTTATTGCTTGCTTTTTCTAAAGAAATATTATATTTTCCAAGTTTATCACCATTTATGTTTAATGCATTATTTTCAATTTTTACATTATTATTTTCAATTTTAAAATTTTCTAATACATTATTATAATCTTTAAAAGTTTTTTGTTCTCCATACATTAATTCTATTTTATCAAAGACCGGATTTTTAAAATGATTATCTACTAGATTATATATTTCTTCTATTTCTTTTTCATATTTTTGATAATCTATTTCCCCACCAAGTTCATTTATAAAATAAAATTTTGAATCTTTATCAGCTTCTCTCCATATTAAAATTTGAGTTATATAGTACCAATAATCTTCTACATGATGCTTGTACATATACCCATAATAAGAAATTAATTCTATTTTTTGCCACTCTTCCTCTGTAATTTTTAATATTTTTTCATATTCACCCATATATTCTTCATAGTCCATATTTGTATTTAATTTTACAAATGGTTCTAAACAATATACAAAAAAATTATCACTTGTTCTTCTTATAAAGTTTCCTTGTTTTTCTTTTCTTTCTCCTTTATCATTTATTTTTACTACATACATACCTTCAATTTTACTTCCTTCATAAAAACTTTCTGCTTTTGCTTTATTTACAAAACAAATCATTAATAAAAATATAATAATAAATTTTTTTATGTTCATAAATATCTCCTTTTTTGCCTTCTACATATATATTTATGATTTATTTTTTCATTTTCCTTTTTTAACTAATAAAAAAAGGAAAACATATTCAAGTTTCCCAATTTAATAATTGTCATTATAACCATTTTTAACAGTTTCAAATGCTTTTTTCCAATATCGTTCTCTTTGTTTTATATATTCATCTGATATGCTTATATCAAAAAACTCTATTAAAACAAACTTTATATTTTTTTTAAAATAATCTCCACATTCTTTTTCTTTTAAACTTATAAGTTCTTTATTCCCACCATCTTGGGTAATAATATAATCTTTCCAACGTCCTGCTATTCCATCTTTACCTGTTGCAGAACCAATATAAAGTTTTCCGGTAAATGTATCTGTCAAACAATATATTCCCTTTATATGCTCTAAAATTTTGTAATAATCACATGAAGGATTATTTAAAATTGTTTCGACATCTTTATAAGATAATGTTACTTCATTAAATCCTTTAAACTTTACAATTTCCTTATTTTTATCATCTATAGCGATTACTTCTGCTTTCTCAATATAAGTGCTTAGATTATAAACAAAACCAAATCTTTTGCCAGTTGCTAAATTTATTCTTAGCCTTCCAATCATTCCATCATATTTTTTTATTGGTTCATATTTACATATTGCATTACCACTTGGACTTTCTAAAATTTTGCCAACCGAAACTAATATCCAATGTTTATTATTTTCAGGAAATTGCACAAACGCAAAAACTGTTTGTCCTACCTTATAATTTTTTTGTTTATCAGAATTATAATAAGCATAGGAAATATCTTTTTGATTACTTTCGAACCAAATATCATAAATATTTTTATTCAAATCATAACTATAGGAACATAAAGCTATTTTAGAATTATCTATTTCTTCTTCTGTTAAATTTAATAATTCCCTTAAAGTTATTTTTTTATCGTCCATTTTTACCTCTAGTTTTTTAAAAAAAGCCTGCTTAAGGCTTTTTTAAATTTAATTTCTTTTTTGGCGTATTGCGGCTTGAGCAGCAGCAAGTCTTGCTATTGGAACTCTAAATGGTGAACATGATACATAGTTAAATCCTAAAGATTCACAAAAAGCTATACTTGATGGGTCTCCCCCATGTTCTCCACAAATACCTAAACTAATATTTTTGTTTACGCTTCGACCTTTTTCACTAGCCATTTTCATAAGCAAACCAACTCCTTCAGTGTCAACTTTTGCAAATGGGTCTGATTCAAAAATTCCTTTTTCATAGTAAGAATCTAAGAATTTACCAGCATCATCACGGCTAAAGCCATAAGTCATTTGTGTTAAATCGTTTGTTCCAAAACTAAAGAAGTCTGCTTCTGTTGCTATTTTATCAGCAAGTAGGGCTGCTCTTGGAATTTCAATCATTGTTCCTACTTCATATTTTAAATCAATATTTGCTTCTTTAATTATTTCATCTGCAGTACTTACGACAATTTCTTTAACATATTTTAATTCATTTATATCACCAACTAATGGTATCATTATTTCTGGTGTAACATTTATACCCTTTTTATTTACATTTATTGCTGCTTCTATAACTGCTCTAGTTTGCATTTTAGCAATTTCTGGATATGTTATTGCTAATCGACATCCACGATGTCCCATCATTGGGTTAAATTCTTTTAATGAATCGATAATATGATGTAATTCTTCAACACTTTTTCCTAAATCATCAGCTAATTCTTTAATTTCATGTGGTAACTTAGGTAAAAATTCATGTAAAGGTGGGTCTAAATATCTGATAACAACACTGTATGGGGCCATTGCTTCATATAATTCTTCAAAATCTTTTCTTTGGTATGGTAGGATATTTTCTAATGCTTTTTCTCTTTCTTCTACAGTTGTAGCACAAATCATTTTTCTAAAATTAAAGATTCTATCACGTTCAAAAAACATATGTTCCGTTCTACATAAACCAATTCCTTCAGCACCAAATTCTTTTGCTTGTTTTGCATCTCTTGGAGTATCAGCATTTGTTCTAATTTTTAAATTTCTAGCTTCATCAGCCCAAGACATAAATGTTTTGAAATCTCCACTTATTGATGCTTCTTGCATTTCTAATTTTCCATCATATACTAATCCAGTAGAACCATCAATTGATAAGTAATCTCCTTCTTTATATACTTTACCAGATGCAGTTGTTAATGTTTTTTCTTCTTCATTTATTTTAAATGAACCAACACCAGATACACAACAAATTCCCATTCCACGAGCTACTACTGCTGCATGACTAGTCATTCCACCACGAATGGTTAAAACTCCTTTACTAGAATTCATTCCTTCAATATCTTCTGGAGATGTTTCAAGTCTTACTAGTATTGCATCAATTCCATTTTCTTTAGCTTTAATTACATCTGCTGCAGTAAAATAAATTTTACCTGTTCCTGCTCCAGGTGATGCAGCTAATCCTCTACCTATAACTTCCCCTGCTTTTATTGCTTCTTGAGTAAATGTTGGATGTAATAATGCATCTAATTGTTTTGGTTCAACCATTAATACAGCATCTTCTTTACTTATTTTTCCTTCATTTACTAAATCTACTGCTATTTTTACTGCTGCAGATGCAGTTCTTTTACCATTTCTTGTTTGAAGAATAAATAATTTACCATTTTCAATTGTAAATTCCATATCTTGCATATCATTATAATGATTTTCTAGTCTTTGAGCAATATTTGCAAATTGTTCATAAACTTCAGGCATTTCTGTTTTTAATGTTTCAATTTCTGATGGTGTTCTAATACCAGCAACTACATCTTCTCCTTGAGCATTAATTAAGTATTCACCAAATAATTTCTTTTCTCCAGTTGCTGGATTTCTAGTGAAGGCAACTCCTGTTCCAGATGTATTTCCACTATTACCATAAACCATTTCTTGAACGTTTACTGCAGTTCCCCAAGATGATGGAATATCATTTATTCTACGATAATAGATTGCTCTTTCATTATTCCAACTTCTAAATACTGCTTTTACTGCTTCAATTAATTGAGTAAAAGGTTCTTGTGGAAATTCTTCTCCAGCAAATTCTTTATATACTTCTTTAAATCTATTTACAAGATTTACCATATCGTTTTCATCTAAATCAATGTCATCTTTTACACCTTTTTGTTCTTTGATTTCATCAATTATTGTTTCAAATTTGCTTTTGGAATATCCTTTAACTACATCAGCAAACATTTGAATAAAACGACGATATGAATCATATACAAATCTTTTATTATTGATTTTTTTAGCAAAAGATTCTGCTATTTCATCATTTAATCCTAGATTTAATACTGTATCCATCATTCCAGGCATACTAGCTCTTGCTCCACTTCGAACACTAACTAAAAGTGGGTTATCTAAATCTCCAAATTTCTTTCCTGTTTTTTCTTCTAATTTTGTAAGATTTTCTTTTATTTCAGATATTATTGAATCTGCTAAAACCTTACCATCATCGTAATATTTGTTACAAGCTTCTGTTGTAACTGTAAATCCACTAGGTACTGGTAATCCAATATTAGTCATTTCTGCTAAATTAGCTCCTTTGCCACCTAGAAGATTTCTCATGTCTTTGTTTCCTTCATTAAACAAATATACATATTTTTCCATAAAAAATCCTCCGTATCTATTTTAGCATATACGTTTATTTATTTTCAATTAAAAAAAGAAGGTTTTTCACTTTCTTTACTTAAAATGATGCATAAATCATATTATTCTCTAAATATATTTTAACTTGCATATCATTAACTATATAATTTGTATCATCTTCATTTAATGTATCATTTGTCATTATTTTATTTCCTGAGGCATCTGTTTCATCTGTTGTTATATAATTTTCATTTATTAATTCTCCAACAGTTTTTATAATACATTTAGTTTTAGTTGCACCATCTACAGTACAACTACCACTTAATTTATTTTTATTATCTTCTCCATAGTGTTTTGCACCATTTATTATCAATTCTTCTTTCGATTGCCATAAATTTTTATTTATATTTTTTTGAACTCCAGTAACACTTACAAAGCCAATCACTGTTATGATTGCTATTAATACTATTACTGCCATTAATTCTACTAGCGTAAAACCATTTTTCATAAGTCACCTACTTCATTAATAATTTTAATGCTTCTTTTACTTGTTCTTCTAAAGTATTACTCTTATTTACTTGACCAATTACTTTTCTTATTTCATTATTTTTATAGCCTAATGCCACTAAAGTATCAATTAAATCTTCAGTTTCATCAGTTTCTATTTCTTCACATATTTCTATATTTATTTTACCTTTTAAATCTAAAATTATTTGTCTTGCTAATTTATCACCAATTTTAGGAAATTTAGTTAAATATAATGTATTTTCTCTATCTATTGCATCTACTATACCTGCAATAGAACCAGTTGCAAGTATTGGAAGGGCAAGTTTAGCACCAAGACCTTTAACACTGATTAATTTTAAAAATAGTTCATATTCTTCTTTAGTTTTAAAACCATATAAACTATATTCATCTTCACTTATTTTATTATATACATATACTTTATATTCATTATTTAAAACATAACTAAAAGGATTAGGTACATATATTAAGTAACCAATCCCATTACATTCCAATACTATATTATTACTATTTATTTCACTAACTTTTCCAATTATATAACTATACATACAATCTCCCTAAATTTATGTTGATAACTCGCGACCCTCGCCGTTTTATAGGCGGCGAGGGCTTTGGTTTTTCCCTTTAACTTATTCTATACGGATTATTCTCAGTTCCATCTCCGCTAACATATGTGACATTAGAGTTTAGATAAAAGACTGGTCTGGCCGAATAGCCGTTGCTCGCGTTGCTGATGTTCAAGTTGCCGTCGTGGTACAGAAGAAACGCGCTATAACTGTTCGACGAATACGAAGTAACTGTCCATTCAAGATTACCTAAATATAGCCAATTTGTACTTCTAACTGAATAATAATTCGATAGTGCTGTTGTCCAATTACTATTACTTGCTGCAAAGCCAAAGTCGCTTACGTACATTAATCCTATTTTCATACTATCTGTTGTACTACTTGAACTACTTCCTACTTCTATATCATAATATTGTTTTGCTGTATTTGTGTCACTCCAAGCCATTTCTCCGACTTTCCAGGTATGTGTTGCTATTTTGTTTTGCCATGTTGCACTTAATGTACTGTAATATGTTGTATTTAATGTACTTCTTATTGTTGAACTACTCCATGTATTACTACTTCCACTATCCCACGCATAACCCCCAATATCCGACAAGTTCATATTACCGCTGTATGTCCCAGTATCACCAATAAAATTTTCATAATTATCTATAGCTCCATATTCTGTGGACAAATAATCTGCTTTTATTAATTTTACTTCATCATCAAATACTCCAATTATGCGATATAAATTATCATTTGGACAAGTTTCTTCATCTGAACCAAAACATACATAATTATTTGGGTCTGCTCCTGCATATCTGTAACTATTATCTTCTGCACTATTTGCTAAACTTGAGTCGTGATAATAAAGTCCATTTTCTCCACCACCATATGTGCTTATTATATATTCTGAAAATGTACCTTCTCTATCATATGATTTAACAGCGACACCGGCATTAAATGTTTTATTCATAGTGGATGCATCAGTTACAGATTCATCTACATATAAATATAAATCATAAGTTGATTCACCTTTTAAGGGTATGGAATCATTGTATAATTTATAAATAGTTGAAAAAGTTCCATTTATTCCATTGTTATATTGTGTTTGTTCTTCAGCTGTAAATTCACTTATAGCATTTGTGGCATTAGATAAAATTCCTTCTGTTAAAATATCTTTAGAGTTATTTTTAGTTATTATATAATGAATATTTGATGCATCTAAAGTATTTGTATTTAAAGTAGCTAAATAAAGATTAAATCCTACATAATTTTCACATGAACTTGTTACAGTGAATGTATATGGTGTAGTTTGTAATGCTTTATTCTTGCTCATAGGATATGTATTATTTAAATCTATTGATACATCTGTATCTTCTAATGTTATTTTGGCACAACTTTGTAGTGTTACTTCTGTTACTGATTCTGTATCTATACCTGGCCTCATAAAAGAGTAAGTAACTCCTAAAACTATTGTTATAATTATTAATACTGAAATGATACTTAATAGTATAATTCTTGTTCTTGGTTTCATATCATCACCTATAATATGATGATAACATTAATTTGTGCTTTTTTCAATTATTATTGCAAAAATTAATGTAAAATAAAAATTAGTATTTTGTTTTTACTAATCTTTATTATATTCATCATCTTTAAAAGTAAACATATAATCAAGTATTTGAACTTCATCGCCAGGTTTAGCACCTAATCTTGTAAGTTCATCTTCTATACCCATACCTTTAAATTTTCTTGCAAATCTTAAAACTCCTTCATCTTCATTAAATTTTGTCATTTTTAATAAAGTTTCTATTTCTTTACCACTTACAACCCAGATATTTCCATCTTTTTTAATATTAAATGGTTTTATATCTTCATATTTATAAAGTTTATATTCACTTTCTTCATATAGTTTTACTTCTGGTAATGTATCAAGAATATCAGCTAATTTAATTATTAATTTATCAATACCTTCGTTATTCATACAACTAATAGGGATTATTTCTAAATTTGGATATTCATTTTTAAAAATTTCTAAATTTTTTGTAGCATTTTCTAAATCCATTTTGTTTGCAATAATTATTTCTTTTTTATTTTTTAATATATCATTATAAGTTTCAATTTCTTTTCTTATTATTTTATAGTCATTTACTGTGTTTCTTCCTTCTTCACTACCCATATCTATAACATGAGCAAGTATTTTAGTACGCATTGCATGTTTTAAAAATTCAGTCCCTAAACCTACTCCTTTACTAGCCCCTTCAATTAAACCCGGTAAATCAGCCATAATAAAAGAACGCCTATCTTTTAGTTTTACAACACCTAAATTTGGAGAAAGTGTTGTAAAGTGATATGCTGCTATTTTAGGTTGAGCTGATGATATTATTGATAATAATGTAGATTTTCCAACACTAGGCATACCAACTAAACCAACATCTGCTAGCACTTTTAATTCTAAACGTACTATTTTTTCTTCTCCTGGTTCACCATTTTCACTAAATTTTGGTGCTGGTAGATTATGAGTTGCAAAAGATTTATTACCTTTGCCGCCCCTACCACCTTTAGCAACTACTATTTCTTCATCATAATTTATTAAATCTGCTATAATTTCATTAGTATTTGCATCATAAATTGTAGTTCCTGCTGGTACTTTTATAATTATATCTTCAGCATTTTTTCCATATTTATTAGAACCTTTGCCGTTTTCACCTTTATCAGCCTTAATTATTTTTTTATAACTTAAATCAATTAAAGTTTTTAAATTTTTATCGACCTTAAAAATTATGCTGGCACCTTTACCACCATTTCCTCCATCTGGTCCACCCATAGGAACAAATTTTTCTCTTCTAAATGATGTACATCCATCCCCACCAGCACCTGCTATTAATTTAATAGTTAATTCATCTACAAACATGTAAATCACCTAAATTTATTGTAACATAAGAGAATATAAAAAACAAATGGCATTTACGGAATATATTTTATCGTGTTATAATTATTTTGGATGTGATAGTATGGAATATAATGTAGTTAAAAATGCTGATGAAATATTAAAAAATAGTAATTATTTTGTAAATGTTCCAGCAAAATATAAAAATAAATGGAATGATTTTTTTAGTAATCATAACCCTATCTATTTAGAACTTGGCTCTGGCCGTGGAGAATTTATTATTAAAATGGCTAAAAAGTTTCCTAATATTAATTTTATTGCTTTAGAATTAAATAAATCTCAACTTGCTACTGCTGCTAAAAGATTGGAAAATGAAAACTTAAGTAATTTAAAACTAATTAATGATGATGCCAGAAATATTACTAAAATATTTGGTAAAGAAATTAATACTATTTATTTAACTTTTTCTGAACCTTGGCCAAAAAAAAGAGATGAAAAGGAACGTTTTACTCATGAATCATATTTAAAATTATATGACCAAATTTTTAAAAAAGATAAACACATAATTATGAAAACTGATAATAAAGGGCTTTTTGCTTATTCTTTACAAACTTTATCGCAATATTGGTACATTTTTGATTGTGTTAGCCTAGATTTACATAATGATGAGCGAAATATATCTAATATTATGACTGATTTTGAAATACAATATTTTAAAGAAAAAAGGCCAATATATTATTTAGATGCTTATTTTAAAAATTAGAACTTTATATTTATATATAAAACAATATGGTAATTTTTAAATATTGTTTTTTTGTATTTTAAATAATTAAAAAAGCATTTACTTTATGCTTCGTAAACGCTTACCTTTTTTCTATTTTTACCAGTTCTTTCATATTTAACTACACCAGCAATTTTTGCAAATAATGTATGGTCTTTACCCATACCTACATTTGTACCTGGATAAATCTTAGTTCCTCTTTGACGATAAATAATTGAACCTGCACTTACTACTTGTCCATCGCTTGCTTTAGCACCTAAACGACGTCCTGCAGAATCACGACCATTTTTCGTAGAACCTTGAGCTTTAACATGAGCAAATAACTGAATATTTAACTTCATTAATTCCATAGTTCTTCCTCCTTAATAATTTTTATATTTTTTTTATAAGTTTTTGCTAGTTCTTCTAAAAGTTCTAGCATATTTTCAATTATTTTTTTTGTTTGTTCATCATCTTCTATAACATTAATAGTAAATTTGTCTTTTTCTTCTTTATAATTAATAGATTTGCTATTAAATTTTAACGCTAAATTAACGCTTGTAGTTACAATTGCTGATGCACTAGCGCATATTATATCTTTACCATAATCAGCATAATCAGCATGACCTTTAACTACAATTTTTTTATTGCTAATATCTACCTTTATCATTAACCAATTTTTTTAACTACTAATTTAGTATATGGTTGACGATGACCTTGAGTCTTTCTAAATTTTTTCTTAGGTCTGTATTTAAACACTTTTATTTTCTTATTTTTTCCATGTTTTTCTACAGTACATACTACACTTACACCTTCAACATATGGGTTTCCAGCAACACCATTAGCAAATAATACTTGATTAAATGTAATATCACTTCCTACTTCTGCATCTAATTTTTCAACATAAATTTCATCTCCAACAGATACATAATATTGCTTTCCACCTGTTTCAAATATAGCTTTCATTTCATACCTCCTTATTTTTGAAGTCGCGCCTTTAAGGTACTTATTTAATAAGTTTATTAACCTTTTTAGTGCGGTTTTTTAAGAAATTACTTAAAGAACATTTCAATTTTACCAAATAAACTATACTTTGTCAAACAATTTACCAAGTTTTTGTTTTTCACTTACTACTTTATTATTTTCTTTAAAATATTGATATGTATCTATTTTTAAAATATCTAAATTACCTTCTTTTGTATTTAAATACTTAAATTCATATTTATTTAAGTATCTTTCAAGTAAAAATCTATTAAACAAATAATGATAATTTTTATAAGCATAATATGTTTTAACAATTAAAAGACCAACTATTAAATAATTATTTAAAGAATAATAATAGTTTGAAAATATATAGAGTATTATTCCTACTATCGATATTGTTAAATATATATAATACGATTTCTTATATGAAAAAAGTTTATTTAGTATACTATTTAAAATTACACTTCCATCTAATGGGATTATTGGTAAAATGTTAAAAAATATTATACTCATATTATACTTTAATAGTATATTTTCTGTATATGCACTTATTGGTAAATATTTGATAACAATTAGCAATATTAACTGAAATATTATTCCTCCACTTGCTATTAAAATTTCTTTGTTGGTTGATGTATTGATATCTTTTTCTATTTTAGTAATTCCCCCGAAAGGAAAAATTTCAATTTTTTTTACTTTATATTTTAATATTTTAATAAAAAATACATGACCTAATTCATGAATTAAAATTATTAAAAATATACATAGACCAATTTTTAAATAACCACATAAAAATAATATAAATAAAAAATATATTGTTAAAAAATTAACTTTGATAATCTTCATATTTTATAAATTCATTATCTTTTTTTATAACTAAATATAAATACTCATCTTTAGTTTCTCCAATAATTGTTTCAGCTTCAATGTAATCATATAAATTTACTGCTATATTTTCTAAATTTCCATACCATATATCTACTCCATCAACCCCTTGAACTATAACAGTATTACCGTAATCATCTTTTGTTCCACTATATACCACAATCCCACTACTTATATTATTAACTAAAGATTTATTATTAACTGTTAAACGTTCGCCATCTTTGTAATCTTCTATATTTTTATATACTAATTTTCCATTAAATACTGTTTTTGTCCCATCTTCTTTAGGAAGAACTTCTCCAAATAACTCTTCATACCAACCCTTTAATTTAGTAAAAGGTAATGATTCAGTAAATACATATTGTTTATATAAAAGTAAATTGTTATCACTGTAATTAGTAAATATTAAACTTATTAAAAAAAATATAATCGCTAATAACATTTTAGTTATATACTTACTTATATTTTTATTTATCTTCTTTTTTTCAAAATTTTTAAAATTCTTTTTTTTGTTTTTAAATGAAGCTAGATATTCATCCATACCATCACCTAAGTAATAATATGTTCCTATTATCCTTTTTATAACAAATTAAAATAAATATACTATTTATAAAAAATAGATTTAAAATATTTAAAATATTTATACTTGAATATATTAAAGAACTAATTATATAATACAAGATTATAAATGATATATTTACTATATAATAATATAATAAATTATTATAATTAAACTTAAATATATGTTTTTTTAATAAATATATAATTGTTATAAATATAACATTATAAAAGGGTATTTTTAATAATATATCTATTATTACTGCTATTATAATATTATAAATAAACGGTTTATTATTAATATTTAGGATAAAAAAATAGGATAAGTATGGAGTATAATTATAAATCAATATATCTAATAATAAATAAAACATTATCCCACCACATATAAGTAATTCAAATTATTCAGATTACTTCCTAAAGAAATTTCTAATGTTTTTTCAATATTATTTTTATCTATATCTATATTTTTTACTTTACCAATAAAAATGTTTCCTAATAAATTTCCTATTCCTGATGTGTATACTTCATCATCTACATTTATTTCATCATATAGTGTCAAATCTGTTACTATAATTTTTCCATCACGCAATTTTAATATACCATATGAGTTATTTATTTTTACAGATATATTTATATCTTTATTAGTTATTAATTTTACTTCACTATTATTTTTATATACTTTATCTATTATACCAACTAGACCATTTTCATCTAAAACCAACATTCCTTTAACTATATTATCCTTACTTCCTTTATATACAGTTAAACTATTTTTATAATTATAGATATTTCTAAACTTTACTTTTGTCAGTATTGCATTTATATTATTTGTTATTAAAAATTGATTAGCTTTTAATAATTCTTCATAGTCTTTTTTAATATTTTCACAATAAATATTAGAAAGACTATTTAATGTTTTTTCTTGATAATCATTTAATGAAAAAGTATTTATATTAAATATAAATATTCCTAATAAAAAAAGAAATAATAATATTATATATTCTTTATTTTTTTTCATCATATTTTTATTATGTACTATTTTCTTCAAAATATCCCTTTAGGAGATTTAACATATTTTTATTAATACTTTCTATTACTTCTTCTTTATTACTTTTGATTATTACTACTTCATAGTTTTCTAATTCTTCTATTAATTTTTCATTTACTTTTATTGTTTTTAAATAATATGTTATTCCTTTTTCAATAAATAGCGACTCTAATTTTATTTTATTTTCTTCATGATAACTCAAACCTATAATTACTCTATATAATTCGTTATCTTCATATATTATAGAATTTTCAAAATTGCTTTGAAAATTTTTAGCATTATCTAAGTTTTTAAATACTCCAACTTGAAATAAACTAATTTCATTTTTTTTAGTAGTTATAGCAATTACATCATTTTTGATATCTTTATAAAAAAAATAAGCAAAAATACCCCCAATAAAAATTGCACTTATAAAAATTTTTACATATGCCTTCATACCATCACCTTATATGAATTATAAAACTTAAAAACAAAAAAATTTGTCAAATTATAATAATTTTGCTATAATAACTTCCACGAAGGAGGTTGTTTATGTATAATTTGTGTTACGAAAGCGAATATATTCCAGAAAAAGATATAAATTCAATAAAGGTTTTTAAAGAAAATTCTAAGGGTACAAAAGAATTAATTTATGAATATATTGGTTTTTATTTAATTAAAAGATTAGATAATTGTACTTTACTTATTATTGAATTGGGGAATTCTAAAAAGAGACTTTATGCTGATGAACATATTAATAAGCTTTTAATTTCTTTGCATGGGGATGCCCATACTATAAGTAAATTTAAAGAACAATTAGAAGATTTAGGTAAAGAAGACGTTATTAAAAAAATTAAAAAAGCTATTGTGAAAATCGGTAATAGGTTTGCAATTTATTCATATGAATTTGGAATTGTAGTTTCTGCTTGTTTTGATTCAATTAAGTATAGTGATGAAGATAATGAGTTTTTGGTTTCATATAATTTAGTTACAAAATTTGGTTTGATTAAATTATACGGAGTTTTAAACAAAGAGGGATACTTGTATAGTAATACACTTTATTTCTTTGCTTTTGGAAAATCAATAACTATTAATGTAAATCCTGAAAATTTAGATGAAAGTATAAAAAAGCAATTACCTAAAATTGAAAAAATTATTGAAAGACAAAAACAATTCGATAAAAAAAGAATTTTATTAGAAAATGAATGTGATATGTACTTAAGAAGAAAAAAAGGTTCGCAATTATAATGAACCTTTTTTTAATTAATTTTTTTAGAAATCATATCTTCAGCACTATTCATTGCTTTTATTGCTTTTTTTCCTACCATTTTTTTAGTATCATGGTCTTGCATCATATATACTGCTCCACCTGCAACTGCAGCCATTGCTGCTATAGATACAACTTTTAACATATTTTTCAAAATTTATCCACCTCTTACTTTTATTATAACCTATTTTAGTTGTTATATACTTCTATTATTTTTTCTTTTAACGAAGTTTTTCTGTTACTTGAATAATTATTATTTATTGCTTTAATAAAAGATTGAGGATTTCCAATTATAGTCAATGTTTTTTTAGCTCTACTTACACCCGTATAAATTAATTTATTATATAACATTTTATAATAACTTGATGATATAGGCATTATAACATGTTCAAATTCACTTCCTTGACTTTTATGAATCGTTATGGCATAAGCATGCTTTATTTGTTTTAAATCTTTTTTTTGATATTCTACTATATTTCCTTCAAAATCTATTGTAATTGTATTTTTATCTATACTTTTAATAAAACCAATATCACCATTAAATACATTTTTTTCTAAATCATTTACCAATTGTAATACTTTATCATTTTCGCGATAAATAATATCCCCATATATGATTTCATTTTTATTTGGCCTTTCTGGGTTATATATTTTTTGTAATATATTATTTAAATTATCTATTCCATTTGCTCCCTTATACATTGGAGCTAAAACTTGCATTTTTTTCTCATCTATTTTTTTATTTAATGATATTTTAATTATTTGTTCTATAGCGTCTTTAATTTGAGAATCTGTTGTTTGTACAAATGTATAGTCATCCTTTTTATTTAAAAATTCTTCATTAATTTCATTTGATTTAATATCTTTTGCTAAATATGGAATATATGAGTTTTCACTTTGACGGTATATTTGGTTTAAAGGTACATATGTAAAATAATCGCTACTTATTAAATCATCTAAAACTAAACCCGGCCCAACACTAGGTAATTGAAATGTATCTCCTACTAAAATAAGTTTTACATTTGAATTTATTCCATTTAGTAATGCATTGAATAAATCTACATCTATCATGCTTACTTCATCTACTATAATTAATTTATGATTAGTTTTGTTATATTCATTATAAAAGAAATCATTAGAATCTTTATACCACTTTAAATACCTGTGAATTGTTGATGCCGGTAATGAAGTAGATGTTGCCAATTTTTTACTTGCTCTTCCTGTTGGAGCTAATAAAGCAACTGTTTCAAGAATTTGGGCAGGACCTAATTTTTTTTCTTCGATATATAATTTTGTTATTGCATTAATTATAGTTGTTTTACCTGTTCCTGGTCCCCCACAAATTATTGTTATATTGTTATTTAAAGCATTTATTATTGCTTTTTCTTGCTCTATATTATAATTTATTTTGTATTTTTCTTCTAATTTTTTTAACTTTTCATTAATATTTGCTATTTTAATTACATTTTTATCTTCTATTTTCTTTAAACAATTTGCAATATTTAACTCTTTTTTATAATATTCCATTAAATATATTCTTCTTTTATCAAAATATATTTTTTCTTCATCTATTAATTCATTTAATAATTCATCTATTACGTCTTCTGATAAAATAATAGCAAAATTTTTATTTAAACTTTCTAATATTTCTTCTTTATAATGAAATGTATCACCATTACTAAAACTTAATATATTCATAGATTCTAAAATACAGGCTTTGATTCTTATTTTATTATCATTACTATAATTTTTTATGTATATATTATCAACTTTAGAAAAATCTATAATCTCTTTTAAATCATAAAAATAATCCCCTAAAATTTCATCTATTCTATTTTTAAATTTATTATATATTTTAGAACATTCTTCAATAGAAAAACCTAAATTTTGAAATTTTAGTATTGCTTCACTGCTCTTATTATAATTTTGTAACGAATTATATATTTTACTGGCTTTTAATTCTGTAATGCCTTCGATATTTAATAAGACATTTTTATTTTCTTTTATTTTATCTAATGCTTTTTCACCCAGTTCATCTACAATTTTTTTAGCAGTTTTTTCTCCACAACCTTCAATGAAAGAACTAGATAAAAATTCTATTATTGCATCTTTTGTTGTCGGTATTTCTATTTCATAATTGTTTACTGCATATTGCATACCAAATTTTGCACTTTTTGTGTAATAACCATATAATGTCATATTTATATCTATATTCGTTTCTGTAAATACTCCAACTACTGTTATACTTTTATTTATCTTATCAAGCAATAAATTATCATTAGTTTCTTTAATACGAAATAAGGCTACAACGTAGCCGTTTTCATTGTTATGATAAATAATTTTTTTTATTTTTCCCTTTATATAATTCATAGTATTCTGTTATATATCTTTCCTTTTTCTAAATTTTCATTAATTTTAACATATAAATAATTACTTGTATGTCCTAAACTTATATTATTATCACATTCTTCTATTAAAATATCAACATTTTTTCCTTTAAACTTATTATAATATTCTTTTTCTAGTTCGTTAGATAATTCAATTAGTCTATTTACTCTTTCCTTTTTTATTTGCGGTGAAACTTGTTCTGGCATTAATGCCGCTTTTGTTCCTTCACGAAGAGAATATGGAAAAACATGAATTTTTGAAAATTTAATTTTGTTACAAAAATTAAAACAATCATTAAATTCTTGTTCTGTTTCTCCAGGGAATCCTACTATTACATCTGTAGTGATTGATATATCAGGTCTAATTTTCCTAATTTCTTTTATTTTGTTTTCAAAATATGTTAAATCGTATTTTCTGTTCATTCTTTGCAATACTGTGTTACTTCCTGATTGCAATGGTATGTGCAGATGATTGCATATTTTAGGATTTTTTCTTAACGTTTCCATAAATTTATCATTTAATTCTGTTATTTCTATACTCGATATTCTAATCCTTTTTAAATCTTTGATTTTTGCTAGTTCATTTAATAAATCACTTAAAACGTAATTATTACTGTTATATCTTCCTGTATGAATTCCAGTTAATACTATTTCTTGATGACCATTATTTACTAATGTTTTGGCTTCATCTATAACTTTTTCAAAATCTTTGCAGCGAACAGTTCCCCTAACATAAGGTATTATGCAATATGAGCAAAAATTATCACAACCATCTTCAATTTTAATAAATGCCCTAACATGATTAAAATTATCTATTTTCATATCTTCAAATTCTAAATTTCGACTATTATAAAATTTTACATATCTTTGTTTATTTGTTAAATAATCTTTTATAATATCCACTATTTTACTTTTATCTTTATTACCTATTAGTATATCTACGTCCAGTCCTTTATATAAAACTTGCTTATTTTGAGCACTACAACCACATACTACTAATATTATTTTAGGATTTATTTTCTTAATTTGCCTTATTGTTTTTAAACATTTTTTATCTGCTACATTTGTTACAGAACAGGTATTAATAATTACTATATCTGCTTGTTCTGTTTTTTCTTCATAACAAAAATTATGATGAAGCATTAATTCCTTCATCACATTAGATTCATATTGGTTAACTTTACAGCCAAAAGTAATAATACTAAATTTCATAACCTACCCCAATTCTTTTTGTAATTGTTTTAAAGCTTGTAAAAACGCTTCTTCTTTAGCAAAACTAATTACTCTTACATCTACTTTTGATGATATTTCAGCATTTTTATTAACTAAATTCTCTAAGTTAACTTTTTTTACCGATAAATCATCATACAATTCTTCTTTTTCATAATTTAACTCATAATTATTGTTTTTATGTAAAAGTTCATCATAACTTATAATCGCTTTATCTTCTTGTTCTTTTTCATAATTAGTAAAATTTATTTCTGGAGTTTCTTTATTAATGTTTTCTTGTATTTCTTTTATTATTTTCATTTCAGCCGTCTCTTCCTTTTCATCACTTTTTTCTTCATTATTTATTGTAATAAAATATATGAGAGTGACTATTAATATCATTAATATTAATACTGCAAAGAAAAATACAATATCAACAAAATTTAAAGTTTTTAAAAAACTTAAAATATCACTAAATACTTTCACTTCTACCACCACAATAATATTTTAACATTTAATTAATTATTTATTAATACTTTACTTATAACTTGACACGTTTAAATGTAAAACATTTACATTATTCTAATAAAATAAATGTTTTATGTCAACAATCTTTTTTTAAAAAAGAGACTTTATTTATTTAGTCTCCATTATTATTTTATATGGTTCTTCAGCTGTACCTAGCCCTTCAACTTTTGCTGTTTTTATTATATTTATTACTGGTCTAATGCCACGGAGTAATGTACCATTTGTTTCATATGTTATCGCTCCATTTGTATTTATTATAAAAGGATAATATAAATTATTGCTCATTTTGGCACTGCTCATCGTGTAATAATCAGTTTTTATTGACTCATTATATAAATAGTAATCTTGATTACCAAAGGTTGATGCTCCAGCCATTGCTACTTCATCAATTGTGAGTAAACCAATCTTTGTATTAATTAAATTTCCTAAACATATATAAGTTGGTATTTTATTAGTTATTATCCTATTATAAGCAATAAAAGTTGTACCATCACTTTCTTTATTTACATCATTACAAAATTTATAATATGCTATATAATCACTATAATCTTTTAAATACGTTTCATACCAACTATTTAATGTTTTATTTATTTCTGAATTAGAAAAATCATAATCTTCTTCATAATACTTTCCAATTTCTTCTATTATGCCATCTAAAACCAATTTAACCGAGCCATCACCATTTATTTTTACAATTTTCCAATTAAAATCACCAAATGAAACATTATTATTGCTTATTGCTCCCCTAAAGTAATAGGCTATACCAGTATCATCTTGACTTTGTATTAAGCCTTCGTTTAAAGTAGCGTTTTCCATAAAATTTGTTAATTTTGTTTCGCTTATTTTATTGTTTTTTAGGATTGTTTCAAAAAATGTATTTGAATCAGTTTTCTTTAAACCTACTGTTAATTTTCCTGAATACTCGCTTTCATCTTCACTAATAAATTCTAATGTATAGTTTATTGTTTCATTTCCTTGAATTGCTATTTGTTCTGATATTATATCTGACTTTAATTCATTCGATACTTCTAAATTGTTTGATGATTTTAATATATATGTTATGCCATTTGCATATACATCTGATAACTGAATATAATAATACCTTTGCTCACTACTACTATTTGTCACTGAAAATTCTATTGTTGTATTTCCTTTATATTTAAAACTGTCTCCATTTATATAATTTATTGTTAAGTCTCCATCTACAACTATGTCTGCCGCTTCTATTACTTCTGTATAAAATAAATATCCTATACCAATTGATGCACAGCCAATAATTAATAAAAATATAATACTTAATATAGATTTAAATCTAAAACGCATTTGCATCACCTTGAACTTTGTCTTAATTATACTTTACGATTTTTTTTATGTCAATAAATTACCTAATAAACAAAAAAATTAATTAACTTTAAAAAAACTCAAATTTATTGAGTTTACTTTAAATATTTTTTAAAATTTTTAAATTCTGCATTGTCTTCCAAATCTGTTTGGGCTAATTCTTGTAATAAACTTTTTTGCTTTCTATCAAGTTTTGTAGGCATTATTATATTTATCACTGCATACATATTTCCTCTACTAAATGAATTTGGAGTTTTTATACCTTTACCCTTTAGTTTTAGTTTTGTATAATTTTGAGTTCCTGGTTTTATATCTAAATAAACATTACCTGTTAATGTAGGTATTTCTTTTTTACAGCCTAAAATTGCATCTGTTATGGTAATAGGAACTTCAAGGTATATATCTGCATTATCTCTTTCAAAGATTGGATGTTCTTTAATTTTAAATTCTATAAAAACATCTCCATTACTTCCTCCATTAATACCAGCATTACCTTTACCACTTAAGCGAAGTTGAAAGCCTTCATCTACTCCTTCTGGTATAGTTACAGTTAATGTTTTTGTTTTGGACACTATTCCTTTACCATGACACACGTTACAATCTATTTCAAAAGTTTTTCCACTTCCTTTACATGTTGGACATATCTTTTGAGTTTGAATATAACCAAATAGTGATTGTTGTTGCTCTATTACTCTTCCTGCTCCTTTACAGGTTGAACATGTTTTTTCATTAAAGCCACCTTTGCCATGACATTCAGAACATTCTGCATCTAATTCTAATTTAATATCTTTTTCACATCCAAATGCCGCTTCTTCAAAAGAAAGGTTTAAAACAACTCTGATGTCTTTTCCTTTTGTTGTTCTATTTGTTTGAGTTTTTGTTCTTCCCCCAAAACCAAAACCTGAGAAAGCACCACCAAAGAAGTCATTTAATATGTCATCTAAGTTGATATCACTTGCATCAAAACCACCAAAGCCGCTAGTTCCACCACCATTTTGAAATGCTGCATGACCAAATTGGTCATATTGTCTTCTTTTACTAGCATCAGATAGCACTGCGTAAGCTTCACCAATTTCTTTAAATTTTTCTTCTGCTCCTGGCTCTTTATTTACATCTGGGTGGTATTGCTTGGCAAGTTTTCTAAATGCTCTTTTTATTTCTTCATCAGTTGCAGTTTTACTAACACCTAATATTTCATAATAATCTTTTTTATTCATTATTATTCACCTTCATTTATCAATTTTTCTAATTCATTTAATTTGTTTTCTACTAGTTCAAAAGCGCTTTCTATTACTGTTTTATTTGTTATGTCAACACCAACTGTTTTTAATATATCTAATGGATAATCAGATGCTCCCAAAGATAAAAATTTTAAATATTTATTTTTAACTTCAGAATCATTTTTCAATAAATTATTAGCTATATATAAAGCTGCAATTAAACCAGTAGCATATTTATATACATAAAAAGGAGTATAAAAGTGCGGTATTCTTGCCCATTCGTACTTAATATCTTCATCTATTTTAATATTTTTTCCAAAATATAGTTTGTTTAAATCATAATAAATATTAGATAATTCTGCTGCTGTTATCGCTACTCCTTCACTATATTTTTCAAACACTATTTTTTCAAATTCTGCAAACATTGTTTGGCGAAATATTGTTGTTCGAACTTTATTTAAAAAATCTGCTAAATGCATTATTTTTTCTTCTTTTGTTTTAGCATTCTTATAAAAATATTCACCTACTAATACTTCATTTACTGTCGATGCTATTTCTGCTAAAAATATAGGATAATTTGCATCATAATATTCTTGATTATTATTTGAATAATATGAGTGCATAGCATGTCCTAATTCATGACCTAGTGTTGAAACAGAATCTACATCGTTTTCATAGTTTAACGATACATAAGGATGAACACCATATGTTCCCCATTGATATGCCCCGCTTCTTTTATATTGATTAGCATAGACATCAATCCAACCATCTTTAAATGATTTATTTAAATCTTTTATATATTCTTGTCCTAAAGGTTGTAGTGCTTCGTTTAATATTTTTATACCTTCAGAATAAGGAATTTCTTTTTCTTCTACTTTTCCTATATCAACATATATATCATACATATGAGATTTTATTCCAAGTTTTTTATTTCTTAATTCCATATATTTATACATTAATGGTAAATATTTATGGGTTTCTGTTACAAAATTAGTATAAAATTCTTCATCAATATTGTCACTATATAAACTTTTTTGTAATGGATTTTTAAATCCTCGAACATTACTAGAAAAATATTTTTCTTTAATTACCCCTTTATATGAAGAAGCTAAAGTATTAATAATACTTTTAAAATATTTATACATTTTCTTAAAAGCATTTTTTCTTACTTGTCTATTTTTGCTATTCATATATTTTATATAATTAGAATTTGTTAATTTAACTTTCTTACCAGTTTCATCTATAATAAACCCTAAATCAATATCAACATTATCTAAATTTGAAAAAACTTCGTGACCAGTTCCAAAGCTATTTTGGGCTTCTGCTATTACTTTTTCTTCCTTTTCGCTTAAAGTGTATTTTTGATATCTAAAAGTTTTTTCTAATGTAAATTTATATTTTTTTAATTCTGGACATTGATTAATAAATGCTAATATTTTCTCATAAGGCACGTTCATCAATTCACTGTTTGCAAATGAAATTTTAACATTTATTTTTTCCATTAATGAATCTGCTTTACTTTTATATTTTAACCCTTTTTCATCAGACATATTTTGATAATGATACATATATGAATAAACATATATTTTTTCTAGTAACATGTCTAATTTTTCGTTAGTTTCTAAGTATATATGTAAATTTTGAGCATTTTCTACAATTTTTCCTTTCATAGCAACTATTTTGTCTGCTAACAAATTTATTTCTACACATATTCTTTCATATTCTTCATCATTTTTAATTATATCTTCTAGTTGCCATTTAAATTTAGACTCTATTTCATTTCTCTTTTTTTCCATATTTTCTCCAATCTTATTAAAGGTCCTAGTTTCCTAGAACCTTTATTTTATTTTTCTTCGTAAGTTGCATCTTCTACTTTTTCGTGTTCATCATCATTTTTTGGATTTTCAGCAGATTGGCTTTCTTGATTTGCTTGAGCTTCTTTAGCCGCTTGTTCATATACTTTGCCAGCTAAATCCATTGCCACTTTATTTAATTCTTCTGTTTTCTTCTTAATTTCATCTATGTCTGTTCCTTCAAGTGATTTTTTTACTTCTTCAATTAATTTTTCAGCCTTTTCTTTATCTTTGCTGTCAACTTTATCTGCTAAATCTGATAATGCTTTTTCAGTTGCAAATACACTTGAATCTGCTTCATTTCTTATTTCTGCTTCTTGTTTCCTTTTTTCATCAGCTTCTTTATTAGCTTCTGCTTCTTTCATCATCTTGTCTATTTCTTCATCACTTAAGTTAGTTGAAGATGTTATTGTAATTGATTGTTCTTTATTAGTACCTAAATCTTTTGCTGTAACATTAACTATTCCATTAGCATCAATATCAAATTTTACTTCGATTTGTGGAACTCCACGTCTTGCTGGTGGTAAGTTTGTAAGTTGGAAATTTCCTAAAGTCTTATTGTCACTAGCCATAGGTCTTTCTCCTTGTAATACGTGTATGTCTACAGCAGGTTGATTATCTACTGCAGTTGAAAATACTTGTGATTTACTAGTTGGAATTGTTGTATTTCTTGGTATTAATACTGTCATGACATTTCCTAATGTTTCAATACCTAATGAAAGTGGTGTAACATCAAGTAATACAATATCATCTACTTCACCTGTTAATACTCCACCTTGAATTGCTGCTCCCATTGCAACTACTTCATCTGGATTTACACTCTTATTTGGTTCTTGTCCAAGTTCTTTTTTAACTAATTCTTGAATATATGGAATACGAGTTGAACCACCAACTAAAATTACTTTATCAATATCACTGGCTTTTAATTTAGCATCTTTAAGGGATTTTCTAACTGGTTCCAATGTTGAATCAAATAAGTCACGACATAAATCTTCAAATTTTGCTTTTGTTAAACTAACATCCATGTGTACTGGACCGTCATCATTTTGAGCAATGAATGGCAAACTAATTTGAGCAGTAGTCATACCTGATAAATCTTTTTTAGCTTTTTCTGCTGCATCTTTAATTCTTTGCATTGCCATTTTATCTTTTGATAAATCTATGCCATTTTCTTTTTTAAATTCTGCTACTAGATAATCAGTTATTCTTGCATCAAAGTCATCTCCACCTAAACGATTATTACCACTAGTGGCTTTTACTTCATATAAACCGTCACCTATTTCAAGTATTGATACATCGAATGTTCCACCACCTAAATCGTATACCAAGATAGTTTGCATTTTATCTTGTTTATCAAGACCATACGCTAAAGCAGCAGCAGTTGGTTCATTAATTATTCTTTCTACTTCTAAACCAGCAATTTTACCGGCATTTTTAGTTGCTTGTCTTTCAGCATCATTAAAATATGCTGGGACAGTAATAACTGCTTTTGTAACTTTTTCTCCTAAATAATTTTCAGCGTCTTTCTTTAATTTTGATAATATTTTGGCACTTATTTCTTCTGGCGTCCAAGATTTACCATTAGCTTCAACCTTTTCGCTTGTACCCATTTTTCTTTTTATTGATGAAATTGTATTTTTAACATTTGTTACTGCTTGTCTTTTTGCAACTTCACCAACTAATTCTTCTTCACCTTTAAATGCTACTACCGAAGGTGTTGTACGATTTCCTTCAGCATTAGTTATAACTTTTGGTTCGCCCCCTTCTAATACTGCAACACACGAATTTGTTGTTCCTAAGTCAATACCTATAATTTTACTCATTTTTTATCATCCTTCCTTTTTTATTCGTTTACCTTTACCATGGCAACTCGAATCACTTTATCTTTATATGTATAACCTTTTTGTAAAACTTCTATTACTACATTTTGCGGTAAGTTTTCATCTTTTTCAGTTAAAACTGCTTCCATTTTTGTTGGATCAAATTCCATACCTTGACAATCTATTTCTTTTACTTCCATAGTATTTAAAATATTTAATAAACTACTATAAATTAATTTAAAACCACTTAAGAATTTAGATAATTCATCAGTTAAGTCTCTATCATCAAGTTTTATTGCTCTTTCAAAATTATCAACTATAGATAATAAGCTAATAACTAATTTCTCTCCATCATATTTATATATTTTAGATATTTCATCTTCATATCTTCTTTTCATATTTTGCATTTCTGCTGTAACTCTTAAAAGTTTATCGTTTAATATACTTTTTTCTTCTTCTAATTTTTTTATTTTTTCATCACTTTTATTATCTTTTGGTTTAGTTGTTTTTTTCTTTTCTTTTATGCTTTTAACTTTTATTTTCTCTTCCTTAGTTTCCATTTTCTTCCTTTCTGCTATCTAATTTTTTATCAATATAATCTAACATGCTGACTATTCTTTGATAATCCATTCTTTTGGGACCTATTACTGCTATAGTGCCTTCTTCACCATTTATATGATATTTTTTACGAATGATAGTTACATTTGGGTCAAATTTCGATTCATCACCAATATATATCTTTATCTCATTTTCATCCCCAATATCTTTACTACTAACTTTTTCTATAAACTTTACATCATCTAATTTGTTAGCTAATCTTTTTAATTCTGTTATATCGTTATATTCTGGCTGTTCAAATAATTTTGTTCTACCAGATATATGGATATTACTATTATTATTAACAAAGTCATTAAATGCACTGTAAAATATATTATACACTGTTTCATACTGGTGAATTTGTTTTTTAATAATTGGTTTTACATCTAATTCCAATCTTCTACTAACTTCATTAATTGGTGTTCCAACTAACATTTTATTAATTATTTCACTTGTTTTTATTATTTCATTTATGTTAATTGTGCTTGGAATCGTAAATGCCTTGTTTTCTACTATTCCCTTATCCGTGCATACTATAGCAACTAATTCTTTTTCTGATATTGCAATAATATTTACTTGTAATAATGCATTATCAGAACTATTTTTTCCTAAAACTACACTAGTATAGTTGGTTATGTCGCTAATTATTTCCATACATTTTGTTATTGCATCACTTAACTTTAATTCGTGATTTGCAAATATCTTTTGCAATTTTAACATATCACTTCCAGTTATTTTTTCTGCTTCCATTAAATTCTCAACATAATACCGATACCCTTTTTCACTGGGAACTCTGCCCGATGATATGTGGTTTTTTTCAATGTAGCCTAGTTCTTCTAGATTCGCCATCTCGTTTCTTATCGTTGCACTAGAACAATCAAATTGACAACATAATGCTTTGGACCCAACTGGTTTAGCAGTTTTAATATAAGTTTCAACAATCTCTTTTAATAGATTATTTCTTCTTTCATCCATATCCTTACCTCATTGGCACTTGTTTTATCTAAGTGCTAATT
>CALVSK010000003.1 GCA_944359015.1 uncultured Bacilli bacterium
TTACCCCCTTAATTAATTATATAACAACTTTAAATGACTTTCTAGTTACCATACATTTTTTTATAATAAAATAAAAAAATTTTTACAAAAGTAATAAAATTAAACATTCGTATGATATTATTTAAGACAAGGAGGAAAAATAATGCAAATAAAAGAAGTAAAAATTATTAAGAATGTTGTTATGAGAAATGAACATCATAATAAGGATTATTTCTCTAAAGATGGCATTATTATAATAACTATGGAAGATAATAACTCATTTATATTAGATATTGAAAGTGATGCAGACATATCTAAAAGTGATTACATTACTATAATGACCTGCAACAAGACTAAATAAAAAATTTTATTTAAAAATATTTTTTTTGCTCCAGAACGAATAAAAAGATTAGCAAATACTGATTAATATAAAAATAGGTAAATTACCTATTTTTTTTGTCTTTTAAAATAAACATGTGCTAATATATCTTTTAAAACTAGCATTGCATCAAGTTCATTATAATTATAAGTATTTTTTAAATCATCCAATAATTTTTTTAATGCATCTGAATATTTATTTATATCAACTTCATTTTGATATTGTACTAATACTGGATATTTTTTTCCCCACAATTTTGTCCAATTAAGTTTTTTATTAACTTTATCATCACTATTTTTAATTGCTCTTTTTACTGTTTTTTTAGGTTTTTCTCCTAGTAATTCATAAATAGAAATATTTAATACTTCACAAATTTTCAAAGCCAAAAATATATCTGGTACGCCTATACAATTTTCAAATTTTGAAATTGTTCTATCACTTACTCCTATTAAACTTCCAAATTCTTTTTGAGATAATCCTAACTTCGTTCTTTTTTCTTCTATTACTTTTCCTATTTCCATCATTTTACCTCTTACTATATTTTAGTATACTAAAATTATTATTAATTTTAAATGGTAATAAATATATTTAACAAAACATTATTCATAATAAGTAATTGTTTTATCCAAAAGTTTAGCAAATTCAATTTCTCTTTTTGTAGCATCTCCTATATAACCATCTTTATTTATTACAAAAATTTCATCAGATAATTTTATTTTTTCTTTATGCATCTTGTTTAATATTTCAACTTCCTCATCTTTATAACTAACTCCATTTTTTAGTGGATATACAGGAGTTAAAACTACATTACCTAAAATTTCTAATCTAATAGCTTCCTTCATCATAATTTCTTTAATTCTTAAACTACCACAAATCGTTACTACTCTCATATTCTTTGCCTCATATAAATTTAATTTATTTTTAAGAATTTATCAATTTTTTAATTTCCTTTTTATTTAATATTATAACCTTTTTGGCATTTTCTTTTAAATATTTAATTTTCTCTTCTTTTTGTCCAACATCTTTATTAATCCAACTTAATAAATTAAATAAATCTTTTAACGTAGGTTTATAATTATATTTCATTAATCCCAAATTTTGCTTAACCCATCTTAAAATGCATCTTTTATATAAAACAAATTTATTTAAATCAATATAATAAACAACATCGGCATTTTTTACACCATCAATAAACTTACTTCTTCCGACATCTTCAATAATCCAACTATTTTCTTTTATAATTTTTAAAAATAAAATGGCAATATCTTCATTACTTCTTTTAATATTACCATTATCATCATCCCAAACAACTTTATCTAATTCATACATTTTAATATTTAACTTTTTTGCTAAAGTATTTGCCAAAGTAGTTTTTCCCGAGCTTACTGGTCCTATTACATATATTTTTGACATCTTATATAATTCCAATCTTATTTATTGGCCAAAATCTAAAGACTGCTTCGCCCATTATATCATCTTTTTTTATTGGACCAAAATATCTAGAATCCTTACTAATAAGTCGATTATCACCTAAAATAAAATATTCATCTTCTCCTAAAGTAATTTTATCATAATTACTAGTATCACCATAAGCATAATCATCTTCTAATAAAACATCATTAACATATATAGCATTATCTTTAATTTGAACAGTTTCTCCCGGTAAACCTATAATTCTTTTTATAATAATTTCTTTATCATCAGATTCATTTAATACTACAATATCAAATCTTTCTATTTTGGCCATTTTATATAAAAGAAGAATATCTCCATCTTCTAAAGTTTTCCGCATACTACTACCATCTACTCTCACAGGTGTAGCAATATACATTCTAATTATTATTATAAAAAAAATTAAACAAACATATGGAATTAAATCCCTAATTATTCTAACAAATTTCATACAATCTCCTAACCAAAATAAGGAAAGAATTAACTTCTTTCCTTAACTTTGTATTCTTTACGCATTCCCTTAATAAAGTTAAGTTTTGCTCTTCTAACTTTACCTTTTTTAACTACTGTTATTTTATCAATAGTTGGGGCATTAACTGGGAATATACGAGATACTCCAATAGTACCAGATTTTTTACGAACAGTAAAAGTTTCAGAAACGCCTCCGCCACGTTTAGCAATAACTAACCCTTCGAAAGCTTGAATTCTTTCCTTTTTACCTTCTTTTACCCAAACATCTACTCTAACAGTGTCACCAACTCTAAATTCAGGAACATCTTTACGAATATGTTTTGCATTAATCTTATCTACAAGATTTGCCATTATTCTAACCTCCTTATTATTTCTACCTATAATCTTAATATAAATCAGCGGATTATATACCTTTTTTGGGTCGTATTGATTATAACACAACTTTACTTAACTTGTAAACCTTTTTTAACTTTCCAACAATAATAACTTTTCTTTTTCTTCTTTTAAAGTTTTTCTTTCTTTTTCCACCAGTTCTTTCGGAGCTTTATTTACATAATTTTCATTTTTTAAAAGATTTTCTCTACGTATAATACTATTTTTCAAACTTTCTATTTGTTTTAATTTTAGTTCTTGATTTAAACTATTTTCTTTAATTTCATAATAAATTGACAAATCATAATCATTATATTTAATATTTATATTATTTTTATCAGAATCATTTACAATATTTTCGTTAGATACTTTTAAAATTTTTAAAATTATACCATAATTCATATTATTATTGATTTTAATTTGAAAATCTTTACCTATTTTATTTTCTAATTTAATATTTCTAAATAATTTTATAAATTCAATTTTATTATCAACTTTTTCTAATTCTTTTTTAAAAACCATTGTTTTATCAAATAATGGATATTTACTAATCATAATATTTTCTTCTTTTAATGGTAATAAAGAATATATTTCATCCGTAACATATGGCATAAAAGGATGTAATAATTTTAATACATCAGTTAATACAATTAATAAAACTGACTTAGTAGTAGGACAATCTAAGCTAAATTTAGCAAATTCAATATAATTATCGCAAAAATCATTCCATATAAAACTATATAATTCTGTTCCAACATTATTAAATTCATAACGTTCCATAGCTTTTGTAACATTTTTTATTGTTAAGTTTAATTTTGTTAAAATCCATTTATCTTCTTCAGTTAAATTTTCTATATTAAAATTAGATTTATTTAAATCTGCTATATTCATTAATACAAATCTAGATGCATTCCAAAGTTTATTAATAAAATTCCAAGTTGAAGCAACTTTTTCTTCATCATAGCGTAAATCCATACCAGCAGCAGTAGAAGTACTTAAGAAAAATCTTAAAGCATCAGCTCCATATTTATCTATAACATCCATTGGGTCTACACCATTACCTAAAGATTTACTCATTTTTCTGCCTAATTTATCTCTAATTAAGCCATGGATTAAACAATCTTTAAAAGGCCTTTTATTAGTAAAATGAAGTCCTTGAAAAGTCATCCTATTAACCCAAAAAGGAATAATATCATATCCAGTCACTAATACATTATTAGGATAAAACTTTTTCATATCTTCAGTATCTTCTGGCCATCCCAAAGTCGAAAATGGCCACAAAGCACTGCTAAACCAAGTATCCAATACATCTGGGTCTTGTACCCAATCATCACCAGGTGAAGTTTCTCCTACAAATACTTCATCCCCTTTATACCAAGCTGGAATCCTATGTCCCCACCAAAGTTGTCTAGAAATACACCAATCATAAGTTATTTCCATCCAATGCTCCATTATTTTTTCAAATCTTTGAGGAACGAAATGAACCTTATTATCTTTATCTTTTTGATTTTCTAAAACTCTATCTGCTAAAGGACGCATTTTAACAAACCATTGTTTAGATAGATAAGGCTCTATCATTACCCCACTTCTTTCACTATGGCCAACATTATGCTTTATTTTCTTTACTGCAACTAATAAATTTTCTTTTTCTAAATCTTTTACTAATTCTTCACGACACGCAAATCTATCTAAGCCCTTATATTTTAAAGCATTATCATTCATTGTTCCATCAGGATTTATAACAACTATTCTTTCTAAATTATGTCTATTACCAACTTCAAAATCATTAGGGTCATGAGCGGGTGTAATTTTAACCACCCCAGTTCCAAAATCCATATCTGCATGTTCATCACCAATAATCGGAATTAATTTATTAACAATAGGTAATCTAACCATTTTACCAATCAATTTATTATAACGATTATCATTCGGATTTACAGCAACTGCTGTATCTCCAAACAAAGTTTCAGGTCTAGTAGTGGCAACTTCTAAATAATCATTTGAACCAGCAATAAAATATTTAATATGATAAAAAGCACCTTCAATTTCTTTATATATTACTTCTTCATTAGATAAAGCAGTCATTGCTACTGGGTCCCAATTAATTATTTTTTCTCCACGGTAAATTAAACCTTCTTCATATAATTTTTTAAATACATAAATAACGGCTTTATTCAGTCTTTCATCCAAAGTAAATCTTTCTTTTGAATAACATAATGATAAACCTAATTTCGCCCATTGCTTATGGATATTTTCAGCATATTCATCTTTCCAATCCCATGCATATTTCAACCATTCATCTCTAGATAAACTTCTTGGATTAATACCCATTTCTTTTAATTTAGCATCAACCTTCGCTTGTGTAGCAATCCCAGCATGGTCCATTCCCGGCAACCACATAGCATTATACCCTTGCATTCTTTTAAAACGGATTATAATATCTTGAAGTGTTGTATCCCAAGCATGACCTAAATGCAATTTTCCAGTTACATTTGGTGGTGGTATAACAATTGCATAAGGTGGCAAACCATCTCTTTCTTCAAAATAATTATTATTTAACCAATTTTCATATTTACCATCTTCAACTAATTTATGATTATACTTTTTATCTAACATTTTAATTCCTCCCAAAGAAAAAGGATAATACCCAAGGAGCGCAAAAGCACGGTACCATCCTTTAAATTATCTTATCATGATTTTATAGCATCGCTGCTTTTGTTTTTCAGTTTACAACCTTCAAATAAATTTATTATTAGTTTCCATCAACCACTAACTTTCTTTAAATAAATATTATTTTACTCCTCAAACATCTTTAAAACACATTTTTATTTTAACAAATTAAAATTTATATTTCAATAGTTTGATATAAATTGCCATTTATTAATATTTCAATACCCAAATCCGTAACATTAAAAGTTAAATTATCAAATGTTGCCAACTCAACGGTTTTAAGAACATTTTCAGAACAGTTTTCAAAAATATATAAATTACTTTGATTAACAACAAAAACATAATTTCCAACACAATATACATATTCTTTAGTTAATGAACCTAAATATTCTTGTCCATTATAATCCATTATATGATATGCTGTATCATAAGTTATATAATAATTATCATTAAAATCTACAATTTCATTACTACTTACTACAGAACGTGTATTAGTTTTATCTAAAATCAGCCACTCATTATCTTTTTTTGCTATCATTTTAGAAGTATTTAAAATAGAATTATTTAAATGTGCAGGAATTCCAATAAAATCATATTCTATAGGTATTTTTAATTCAACAGTTAATTCATTTACAGATAAAAGTCCCCATTTTTCATTATTTTCTACAATTAAAACTTGTTCACTATGATTAATATTATAATTTTTTACTGATGTATAACTACTTAAAAAATTACTAGTCATCATACTATAAATATTATTTAAATTATCTTTTTTAATTATACCAAAGTTACTATTTAAAGTTGGCTCTAAAACTAAATCTCCATATTGATAATAATTAATATGATAATTTTCATCATCGATTGTAGTAGATACAATTTCACAATCTGGGCAATCAAATACTGACAATAACTCATCATTTAAATAAAAGTATACTTTATCATTAAATAATATTTCATGATTAGGATTATCATCAATTAATTCTTTTTCATTACCTTCAGTTATTTTCTTATACGTTCCCAAGATGGAGCAAGGAAGAAAAATAGCAAGCAGAACAATAATTGTTATTAAAGTTTTTTTATCTTGCATAAAATCCTCCTATCCTATGTTTATTTCAACAACTTGATTTTCATCATTATACTTATAAGTTATTACTAAAACACTACCATTTAATCCATATTTTATTTCATTTTTAATATCTTTACCATCTACTTTAATATTCTTAAGTAATGCTAAATCTAAATTACCTTTTGAAAAACTATAGACACTTACACTATTATCTTCATTTACAGCAATATAAAATGTTTCTTCTAAAAATATGTATTTAAATTCATCTTTACTAGCAATACTTCCATCTAACTTATATATTAAATATTTTTCATTTGATTTAACTAAAATGTAATCTCCTTTATAATCGACTATTTCATTTTTAGTTGTTATATTTTCAGTTATTTCGTTTCCCTTTGAATCATACAAATGATATGTTCCATCACTTCTTTTAAACAAAATATTATTACCTATCATTTTAACACTTACATTAGTATTACCACTTTCATCTTTAAAATCTACAAAACCAGTTACTTTGCTCTTTTGAATATTTATTAGTCCATATGAATCACTAGTATTCTTAGCCAAAACAATTAAACCTGCAGTTTCAAGAAAGTTTACAGTTTTTTCATCGCTATAAAATCCGGCATCAACTTCTTTATAAGTTGCTAACTTTTTATTATTATCTAAATCCCATAAAACTATATTATCATTTGCATTTGGAGTTTTAGTATCAGCAATAAACACAAAACGATTATTATATATTGGTAAATATCCAACTTTTATATCCGCAGAAGTATTTAAAACTTTCTTCTCTTTTGCTATAAAACAATTAGTTAATTCTTCAGTATTTTCATCAACACTATTAGCATAACTACAGGAATAAGTTCCTAATAATTCTGTCTTTTCTGCATCTTTGTAAATATATAATTTTCCTTGTAAATAGCTATAATATTCTTGTTTTTTACTAAATTTACCATCATTTAAATTAACATTTACCACCTCATCATCAAAAGTTATAGTAATTATATTTTCACTAAGACTAGCATTAAATGCCTCTTCTTTCCCAGTTTGCACTAAATCTTCATTAAAAATTAATTTAGTATTATAACTAGAACTACTTATTCTAAGGCCTTCTAACAACATCGGAGCAATGTCATTATCATATATATATAATTTTTTACTAGAAGCAGCAATTATATAATTACTTACAAACCGAATGTAATCAAATTTTTCTTCACTTTGTCTTATACCATCATAATCATATATGTAATAATCTCCATCAATTTTAACACTTATATTATTAGCATCAAAATTCTTAATTTCTCCTGGAATATTTTTACTAACTTCATTACCTTTTAAATCTAATAAAATATAATTATTATTATTTGCTCCAACTACATAATCATTATCTAAAATATAACCTAAATAATCATAAGAAAAATCAATAACTTCATTTACTTGATTTTCAGTAAAATTTAATAATCCATATTCTTCTTCTAAATTTTCTACAATTACATGGTTTTCATCTACTTCTTTTACAATTTTATATTCATCTATTACTTCACTCTTATTAATATCATATAATTTAATATTACCATCTTCAGATTTAGGATTATCATATATAAAAACGAAATTATCTAATAGTATATCACTTCTAAAATCGATACTAACTCCATTTTCATAAACATTTTTGGGAACATCAAATTCATCTTCATTACTATAATATGCTACATAACATAATTTTTCATTTTTATTACTACATTCATAACTTCCCAAATCTTTTTCATCTTCACTTACGAATATTAAAGTTCCATCTTCAAATCTATAATTATCTTTTTCGATTATTACAACAGGTTCTTTTTCTTCTTCTAAATGTTCATCTTTATTAAATAGGAAAAAATATAAAATTACCCCAACAATAACTAATAATACTAAAATAATAGAAATTATTATAATCGTTTTTTGCTTTTTACTTAACATACTCCATTTACTTGGCTTCTTTTCTTTCTTTTTCTTATCAGTATTATTTTCAACATGCTCCAAATCATATTGAGTATTAACTATCTCTTCATTTTCATCAATTTCTACAATTTCATTTTGTACTTTATTTTCTTCAGTATCATTTATTTCTTTATCTTCTAACATAAGTACCTCCATCTACTATAAAAAAATTATATCACACATTATTTATATATTCAATTTAAAAACGAGCATTTTTGCTCGTTACAAATTTTAATTATTTTTGAAATTTTGATACCAAGAATTTAATTTTTCCTTAGTTTTTTCAAATACCGTTGTTCCAACATCCTTCACAAATGATAAAGCATTTTTAGAATATAATACTAACTCATCTTTAGCATCAATTATTGAATTATAATTTTCTTCCCCGAGTTTTTCTTTAGAAAAATTACTTAAATCTTTTGCTCCATCTTTTATAATTTCACTAACTCTTAAAAATGCCGATGTTGCTTTATTGCTTATTGTTTCTTTATAACCTGGGAACTTTTTTTCAATTTTTAAATCTATTTTATTTGCTAATTCTAAAACTTTTTGTTTTCCATTTTCACTCAATTCATCAAAAGTAACTCCATTAATTTTGCCATCATAAAACAAAAAGTCAACAATATTTATAAAAGTTGTTTTTAAACAAGTTCCATCACTAGTTTCTACTTTTTTTAAATCATATTCTAATTTTTCAATAACTAAATTATCATTATTTGAATAATTAACTTTTACAACATTATCATTTTCTTTAGAAACACTTGTATTACTATTTATTGATTCATTTTTAATATCTTTATTTAGAACATATTCTTCTTGTTTATTTTCAATTTTTTGTTCATCTATCTCATTATTTTCAGTTTCATAACTATCATGAAATTCTTTTGCTCCAACTTTACTATCATAAGTTTTTTTATCATTAGTTACATTATAAGTTTTACTTTCACTTCGAGTATTTAAACATAACCCTGCATAAATACCAATAAGCAAAAATAGTAAAGAAATACTTACAACATAAAAATATTTATTTTTATCACTTTTCATATATCACCTTTATAAAATTAAACTTTTTACATCCCTAGTATATAATATTTTCTCATCTTTAGCAAACCTTACAATATACCTATCAATTAAAGGAACTAAATAAGTTTTCTTATTATATACTACTTTTATATAATATGTATTTCCCACCAATAAGGTTTCTTTAACTATTCCGTATTCTTTTTCATTTTCTTTTATTATAGCACCAACTAACTCCTCAACTAAATATTCATCATCTTTTAAATTTAAATCTTCTTTTCTCACATAAACATTATAACCAATATATTTAGTGATTAAATTAATATCATACCAATCATTTACAGTAATTAATATATAATTTTTATGTTTTCTAACACTACTAATTATTAATTCTTGATTATTAATTAATATTTTCATTCCCACTTTAAAAACTTGAGAAATTTTATCAAAATTACTTAATATTTTAAGTTCTCCTTTAATACCAAAAAAATTTATTACTTTTCCAACGCAAACTAATTCAAACATTACTTACCTCATACATTAAAATACTTGCTGCAATTCCAACATTTAAAGATTCACAATCATCACTTATTTTTATATAAACAAAATCATCACATAATTTTTTAACATTTTCACTTAATCCATTACCCTCATTACCTAAAACTATAGCAATATTTTCCTTATTTATTTCTTTTATATCTTTTCCCATATTTACATCTGTTCCAATTATTTTATATCCCAAATTTTTAAGTATAGGGATAAACTCATTTAAATTTCTTCGTAAGAAATTAATTTTAAATATCATTCCTTCAGTTGCTCTAATTACTTTAGGATTATATATATCTACAGAATCATCACTTATAATAATATTATTAATTCCAAAAGCAATACAAGAGCGAATTATAGTTCCTAAATTACCAGGATCTTGTATACAATCTAAAATAATTACATTACCATCTATCGAAGTCTCATTAATAAATTTAACAACTGCAGCATCATAACAAATAGATTGCTGATTACTTATTTTTTTCATTATTTCTTTAGTAACAAAATAATCTGCATTTTTATCTACAACACTTATAGTTTCAACAATCAAGTTTTGTTTTTTAGCTTCTTCAATCAAATGTTTTCCTTCAATTAAAAACTTTTTTTCAGTATCTCTTGCTTTTTTATTATTTAAACTACACCAATACTTTACTTTTTCATTTTTCAAACTAGTTATTTCCATTAATATCTCAACTTCTTTCTTGCTTCTTTATAATTAGGATATGCTTCTTTTACTAACGTCCAAAAGTTTTTACTGTGATTAGGTTCAAAAAAATGACATAACTCATGAACAATAACATAATCAAGCAATGTTATATCTTTTTTTAATAGCTCTGAATTAAGAGTTATAGTTTTCTTATGAGGATTACAAACACCCCATCTAGTACGCATTTTTCGAAATTTTAAAGTAAAGTCCGGCAATGAAGCAAAACACTTTTTGGCAATTTCTACTTCTTCAGTAAATATTTTAAGTAAATTTTTATTATAAAAACTATTTAATGCATCTATCGAAGGCGTATATACATATTTATCATCAAAAGTAATTTCACTTACATCTTTTATAACAATATAATATTTTTTACCTAAATACCAAAATTTATCATTATCTTTAACTTTATCTTCCATTTTTTCATACATTTTTAATATACTCGTTTCATTTTCTTCAATTAATTTCAAGATACTATTTTTACTTAAATAAATCGGAGCATTAACATATAATTTTAAATCTTCTTTAACTCGAAAATATACATTTTTATTATTTTTTCTATTTATTATTACTTCAATCTTTAAACCATTACTTGTTTCGTATATCATTTTTCATCAAATCCCTTATTTCTTCTAAAACAACTAATTCATTACTTTTAGTTTTTACTTCTTCGCTCTTCTTTTTTTCTTTTTTACTAGTAAATCTATTTACAAATTTTACTACAACAAATAAGCAAAATGCTACTATTAAAAAATCAATAACACTTTGAATAAAAGCCCCATACATAATTTTAGTATCTTTAAAAGTTATTGATAAATTTGAAAAATCTATTCCTCCAAGAATTAATCCTATAATTGGAGTAAAAATATTATTAACTAAACTTGTTACAATAGATGAAAAAGCTCCACCAACAATTACCCCAACTGCTAAATCTAAAACATTTCCTCTAGCAATAAATTTTTTAAATTCTTTAAGCATAAAACCACATCCTTAGTACTTAAATTTTAACATAATTTTCTTGCAAATAATAGTATTAATCTTATTATATTTTTTACCTTTAATTCTAAAAAGATTTATAATAGCAAATTACTAATTCAATATTTTGTCATATTATGTTATAATAAAAAAAATAGAAAGGAAGTAAAATAAATGAACGAAGAAAATAATCAAAACAACCAATTTAATAATATTGGTATTGGTATGGAGCCACAACCATTGGGAGATTTAACAAATGAAACTAGTAATTTGAATAATGAGACTCCCAAAAAAGAAAAAAAGAAAGGAAAATTAAAACTAATAATTCTTATAATAGCTAGTGCAATAATCGCATTAAGTGCAGGATATTTTGCATATACTACATTATTTAATACACCATATAATACGTATAAAAATGCAATTAGCATGGTATTTGATAATTTAAATAATGCAATTAAAGAAAGTGAAGATGTAATAGATTATGATTTAAATGAAGACATATTAAAAAATAGCGGAACATTAAAATTGACAAGCAATGTCGATGAATTAAACGATTTAACAAAGTATTCATACAATTATGAAACAATGCTTGATATAAAAAATGAAAAATTAAAATTAGGATTAGACATAATCAACGGGAATGAAAATTTAGTCCAATTTTTAATATATGCAATTAAAAATAAAGGATATATTAAAGCAGATGAAATATTTGATAAAATTATTGAATTTGAAAGTGGTATGGATTTTAACATTGAAGAAGATACAGTTATAGAAGATGAAGATGTAACATTCTTACTAAATAAATTAAAAGAATATATTATTAATTCATTAGATGAAAAAAAAATAACTAAAGAAAAAGAAACAATCAATATAAACAATAAAGAAATAAGTGTTATAAATAATAAATATATTATCGATGAAGAAGAATACAATAAAATAATTGATAATATTTTAAATTCTATACTAAATGATAATGAGTTTTTAGACAAACTTGAAAAAATCTTTAATGCACCAAAAGATGATATTAAAGAAGCTTTAAAATCTTTACTAGACACTACCAAAACATTAGATAGCTCGATTACTTTTAATATTTATACTACAACAATTACTAATAGAATCATTGGAGTATATATAACACTAGAAGGATTAAACATAAAATACACAGATTATAAAGATATAATAAATATAATCTTAACTGATGATGATGAAAGTGAAAATATAACAATCAAAAATGAAAATAATAAATGGGATATATCATTTACTAGTAATGGTAATAAATTATTAGAAGCAGATATAACTACAAAAGATAAAGAAACAACAATAAATTTTAATATTAATGAGGTAGATGGAAATATAGTATTTAAAGAATTAGAATCTAATAAAACAAAATATTCATTTAGTTTAAAAGCAGATTTAACTGATTCTTACTCAAATTTTGGAATAGAATTAACAAATAATACTGAAGTTGTTTCTAAATTTGATGATATTGATACATCTAATAGCATAAAAGAGGATGATTTAACTGATGAAGATTTAGAAACTATATTAAATAATATTGATGAAAAACTAAAAGATACACCATTATATACAGTTTTTGAAATTTTTTTGTTAAATTCATCTTCAAATAAAATAGTTGATTTTTCAAATAAAAAAGTCATGCTAACAACAGCTGATACAGTAATAGATGCTGCAAAATCATATTACACTATTAATGATACAACCTATGGAAACATGCTACCAAAAAATGAAGGGGAAACAGCATGTGTTACTATTGATGATTTATATTATGATAATTACCTAGATATTGATTCATTTGATTATTCAGGAAAAGTTGTAGTTCAAAAACTTAATAATGAATATATATATTATTTATATTTATTAAAAGACTATAAATACATGATTAATGGTAAAACCGGAGAATTAACATCCAATGACATTGAAGAATATAACTATTATGAAGCAAGTGATATATATTATTGCAATAATTATTAAACCAAAAGCAGTATGCAAAAACACATACTGCTTTTTTAATTGTAATTTCAACCGCACCATTTAATACAATTTAGTCATTTGATAACAGTGCTTTCTTTAAATATTTTTCAGGATTATTAGCATTTTCTTCACCTTTAATAGAGTATAATTAAATTTATATAAATGCCAAATATTGAAAATATTTTTTCAATACTTTTATTTTAATTATTATTTGTATAATTAATTTGTATTTTTAAGTGCTACATAATATTAACTTATCAAAAATATTATCACATTTTTCCATATTTGTAATTTAAAAAAATTAAGCAAGATGCATTTCATCTTGCTTAAATCTTATTTATATTTAATAGCAAATTCCTCATTATTATTTATATCAACTATCAAAGTTGAACCAACCTTTATATCATTTGCAATAATTTCATGTGAAATTAAAGTTTCAATATTTTTAGTAATATATCTTCTTATTGGTCTAGCTCCATATCTTTCATCATAAGCTTCATTTATAATCTTTTCTTTTGCTTCCTTAGTTACTTCAATATGTAAATAATTTTGACTAAGTCTTTCATTTAATTCTTTAACTATTTTATCTACTATATCTCCAACAACATTTTTCTTTAAAGAATTAAACACTATAATTTCATCAATACGATTAATAAATTCAGGTCTAAAAGTATTTTTAAGTTCATTTAATACAAGTTCATTTGCATTATCTTTATTATCTAAAATATACTCACTACCTAAATTACTAGTCATAATAATTATTGTATTTTTAAAATCCACTGTTCTTCCTTGAGAATCTGTTAACCTTCCATCATCAAGTATTTGAAGTAAAATATTAAAGACATCTTTATGAGCTTTTTCTATTTCATCAAATAAAACAATACTATATGGATTTCTTCTTACTGCCTCAGTTAATTCTCCACCTTCATCATAACCAACATATCCTGGAGGAGCTCCGATTAAACGAGATACATTAAAACTTTCCATATATTCAGAACAATCAATTCTAACCATATGTTTTTCATCATCAAATAATTCATAAGCTAAAGATTTAGCTACCTCAGTTTTACCTACACCAGTAGGTCCTAAAAAAATAAATGAACCAATTGGTTTAGTTGGATCTTTAATTCCACTTCTTGCTCTAATAATAGCTTCACTGACAAGTTTTAAAGCATTATCTTGCCCCATAACTCTTTCCTTTAATCTATCAAATAAATGAAGTAATTTATCTTTTTCACTACTTACTAATTTAGCAACTGGAATATGAGTCCAACGAGAAATTATTTCTGCAATACCTTCTTCTGAAACTATATCAGATAATATACTATTTTTATTATTATCTTGTAAATCCTTTAATTCATGTTCTAGTGCAGGTATAGTTCCATGACGTAATTTAGCACTAAGTTCTAAGTCGTAATTGGCCTCAGCATTACTTAAATCAAATTTAGCTTTTTCAATTTCTTCTTTTTTCTTATTTATAGCATCCTTTACTTCTTTTTCACTATTCCATTTATCTCTTAAAACGTTTTCTTTATCCTTTAATTCTTTTAATTCTTCATCTATTTTTATTAATCTATTTTTAGATATTTCATCTTTTTCTTTTTTTAATGCTTGACGTTCTATTTCTAAACTCATTATTTTTCTAGTCAAAGTATCAAGTTCTACTGGAACTGAATCAAGCTGCATCTTTATAGTAGCACATGCTTCATCCACTAAATCTATTGCTTTATCAGGTAAATATCTATCAGTAATATATCTATCAGACAAAGTAGCAGCAGCAACCAAAGCACTATCTTTAATTGTTACACCGTGAAAAATTTCAAATCTTTCTTTTAAACCACGAAGTATTGTAATTGTATCTTCTACATTTGGCTCACTTACTAAAACTTTTTGAAACCTTCTTTCCAAAGCCCCGTCTTTTTCAATATATTTACGATACTCATTTAAAGTTGTAGCACCAATAACATGAATTTCACCTCGAGCAAGCATCGGTTTTAACATATTAGATACATCCATAGCATTAGATTCACCAGCACCAACAATCATGTGAATTTCATCAATAAACATAATAATGTTTCCATCACTATCTTTTATTTCTTTTAAAACTGCTTTTAATCTTTCTTCAAATTCACCACGATATTTAGCACCAGCAACTAAGGCTCCTAAATCAAGTTCCCAAATAGTATGATTTTTTAAACTATTAGGAACATCTCCTTTAATTATTCTTTGGGCAAGACCTTCAACTATTGCTGTTTTACCAACACCAGCCTCACCTATTAAAACTGGATTATTCTTACTTTTACGAGATAATATTCTAATAACATTTCTAATTTCTTCATCACGCCCAATTACAGGGTCAACTTTATTATCAGCAACATTTTTAGTTATATCTCTTCCATATTTATTTAAAACATCTTTTAATTCTTCTTCATTACCTGGATACATCCGAATCCCTCCTTTTACACTGCAATAATAACACAAAAATTAGCACTCGTCAATCGCAAGTGCTAATTTATTTTATTGTTTGACATTATTTTACATTAATTTTTTTACTTACAGAATACTTTTTAAAAAATTTTTACTATTTAAATAAAGACCGGTATATCTATCATAATACATATCTAAAAACTTATTAATTATTATTTTTACATTATCATCTACTTTTATTGCAGTAATACTTTTTATATTAACATAGTAATACATTCTTAGCATTTTAATCACTTTTTTATCAACTATTACTTCATTAGTTAAACAATTTAAACATATGTATCCACCTTTATCAGCATCAATAGTAACAATGCCTTGTTTACTACCACATAATACACATTCATCTAAATTAAACATAACCCCTAATTGCTCTAAATACTTTATTTCTAAAATATTAGTTATCACCAATGGGTCCAATCCATTTTCTATTTTTAAAATCGCTTCAATAAAATAATCATACATTAAATTATTATTACTTTGTTTAATAACTTGTTCCGTTAATTCTGTTAGATAACTTATATAACTAATTAAAGTTATATCACTTCTTATATTTTTTAATGGATTAATTATATCAGCACTAACCAAATTTGAGAGTTTACCTTGTTTTAAAAAAATATTAAACTTTGCATAAGTAAAGCGAAGGGTTGCAACTCTATTTTTTGATTTTAAACTTTTAGCTCCCTTACACATAATTCCAATTACTCCATATTCTTTAGTAAAAACATTTATTATTTTACTTGTTTCACCATATGAAGTTTCACTTAAAATAAAACCCTCAACTTCACTTAACACTTTTAACCCTTCTTTATAGATTTTTTATATTCTAAATAATCTTCAACCTTTCCACTTTGTTGAAATTTTTTCCACAATTCATCTTTTTTCATATATTATTCACCTTCCTAATTATATATTGGGTGAATTTATATTTTTTTATTCATTATCTACAAAACCTAATTCAATTAAATATTTTTCTTTTTCTTTCCAATTCTTAATTGTTTTTACAAATAATTCTAAATATACTTTCTTTCCTACCAATTCTTCTATTTCCATTCTTGCCAAAGTACCAACTTGTTTTAATCTACTTCCGTTTGCTCCGATAATAATTTTTTTAATTGATTCTCTATCTATTATTATATCTACACTAATATTTACTATATCTTTTTTTTCTTCATAATTAATTGTATAACAAGTTATACTATGAGGAATTTCATCTTCCGTTACATGTAATAATTTTTCTCTTACAATTTCACTTACCATAAATTTTAAACTACTACTAGTATAATAATCTTCTGGAAAATATTGTACTTCATCTTTTAAATATTTTTTTATAACATCAATTAAATGTTTTATATTATCATTTTTTAATCCTGAAGTAGGTACTACTTCTACAAAAGGATAAATATCTTTATATTCATCGATAGTTTTTAATAATTTTGCTGTACTTATTTCATCAATTTTATTTAACACTAATATTACTGGCACATTACTTCCTTTTAATGTATCTAAAATATACATATCTCCTTTACCAATACCAGCATAAGCATCAACAACAAATAATATTAAATCGACATCTTTAGTTAAAGAATAAGCCTGTTTATTTAACACCTTACCTAATTTATTAATAGGTTTATGAATACCTGGAGTATCAACAAATACTATTTGATAACCAGGTTCATTATATATACCTTGAATAATATTTCTTGTTGTACCAGATACATCACTTGTTATTGCTACTTTCTTATTTATAATTGTATTAATTAATGTGCTTTTTCCAACATTAGGACGCCCTATTATACTAACAAATCCACTTTTCAAGGATATCACCTCCTCATTAAAATAGGTCTATAACATAAGGAATAAATATTGCTAAACAGATTGCAGTTGCAATCAAACTACTTACAAAAGCTGCTGCTGAGCCACAATCCTTAGCAATTTTTGCCAAAGGATTAAACTCTTTTGTAACCATATCCACAACTGCTTCTACAGCAGTGTTTAGCAGTTCTACCGCTAATACTATTACCAATGCAATTACTATTACTGCCCATTCATAAAAATTAATTTTAAAAATTAAACCCAATATCACCGCTAAAATAGTTGCTCCGGCATGAGTCCATAAACTTTGTTCATTTTTATATGCATAAGCCAATCCTTCAATCGAATATTTAACACTATTAAAAAATCTTTTTAAATTCATCTTTTTATGTGCGCTTTGTTTCTTTAAATTCATTTAATACCAACTCCTGCTTCTCAAACATTTCTTTTTCTTCTTGTATTCCTAAAGTATGATCATAACCTAACAAATGCAATAAACCATGAACAACTAAAAATGCCAATTCTCTTTTTTCACTATGTCCATAATCTTTAGCTTGTTCTTGCATCTTTGGTATAGATATAAATATTTGTCCAAGCTGCCTAATATTATAGCAAATTTTATCATTATCTTCAAATGCAAACGATAACACATCTGTTGTTCGATTAATATTTCTATATTTTTTATTTAAGGTTTGCATAAAATCATCATCTATAAATATTATTGTAAATATTGCCTTTTTAACTTTTTCCATTTTTAATGTTCTTTTTATTATTTTATCTAAATAACTATAATCAAAATCACAACCATATTCATCTACTATCTCATATTTATTCATTTTATAAATTTATTACTCCCATTACACTTAATAAATAAAACAACATTATTATTATAATTAACAAACTTATTGTATTATATATACCATCTTTTTGAAATATTTTCGGCAAATGTTTTTGAATAGCACTTAAACCTATATATAGTAAAAATCCAATAATTCCCCCAGTAACATTTAGTATTATATCATCAACATCGAAACTTCTTCCTATATTTAGTTGAACAAATTCTACTGTTGCACTAACTAATAATGATATAATAAACGGTGGCAATACACTTTTAGGTTTAATATAAAATGATATGATTAAACCAAATAATACAAAAGCCATAATATTTCCTACAACATTAAATATAAATAATCTACTACCCACATCATACCTAAATATTTCTTGAAATGGTATAATGTTAAAACCACTACTAGAATTCATTTCAACTTTAGTTAATAATTGAAATAATAAGAAAATATAACATATTGACAATAGCATAAAAAACTCTTTATAAAAACTTAATCTTTCACGATGAGCTCTTAAATAGAAAAAACGAACTAAAACCATTGTTATTATAAATATTATTAATATTGGCCAATTATCACTAAGTATAGACTTTATAGTATTTAAAAACATTATTATTCATTCCCTTCTTCATTCTTTTCTATCGTAACTTCTTGAGTTGTACTGATTAACTCTTTAACTATTATAAACACCTCTATATCCATTTTACTATCATTTACTGTTTTTTTCAAAACTTTTTTATCAATTATTTCATCAAATTCTCCAAGTTTTATATTAATACTTTCAATTGCCTTTTCTACTCCTACATTTATTGCTTCTTCTTCACTATATTCTTTAACTATTTTTTTAGTTTCTTCTTCTTTTTCTATATATAAATTAAAATCAAAAATTTTAAATATATTTATTAAACTACTATCATAACTACTAAATCTTTCTTTTAAAACTCTTTTTTTATTTCCATCAACTTCCCACACTAAATTATATTTAGTTTTTCCTGTTTTCTCATATTCATAATAATAAAAAGGAATAGAAATATTTGCAGTATACCAAACAGTTGCATAAACTTTCCCTGATGCACAAGTATATCTTTTATCTTCTTCATTATATTTTATTGTACCTCTAACTAATACATCTCCTTCATTTACATAATCATTTAAATTAACTAAAAGTTCCCCTTCATTAACTAAAATGTCATTAATAACACCAGATTTAGTTGCAATCAAATCACATACTTTATCTTCTTTTTCAATATTTGTAATAATTCTTTCTTCAACTTTAACATTTATAACCATTCCTTTAACTTCAAACTCCATCCAATCTAATTTATCAGGATATTTATCTAAAATCTTTTGTCTAATTTTATCTAACTCACTATATTTTTTCTTAAAACTTAATACTTTTATACCATAATTTTCTAATTCTTCTTTTATGATTTCTCTTATTTCTTTATTTTCATGAACAATATTAATTTTTACAATAACATTACTAAGAAAATAAAAAAATATTAAACCAACCATTAAACATAACACATATATTTTTTTAATTTTAAGGAAATTAATAATACTATTTATTCCTAAATCCTTATTTTTTTTAAACTTATAACTAACTATATATTTTTTTAATTTTTCAAAATCATCATTTTCTAATTTCAAATATATTTTTTTGTTTTCATATTTTATATCATAAATATTAATATTTACGTATTTTATTTTTTCAATAAATTTATAATAATTATCACACTTAGCTTCAACCCAAATTTGTTTTCTATTCATAATTAAACCCTACTTTTACCAAAGTTCCTTTAATCAACAACTCATTTTTTAACATTTTAGTTATAATTAAATCACTGCCAGTTATTTCAAGTTTAAAAGAAGGCAACTTTAACACTATTTTTTTATTAGTCAAAACTTCTAATTCAGTGTAATTAAACACATATATATAATTATCATAAATGCTGATAAAATAATTTTTATCATATAAAAAATTAATTAGATTTTCTTTTATATGCATTTTATCACCTTATAAATTATATGCTTTTTAATTAAATAAATTTTAAATAAAAAATTCTGGCTTTCAAACCAGAATTATAAGTTACTTAATTTTTCTTTAACAATCTTACTAACTAAAGACATATCAGCATTTTTTCCAACTAATGCCTCATTTACCTTTTTCATTACAATGCCCATTTCTTTAATAGAAGTAGCATTAACTTCTAAAACTATATTAGAAACTAACTCTTCTATTTCTTCAGGTTTCATTTCTTCAGGTAAATAACTAGATAATATATCAATTTCTTTTTCTAAATCTTTAGCCATATCATCTTTTTGATATTTTTTATATTCTTCTAAAGAATCTTTTCTTAATTTTACTTGTTTTTTTATAACACTAGATACTTCATTATCATCTAATTCATGCTTTTTAGCAATTTGTTCTAATTGTAAAGCACTCTTTAACATTCTTAATACTGATAATTTAAATGCATCTTTTTCTTTCATTGCACTTTTTAAATCATCATTTATTTTTGTAATCATAATATATTAGCCTCTATTTCTTTTATGAGAATTTTTTATTCCTTCTTTAATTTCATTTCTTCTTCTAACACCAGGTTTTTCATAGTGTTTTCTTTTTTTTATTTCAGAAGGGACTCCACTACGTGCTACTTTTGCTTTGAATTTTTTTAATGCTAAATCAACATTTCCGTTTTGAACCACTACCTTTGTCATATTCAGCCCTCCCTTCCGTTTTTTTCTAAAATATATTATAACATTACCAATTATGCTTTTCAACTCTTTTTTTCTTTTAAATTAAGCAACATTTTTATTTAATTAAATATTAAACTTCTTAAATTTCGACCTATTGTTCGACCTACTTCAAAAATAAATTCACCAATTCTAGCAACAGCATTTAAAAATGTCGCTGTTATTGCTCCACCTAAAACCAGTGATAATTCTCGATTATTTAATTTCATTTTTACCCCCCTTTTTAACTTTTTTCAAATAATCCACAAAATATACCTATGGCAAATAGCGCTAAACCTCCTAGAACTAACCATATTGTTTTTGCTCCGCCATTAATACTTAATAACTCTTCATTTGATAAACTCATTTTCCCCCCTTTTTAAATTGGGCAAACTTTATTATTTATTATTCTTCTAATGCTCGAGCCTAAAGAAATTCCAAAATTATATATAGCTCTACCTATTTTTAATAATGCATTTAAAAATCCACCCTTTATTTCTTTTAATTCATAATTTGTTAAATACATATTGCTCCTTTTAGTTTTGACTATAACAATATTCAGGATTTGTATAACCCTTTATGATGCCACATATTAAAATAAACGCCCCAATCATAAAGCGATAACCCATAAATCCCCCAGTAATATTTGTCAATTCACCTTTTTTTAATTGCATAATATTCTCCTCATATAAGTTTCATTAACTTCTTTAGCACTTTTTCTTTATTATAATAAATAGTAATTTTTAATATCATATTTTCTTGATACTCATCATCTATTTTTAGTCTTACTTCTTGATAGTTTATTCCTTCACCAACTAATAAATTACTTATAGAAATAATATTTAAATCATAGTAATCATTTTCAATTTTTATTTTGGTTCCATTCACAATTGTATCAGAGTAATTTATTGGAATATTAACTATAAGATTATTATTTGATATAACTCCATAAGTATTATATACATCGTATATTTTTTTATTTAATAGCAAAGTCACAATAATAAATATTACAATTACTACAATTACTATATTTATTGGTTTTTTATATTTTATTCGTAATAATCTATCAACACTCATAACTATTTTCAACATTTACTATTTTATCAAACATGCTATCTTGTTGTTTATGAGTTATATATAAAATAGTTTTATCCCAAAAATATTCTTTTATATTTTTTATTATTTTTCTTTCTAAACTGTAATCAACTTCACTTAAAGCTTCATCAAGTATAAGGATTGAAAATTCATTTAACAAAGCTCTAGCTAAAATTATTCTTTGTTTTTCTCCCCCTGATATGTTGTTAGACTCATCACTTATTCTTGTCTCATATCTCAACATTTTCTTCTCAACAATTTCTTCAATACAACATAACTTACATATTTGATAAAATTTTTCATCATCTATATTGCGATTAATTATTATGTTATTTCTTATGGTTTCATTTAATATCGCTTCCTTTTGATTTACATAAGTTATATTTTTTCTTATTGTTGCAATACTTAAATCTCTTATATTTACATCACCAATTAATATAGTACCTTCATAATCCGTTATATAATTATCTATAATCTTACATAAAGTTGACTTCCCACTTCCACTTTTTCCTTTTATACATATTACTTGACCACTTTTTATTTTTAAATTAAAGTTTTTAAATATATTACTAACTTTATCATACGAATAATTTAAATTAACTATATTTATGCTATTATCAGCAATTACTTTTGCTTCTCCTAATTTTTCTTTTTCTATATTTAAAAAATCATTAATTTTAGAAAAAGTAGCTTTTAAATAATTATATTTTGGTAAACTATCTATACAATTTCTAATTGGGTCTAAAAATAAATGCAATAATGCATTAAAAGTTATTAAATGTGTAATATTTAATTCATTTTTAAAAATCAAATAAAATCCTAAAGTATTTATAATAAAAAAACCAATTTCATTTATCCATTCTTTAATAGTATTTTGAATATTTATAAAAATTTCAAATTGGTAATTATCATATAAAAATTTACTTAAAATTTCATCGATATTTTCTAACCTTTTTTGAGTAATATTCAAATTTTTTATACTATTTATCATATTTATATTTTCGAGTAACGAATTATTAAACTCTGCTTCATACTCTATATTCTGATATGCCTTTTTATAAATAATTTTACTACATATTAAACCTACTATAAAATATAATAATAAACATAAAATAAGTGCCAAAAACAATTTATTATTTATTTTATACAACAAAGGCACCGATGCTATCATTAATAAAAAGTCAAGAAGACAATTAACAACTATATCAGTAAATAAACTTTTAATACTGGATAATTCATTTACTCTTGTAATTATTTCCCCACTAGTTCTACTCGTGATAACATCTAAAGGGAGATTAAAAATATGTTTTATAAAATTTATATTTAAAATACAATCAATATTTTTATTTAAATGATTCTCTAAATATCTCCTATAATAAGCTAACATAAGTTTTAGTATAATAATTATTCCAAAAACTACTGCAATTATTTTTAAATACGAACTAAAAATATTTAAATTTATAGCCTCAATCATTACTTGAAAATAATAAGAACTACTTATAGTAAAAATCATTAAAAACAAACTAATTATAATAATTAATATAAATAATTTTTTCTCATGAAATATAGTTTTTAAAAACACAGTTAATAATGTTTGTTCACTTTTTAAAATCGTAATAACTCTACTTGGATAAAATATTAAAATAACATTAGTCCAAATTTTCTCAAACTCATCTTTATTCATCACTACTTTACCCTTTGCAGGGTCCATTACTGTAATTTTATTTTTAGATATTTTATAAATTACCACAAAATGGTTATATCCGTTTTTTAAACTTAAATGAGCAATCGCTGGTAATATTATTTTTTCATCATCTATCGAATCTAATTTTAAACCATACGCATCAAATCCATATTTCTTGCCGGCTTCAATTAAATTTAATGCTGTTGTTCCTTCAATAGAGGTCTTTGTATCTAAACGGATTTTTTCTAATGGAACATAACCATTATAATATTCAATTATCGATGCCAGTGAACATACTCCACAATCTTTTAAATCCCGTTGTTTAACTATTTTCATATTTCTCCCTTCACATATATATTTTATATTTATATTTTTAAATTCCTTTTTATTTTTTTCAAAAACAAAAAATAGGTTACATTTTAATAACCTATTTCATTTTTTGTGGTGTCCTCGAAGTGATTCGAACACTCGACCTAATGCGTCGGAGGCATTCGCTCTATCCAACTGAGCTACGAGGACTCACAACAATTTTATCATTAATTTTTTAGAATAGCAATTTTTACTTTTTCATCATTAATAATTATTTCTTCCGTAACATTTTCATCTAATTCTATATTTGTCGCTAATGTTTCGCACATTATATAATCTTTAAAATCTTCTATAGCATTTATTATTTTTTCATTACTGTTATATTTTATTATTATTCTATCTGTCAATTCTAAATTTATATTTTTACGCATTTGTTGTACCTTAGATACAATTTCTCTTGCTATTCCTTCATTAATTAAGTCTTTATTTAACGTTGTATTTAATATTACAAAATTATTATTTTCCATTCCAACATTAAATCCTTCTTTAGAATCAATTCTTATATCAACCATATTTGAAGTAACTTCCATATTTTCTCCAAGCATTTCCAATTTTATTATTTCATTTTTTTGTAATTTCTTAATATCATCTAAGCTTAAAGTCAATAACTTTTCTTGAAACTCTTTTAAATTACTACCTAATAATTTACCAACTTCTCTAAAGTTTGGTTTTACTGTGAAATTCATATATAAAGATGTATCATCTACAAAAGTAACTTTTTTAACATTTAATTCTTCTTTAATGAGTTCTTTTAACTCTCCAATTATCATTTCATTTTTTCCATCTAATAAAATTTCTGATAATGGCTGACGTACTCTTATTTTATTTTCTTCTCTTACATATCTACCAATACTAATTAAATCTCTTACTAAATCCATTTTTTCTTCCAATAATTCATCAATTAATACTTCATTATATTTTGGAAAATCAGCAGTATGCACAGAATAATTACTAGTTAAATTAACATAAATTTCTTCTGATAAAAATGGTACTATCGGAGCCATTATTTTTGATAAGCCTACTAAAACTTCATAAGTTGTTTTATAAACAGACTTTTTAGAATCATTTAATTTTGAACCCCAGAACCTATCCCGATTTCTTCTTATATACCAATTTGATAAATCTTCAGAAACAAAATCAGTTAGTGCTCTTGTTACTTTATTTAAATCATATTCTTCATAGGCATCTGTAACATATTTTAATAATTTATTATATTTACTTAAAAGCCAACGGTCTATGTCTTCCCGCTTTTCTACAGGAATATCACATTCATCAATATTAATTTCATCGATATTGGCATACATTGTAAAGAAATTATAAGTATTTTTTAAAGGATTAAAGAACTTTGAATGTACTTCTTTTAGACCTTCAATATCAAATTTAAGTGGTATCCATACTGCTGAAGCATAAGGTATATAAAATCTTACAGTATCTGCCCCATATTCTTTAATAGTTGTAAAAGGTTCTACAATATTACCCTTACTTTTACTCATTTTTTTACCATCTTTATCTAATAATAAATCATTAACTAAAACATTTTTATAAGGACTTACACCTTTTACAAAGGTAGAAATGACAAGTAATGTATAAAACCAACCTCTAGTTTGGTCAATTCCTTCACAAATAAAATCTGCGGGAAATTGAGTTTCAAACAAATCATTATTTTCAAATGGATAATGATATTGAGCAAATGGCATTGAACCAGAATCAAACCAACAATCTATAACATCTTTACAACGATTCATTGCTTTTCCACATTCTGGACATTTTAAATGGACTTCATCTACATAAGGACGATGTAAATCAATACCTTCATCAATATCTTCGATAGCCTTTGAAATTAATTCTTCTCTTGAGCCAATCATTTCGGTATGGCCACAAGAGCAAATCCAATAAGGAAGTGGAGTTCCCCAATATCTACTTCTTGATATTGCCCAATCATTTAAATTTTCTAACCAATTACCAAATCTTTTTTCTCCAACAAAAGATGGATACCAATTAACAGTTTTATTATTAGCAATAATTTTATCTTTCAGTTTAGTAACTTCTAAATAATAACTTGGTTTAGAATAATAAATTAAAGGACTATGGCATCTCCAACAATGCGGATAATTATGTTTTATTTTTTGTTTTTTAAATAATTTATCATTTTCCTTCAAATAATTAATTACTTCTTTATCCGCATCAAATACTAACATCCCTCTCCAAGGGCCTTCAGTATATTTTCCATCTTCTCCAACCGGATTTAAATAAGGTAAATTATATTTTTTACCAACACTAGCATCATCTGCCCCAAATGCTGGAGCAATATGAACAACTCCCGTTCCATCTTCTGCAGTAACATAATTATCACAAGTTACAAAGAAGCCTTTTCTATCTACTCTAAGTTCTGGTATTAATTGTTCATATTCTACATATTCTAATGTTTTACCTTTAAATGTATCCAATATTTTTACATCATCACCTAAAACCTTTGATATTAAACTTGTTGCTAAAATAAATTTTATACCTTTAGATTCCACTAAAGAATAATCATAATCTGGATTAACACATAAAGCAACATTAGATATTAAAGTCCAAGGTGTTGTTGTCCAAACTAAGAAATATACATCTTCATCTTTCTTTTTAACTGGTACAATAACAGTTTCTACACTAATTTCTTCATATCCTTGAGCAACCTCATGAGAAGCTAAACCAGTTCCACATCTAGGACAATAAGGTAATATTTTTGCACCTTCATAAAAAAGTCCTTCTTCAAAAAATTTTTTTAATATCCACCATTCAGTTTCAATATAATTATTATCATAAGTTACGTAAGGATTTTTAGTATCGATAAATTGTCCCATTTTATTAGTTAAATCAGTAAATGATTCTTCATTTTTCCGTACTGACTCACGACATTTTTGATTAAATTCTTTTATACCATATCTTTCAATATCTTTTTTACCATTAAATCCTAATTCTTTTTCAACTTGAAGTTCAACAGGTAAACCATGAGTATCCCACCCAACTTTTCTAATTACCTTATACCCTTGCATAGTTTTATATTTACAAAAAGTATCTTTTAAAAATTTTGATACCATATGGTGTAATCCTGGATGGCCATTTGCTGTTGCTGGTCCATCAAAAAATACAAAATATGGAGCACTATCTCTATTTTCAATACATTTATTCAATATATCATCTTTTAGCCATCTATCTAAAATACTTTTTTCAACCTCACAAACAGGTTTTTTACTTAAACTTTTAAATTTTTCCATATCATTTCCTCCTAAACAAAAAAAGGATAGTACCAAAAGGAGTGCTATTGCACGGTACCATCCCTTATTTTACTTATTTATCTTAACGCGATTAACGAAATAACTTACTAATATTTCAGTTATTCAATTCCCAAGTGATATATATTTTTAATTTTATTATTCTTTTCCACCATTTTAGAACTCTCTTTAAATTTTTTAAAAATATACTTGTCTTGTTCAAAATTTCTCCTAATGCTTTAATTATAATGATTATTTATTAATAAGTCAATAATTTTTTAATCTGTACAATAACCATCACACAAAACTAAATTAAACCCATTAAAAATTAAACCCTTTGTAATATCATAACCTATTATAGTATAATCATAACTCGAATTATAATAAAAAGTTCCTTTTTCTTGAGTTTCAATTTTTTCGTAATAAGTCTCATCATTTAAAATCGCCAACAGCTCTTCTTTCAAAATTTTTTCATCTTTTGGATTTTTAAACCTATATAATTCACTCCAAGCAGAACCATTATTAATTGTATAAGTAGGAACTATTATTTGTCTTTGTAATTCTGCAAACTCAACAGTAACTCCCATAATTCCACTAGGATAACTTTTTTTTGCTGTATTTATTTCTTTAAATATATTTACTAAGTAGCTAATTCCCAAAATAACTATTAATAAAGTAATTGTATTACTTATTATTAAAATATTATTCTGCTTTTCTAAAATCTTTTTATCAACTTTTTTCTTTTTTTTCTTTTTACAACTCACTAATATAACTATAATAATTTCAAATAATATAAGCATTATCATTATCCAAAATTTACTTTTTGTTATATTAAATGGATAATTCATAAATACCATAGTCAAACTTATTAAAACTATTATTATACATAAATTAATTATTTTATTTTTCATATATACTCCTCAATAAATATTTTAACACAAAATATTTATTTTACATAGTTTATAATATTTCTTCTTTAACATTAAGTTTTTGAAGCATTGGTATATAAATATTTTCTAAAGCCTTTAAACCTACTTCACTAGTTGCTTCTGCTCTAAAAGTTATATTAGGTCCAGTATTGCTTGCTCTTACTAAAGCCCAACCATTAGTATAAGTTATTCTTACCCCATCAATATTATTGATTGGATAATTTTTTTCTTTAGCATATTCTTCTATTTTCTTAACAACTTCAAATTTAGTTTTATCATCACTTGGAATTTTTATTTCTGCCGTAGAATAATATACTGGGAATTCCTTTACTATTTTACTAAGTTTTTCACTCGTTTTACTCATAATTTCTAAAAATCTTAAAGTTGCATAAATTGCACTTCCACAATCTGCATCTCTATCTCTAAAATATATATGACCAGAATATTCTGCACCAAATGAAATATTATCAGTATGAGTTTTATATTGCGTATAACTTGCACCAGTTCGATAACAAAGCGGAGTACCACCCAATAATTTTATATAATCTTCTACACTTTTGGAACATTTTATATCATATAAAAATGTTTTATTATTTACATTATTAAACATATCCTTAATACACATAATCATAAAATATTCTATTGGCAATATTTCCCCATTATCCATGACTATACCTAATCTATCACCATCACCATCATAAGCAACTCCAAAATCAGCTTTCTTTTGTTTTACCATTGCTTGTAACTGTTTTAAATTTTCATAATCTGATGGATCAGGATGATGATTAGGAAAATTTCCATCTAAAGTTTCATTAATATAAATCGGCGTACAAAACGTGGAATCAAAAACCTTTCTAATAATTGCACAGGTTGCTCCATTACCACAATCGATGACAATTTTTCTTTTATTTTTGCCGTATTTTATAGAATATTTTAAATATTCTACATATTTATCTACTAAATTATTATTAGTGATTCTTCCAGTTCCATTTTTAAAAACACCTTTTTTTGTATACTCTTTAAATTCTTCAATCATTTCTCCCCTGGCATTAATCATACCATCAAAAGAAAACTTAAACCCATTTTCATCTTTAGGATTATGCGATGCAGTTACCATTATTCCTGGCAACTGATTTATATATCTAGCATAATAATTCATCGGTGTAGTTGTTAATCGATAACTTATAATATTACAACCACTAGATATTATACCTTTCATCAAGTTTTGAGTTAACGTTTCACTAGATAACCTATTATCATGGGATACTATACACGTATCTTTGTTATATTTTTCTTGAATATATGAACCATAACTTCTTCCAATAGTATAAGCCGCTTGCTCATTTATTTCCGATGGATACTTCCCTCTTATATCATAAGCTCTAAATATTTTTTCATCAATATTATTCATATTTTCCCCTTTTTATCTAATTATGGCTTCAAGTGCTAATTTTATCATTTCATTTAAAGATTGTTCTCTTTCTTCAATACTTAATACTACATTTGAAAACTTTGAATCTACAACAGTTGCTAAAGTCGTTGACTGTCTATTCATCGTATTAGCAATATGAGTAAGAGCAAAAGCCTCCATTTCTTCACCTAAAATTTCATATTCTTTAGGAATTCTATTTAAAACCCTTTCATAATCAATATAAGGGCCAAAAACATCCATAGTTGTAAGCATACCTTTATGTAATCTATTTTCAAATCCTAACTCTTTAGCAACATTTACTATTTGTTCATTCAAACTATTACTTGTACTTACTACATGTTCTTTAAAATCATTATAGGTATATGCAAAATTTGATTCAGAATATATTTTATCTCCCAATAAAATTTCATTTATTTTAGCTTTTGGGCTAACAGCACCACAAGTTCCTATTCTAATAATTTTTTGAACATTGTAAAAATGAAATAATTCAAAAGCATAAATGCTCATACTAGGCATACCCATACCACTACTCATTACTGTTACTAATACATTTTTATAATAGCCAGTGTAACCTAGCATATTTCGAACACTAGTAACTAATTTTGCATTTTCTAAAAAATTTGTCGCAATATATTTTGCTCTTAAAGGGTCTCCAGGCATTAACACAAGCGGAGCAATATCACTTCTACTTTCAGTTTTAATATGTACAGGGTCTTCACCAATAAACATTTTTATCACCTATCCTTATAAATATATTTTAACAAATTATTAAACAAAAACCAATATATATTTATATTATTTTGACATTTATACTTTAAATAGGATTTACATGAATAATTGTTAAATATATATCATCTAAACTAGTTATTTCTTTTTCTAATTTATTAGCTATTTCATGACTTTCATAAGTAGATAAATTTCCATCTAAAAAAATAGTTAAAGAGATTTGATATAAATATCCAACTGGTGTAACATTAAAGTGTTGAGTTTTCTTTATTTCAGGATGTTGTTTAATTATTTTCATAACTTCATTTTGTACGTTTTGACTTACTGCTTTATCCATCAACACATTATAACTTTCAACAAATATCTTAATACCAGTTATTAGGATAAATACTGAAATACCAGCCCCAATAATTGAATCAAATAAAGGTATTTTTAAAAAATTTAATACACCTGATAATAATGTAAAAGAAGTTATAAGCATATCATTTCTATGGTCTTTTGCATTTGCTAATACCAAAATATTATGGCACTTTTTATAAACATATAAAGTATATAAATATAATAAAAATTTAGTTAATATAGTTACTATACATACTATAAAATACACAATATTAACTTTAAACTTACTTGGATAAAACAAAGATACTACCAAATCTTTTAAAATAGTTAATGCTAATAAAATAATTAAAAGACTTATTAATAAAGAATATACATACTCAGCTTTCCCATGGCCTAAATGATGGTCATCATCTGCTGGTTTACTAGCAATTTTATTACCTACAAATGTAAGAATTGATGAAATAATATCACTTGCACTATTAAAAGTATCTGCTATCATTGCTTGACTATTTGTAATTATTCCTATAATACCTTTAATAATCATTAAAAATACATTTCCTAAAATTCCTAAAATACTTGCTCTATTTGTTAATTTATATCTATTCATTTTTCTCCTTATTCTCCATATAAAAAGCAAATCATTTAGATTTGCATATAGATTATTTTATATATTATTATTTAATGTTTTTTCAACAATTTTTTTAACATCTCTTTCATTAAATGGTTTCAATAATATATCAACTATTGGATATTTATATGCTTTTTCTATTGATTCTTTATCATCTACTCCAGTAATTATAGAAACTGGATACTTTTTAAATAAATCGTTTGTTTTAAAATGATCTAATACTTCAAAGCCATTAACATTTGGCATGTTTAAATCTAATAATATTGCTTTGATATTATTATTTTTACTTTCATCATTTATTATATCCATTGCTTCTTTTCCATCATTAGCAACAACTACTAAAAAACTATCTTTAAATATTTTCAATATAAAGTTTCTTATTAAATTTGAATCATCAACCACTAATATTGATTTATCATGAGAAACACTAGGCTTCTTATATTCTTCTTCACTTACTATGCCTACACCCATATATTTTTTTACTAAATTTATTACTCTATTAGTTTCTTCCATTAATTCATCAAAATGTTCTGTTACAAAATATAAATTATTTGCTTTACTTTCAAGTTCATGTTGGTAAGCAATTTCTCCTAAATTTTCAAAGCCAAAATATCTAGCATCACTTTTTAAAGAATGAACTAATATTGCATAATTAGCCATATCTCCAACTTCTTTACAATTTTTAATTTTTTGTACTTTTTGAGGAACTTCATTCAAAAATACTTCAAGGGTTTGGTCATAAGTTTCCATATCACCAAATAATTCTAAGGCTTTTTTTACATTAGCACCATTTTCAATTAAAATATTTACATCTCTCATTTTCTTTTCTCCTTACTCACTATTTAAATATTTATTTATAATTTTATTTAATTCATCTTTATCAATTGGTTTTGCTAAATAATCATCAAAACCTTCACTTAAGTATTTTTCTCTCATCCCTGTTAAAGCATTTGCAGTTAAAGCAATTACCTTCATATTAAATTTATCATCTTTCTTTAATTTTTTCAAGGTTTCAGTTCCACTCATTTTAGGCATCATATCATCCATTAAAATTAAGTCATACTTATTTCCTTCCTTAATCTTATCGATACATTCAAAACCGCTTTTTACACAATCACAATTAATCTCATATTTTTCTAACAATTTTTCTGCTACTTTCAAATTAATTGCATTATCATCAACGATTAAAACTTTTTTATTTATTGCTTCTACTACTTGTTCTAAATTTCTTGTTTCATCTAATTTTATTGTAGGATTTTTTACTATTCTTTGATCTATACTAACAGTAAATTTAGAACCTTTACCGAATACACTTTGAACTACTATTTTTCCATTCATTAAATCTACTAATTTCTTAGTTATTGCTAATCCTAATCCTGTTCCTTCAATAGTTATATTTTCTTCTAAATCAATTCTCTCAAATTTATTAAACAATTTATCAATATTTTCTTTTTTTATACCTATGCCAGTATCTTCTACTGAAATTATAAGTCTACAAACATTATTTTTAATTATTGAACTAATACTAAATTCAATTGAACCTTCTTTAGTATATTTAATAGCATTAGTTAATATATTTACACATATTTGTTTTATTCTTTGGACATCTCCATATAAAACTGGAGGAATAGATAAATCAATATTTGTTTTAAACTCGATTGGTTTTTCACCTAATCTTCCTTTACTTAAAACTATTAATTCATTTACTAATTTTGAAAATTCGTACTCAGTATTTACTATTTCTAATTTATTTGCTTCTATTTTTGATATATCCAATATTCCATTTACAATTTCTAACAAATTATCGGATGCCAAAACTATATCTTTTACATTTTCTTTTGCTTTTATATCTAAGTTTTTATCTTCCAATAACAGATTACTAAAACCTACTATAGCATTTAATGGTGTCCTTATTTCATGAGACATATTTGACAAAAATTCAGTTTTTGCTTCATTAGCTTTTTCAGCAGTATCACGTGCTATATTTAATTGTTCTATCATTTTTATATCAGGATTTTCAATAGTAAAATACATTAATATTGTAGCAAATGCCGAAGAAAAAGAATTTAATAAGAGACCTGGTATAATAATCCTTGCAATTAACATTAATACAAAACACATTATATATGAAATAAATGGAATTATTTTTTTACCAAGCTTTTTTTTATTTTTCAAAATTATAAATAACCAAAGTAATGAATAAATAACACATACACCATATAAAACATAAGTTGGCAACCCAGTTGAATATGCAACACCATTTTCATTTACTAATTCTAAGGGAAGAAATGTCAACAAAATTATCATTATAAAATAGTAAATAATAAACATCACATAATTACGTTTAGTGGCTTTTAAAAAATTAGATACACTTACTATATAAATGGTAAATAAAGAAAACCAAGTAAATAAGACTACTAAAAAAAATTTATTTATAAGCAAATTATAAAACGATAATAATCCTATTTTTAATAAAATATTAGTGCATAACATAAATTCAGTAACTAAATTAATTAAAGAAAAAACAAGAATATAATTATATAACTTTGTTTCAATTGTATTAACATGTTTTTTGGCAAAATAATTTATAGATATCATCACTGTAAATATAAGTGTGCATATAATGAATGACATACCTATAATCATTTTATCACCTTCTATTATAAGAATAGCATATAACAGATTAATTGTAAATAAATCAAATAAAAAAACCATTAATTGGTTTTTCTAATCCTTTTTAAAACTGTTCCATTTTCTCTTACAAAGTCTACTTTATTTATATCTTCAGAACTTGCTAAATAATAATCAGTTAAATCCTCTTCCATTGCTTCTCTATCACATTTTCCACTTGTTGCATTTATACCAAATACATCATAATATTTAATAGCATCAACCTCGTTTGCTAATTCATAAATTTTTCTAATAACTTCTTCCTTTTGTTCTTTTGCATATTCTTTTAAAACTATATGGACTGTAATGTAATCATTTCCATTGTTAGGTATTGATAGAACCTCACATTCTTGAACTTCTGGAAGTGCATTTATTTGTTCCTTTAAATTAAATAAATAATAAACTTTACCATCTTTTACAGCAGAGTCTTTTGCTCGACCTAAAACCATTATTGATAATGTTTTATCTGGTAATTCTATTAATGTTGCAATATCTTTTGCTCTTGCCCATCTTATTCCTTCACTATCTACGATAGATTCATCACTTTTACCTTCCTTATTATAATCATCTAAATAACTATGATTTATTGGTTGTACAGGACTACTTACTAATATTTCTCCTTGTACTCCTGGAGTTTGTGGAATATCTTTTAAAGTTCCAGCTTCTACTATCTTAGCTTTTATTCCCGGTAATGGGACACCATTAGTATTAATTCTTCCTTCTAAATTATAAGGAGTTATAGTTAATGAACCCTCTTCGCTACGCCCATAACCTAAATATAAAAATGGATTTGGACTACCAGCAAAAGCTAATGTATCATTTATTTCTTTACATACAGATAACGGTATACCCTCTCCCCCACTATAAGCATTTTTAAATAGTTCAAAATCTCCTGGTTTTAACCTGCCATCTGATTTATCTTGAATAAGTTGAGCATAAAAAGGCTTAGCTTGTACAGCGTGGTTAATTTCATATTGTTTAATATCTTGTGAAAACAATTTTTTATCATACCTTGGTTCAAGTACTAAAGTTTTTCCCTGAGCCATCTGAAAAACCATTGAATAAAATAGTCCTGTCGGATGTTGCAATGGGATAGTTACCAACGTCCTATCTTTTCTGTTTTCATCTCTTTTTATTGTGTCATGTGCTGCTACTAAAAATAGTGGTGCTAAATCAGAATGCCCCATACATTTTGGTCTACCTGTTGTCCCGCTAGTATAATTTAGTGTTGATATTCTTTCTTCATTATAACCTACTGGTGTTATTTTTTCGTTTTCTTTAGCATTTTTCAAAAATTCATCAAATGATATAATTTCTGTATTTATTAATCCTGCAGGCTTAATAAATTTATCACTATCTTTATGGTGAGTATATGTTGCATCACCTGAAACTATTAGCGTTTTTAAATTCGTATCATTAAAAGCATTATGAGCAAATAATATTTTCAAATAGTTTTCATCACATATTAATGTATTAGAATTTCTTTTTGATACATATGGTTCAATACCTTCATTAAGCAAAAACATAACATTTAAGGCATTTACTGTTATTCCAAGCGTTGTAAGTGCATAATAGGCACATATAAATTCAAAGCCTACTGGCAGGCAAAGACTTACTACATCGTGTTCTTTTAATCCCATATTTTTAAAAGCACTAATATATTTTTCCACTTCCTTAAAAAACTCTAAATAAGTCATTTTAGAATCACTACCTACAATTTCTAAAGCAGTAGTTTCTAAATTATCCAAGTTCCTTAAAACTATATCTTCAAAAATAGTAAGTTTGTGGACATCAACCCCATTTTTATTCACAATTGGAACTTCTGTTCCATTTTTTGTTTTATTTACGACTTCATCGTAAACTTGTGAAAAATTTGCCATTTAATCCTCCCTATTTTTAGACTCATTGTCTACATTTTTATTATATAGAGCATTTTTAAGGTTGTCAAATAAAAAAGTACTAAATTTTATTTTTCTAGTACTCCTTTAATTCTTCTTACTCCAGCTGCTGATGATTCTTCTTTAACAATTTTAAACTTACCGAGTTCATTAGTATTTTTTACATGTGGTCCTCCGCATATTTCTTTTGAATAATCGCCAATAGAATATACTTTTACAATACTACCATATTTATCTTCAAATGTCCCATGGGCATTATTCTTTTTGGCATCTTCATAAGACATTTCTTCCATTACAACTGGAATATTTTTTTCTATTACTGCATTTACCATATTAGTTAATTCAAGTTTTTCTTCCTCACTCATTTTATGGTCCAAATTAAAATCAAATCTAATTCTTTCTGGAGTTATATTACAACCCTTTTGAATTATATTTTCCCCATACATTTTTTGTAAACTTGCCAATAATATATGAGCAAGTGTATGATATTTTGTAGATTCTATTGAATTATCTGCTAAACCGCCTTTGAACGAACCAGCATCAATAGTACGTGATTTTTCTTGATGTTCCTTAAATTTTTCTTCAAAACCTTTAACATCAACTATCAAATTATTTTCTTTAGCAAGTTCTTCAGTCATTTCTAGAGGAAAACCAAAAGTATCAAACAATTTAAAAGCATCTTCACCACTTATTACATTACTATCTAAATGTTTAATGACTTTATAAAATAACTTTTCACCATCTTTTATTGTTTTACCAAATTTAATTCCTTCTTTTTCTAATTCAGTTTTTATAAAGTCTTGATTTTTTTCAAGTTCATGATAAACATTTTTATAATCGTTAATTATTACATTTGCTAAATCAACTAAATTATTTTCAGACAACCCAATTTTTCTTAAATGTCTAATTGCTCTTCTTATTAATCTTCTTAAAACATATCCCGCTCCAATATTTGAAGGTACAATTTGATGGTCATCTCCCAAAATAAATGTTGAAGTTCTCATATGATCCATAATTATTCTAAAACTTTTTTTATTATCTATATATTTTAAACCACTTAATTCTTCTAATTTATTTTTTAAATTACAAAATATATCTGTATCATAAACGGATTCATAGCCATTTAAAACTGTAATAGTTCTTTCAAGTCCCATACCAGTATCAACGTTTTGTTGTTTCAATTTAGTTAAATTACCTGCTTCATCACAATAATATTCCATAAAAACATCATTCCAAATTTCTAAATATTTACCACAATCACATGCAGGATTACATTCTTCACAACACTTTTCTTTACCAGTATCATAAAACATTTCTGTATCAGGACCACATGGACCAATCCCACTACCTAAAATCCAAAAATTATTTTTCTTTGGCAAATAAAACAAATGGCTTTCATCTACTCCTAAACTTTGCCATATTTTATATGATTCTTCATCCTTTGGAGCAGTTTCATCGCCACCAAAGCAGGTAAAATACAATTTTTCTTTAGGAATATTTAAGTACTCTGGACTTGTTAAAAATTCATAACTCAAATTGATTGCTTCTTCTTTAAAATAATCTCCCAAAGACCAATTACCTAACATTTCAAAAAAAGTTAAATGTGATGCATCACCCACTTCATCAATATCACTAGTCCTAATACATTTTTGAACATCACATAATCTTTTTCCTTCTGGATGTTTTTCTCCTAATAAATAAGGTACTAAAGGATGCATACCTGCAGTAGTAAATAACACTGTTGGGTCATTTTCAGGAACTATTGATGCTGATGGAATCAAAGCATGATTATGTTTTTTAAAAAAATCAAAATAAAATTCCCTTAATTCTTTACTAGTTAACTGTTTCATTTTCTACCATCTCCAAATACTTAAATACTTTATCTTTTAATACTTGCAAATTATCATTTGCAAAAGTATAGTCAAATTCGTTATAATTTTCTAACGCAGTTTCTGTTATATGGGCTTGTTGTTTTATAGTTAATTTACTTTGAGCAAATTGATTTACTACCAACAAACTATAAACTTCATCATAGTTTTCTTTTAATTTTTCAAACTCTTCTGGCATTCTAGCATCCGCTATTATTAAAACATCTACTCCCGCAATTTCATAAATGTTTATATCTTCAATCATTCTTTTAGTAAAAAAATATTTATCATATTCTCTAATTTTACTACCAAACTCTTGCAAGAAATCTCTTGGTTTATTTTGACTTATGCCATCCCAATCAGTTAATTCTTTAGCAAATAATTTTAAATACTTACTATATTCTGTTACCACACATTTTTTTAATTTATAAATATAAAATTCTTCAATCATTTTGGCTACTTCGCCTTTACCACTACCACTTTTTCCACCAACTATAAATATTTTCATTTCTTCCTCCTAAAAAATAAAAAGAATGCTACCAAGGAGTGCATTTGCACGGTACCATCCTTTTTTTATCTTTTTTATCTTAACGCGATTAACGATTAATCTAGAAAAGTAGCATTAATTATTATTCTTATTAGTTTCCACCAACCACTAATTCTCTATTAAGTATTCATAATCAAATTCTTTTCTTAAAACAATTACAAATCTAATATACCATAATATTTTTTATTCTTCAACCAATTGTTGTCTATAATCTTTATAATTTTTAGCTTTTTTGACACCAAATTGCCATATAACTTTAAATATCGACATTATTGGTGTTGCTAAAATCATTCCAATAATTCCAAAGAAATGACCAAATATCAATAACCCACAAATTATTGTAACTGGATGAAGTTTTGTTGCTCTACTCATAACCACTGGTTGTAATATATAACTTTCTACAAGTTGTACGATTATTGCAATAATTAACACCCCAATACCAATTAATGGACTTTGTGTTAAACCAACTACTGTTGCTATAGCAGTACCTATATATGGACCTATATAAGGAATTAAATCTGTTATTCCACAAAATAAACCAAATAGTAATGCCGACTTCAAACCGATAATTGAAAAACCTACAGTATCACAAACAAATACCATACAAGCAACTAACAAAGTACCATTAACACATTTTCTAACTTCTTTTCCTATATCATCTAATAAGTTTCCTATTTCCATTTGATTTTTTTTAGGTATTAATTTTAAAAATAAAGTTGTAACATTATTAAAATCAAATAGCATATATAAGCCTATAATTAAGCCAAAGAAAATACTACCTAAACCACTAAACAACTTACTTATTAAATCCATTGCTGTAGTTGGCATATTCGATGTAATATTATTACCATAATCAGTTATAGCTGTTAATATACTATTTTTTATTCCATTTACATCAATTCCTTCAACATCAATTTTAGAAAAAATCTTATTAACAAAATCTGTTAAATCACTCATTATCCCCGGAATCGTTTTAATTAATTCATTAAACTCATTATATATTACTGGAATAAATATTCTAAAAAATAATACTAAAAACAAAATAAATATTATATAAACTATAATTGAGGCTAATATCCTTGGTAAACCTTTTTTAGTTAATCTATCAACTAATGGAGCAAATAACCATGCAACCACAAAACCTATAAACAAAGGAGATAAAACATTTAAAATTCTACCTAAAATTTTAAATATACCTACTTCTCTTAATAATACAACTGCAATTAAAATAATACTTACTATTAATGCTATAAATAATACTTTTAAAATATTTTTACCTAAATATATTACTTCATTTAATCCATCTATATCTAACTTATTTTTATTTCTAAACATTTAACCACCTTCATTTAATATTATAATACATTTTAATTTTTTTTAATTATTTTTTTCATTTTTTGACAAAAAAAGCAACTTATGCTGCTTTTTCTCTATCTCTAATTAATTCTTTTTCTTTATTTTCATTTCTTTTTTCTTCATCTATTTCTATTATATAAATAATCAATCTTCTTTGAATTAAGTATGGCAAAGAAAATATAGTTTCCATTATTTTATTTATATCTTTATTCCGTAACAAATTACTAAAATTCTTTTGTTCATCTATATCTTTAACCATTGACCTAAACTTATTTGATATTTTATTTAAAGTTATTTTATCACTTATATATTCTCTTAAAAATACATCTAATCTAAATCCATTATATAAATCTTTAGTTAATACAGGTAATGGATTATGTTTTTGATTATCTTGGATTACTAATTTACCATTAAGATATTTAACATCTGCTAAATTGGCATTCTTTATTGCCATTATTATTTCCTCTTCAGTAAAATACATTGTAAATGTATCTATTTCCATTATTGAATTTGGATTAAAACCATTTGCAATTTCTAATTTGCTAATATCTATAAATATAAAATCACCAGGTCTAGCCATTAATGCCAAAAAATGTCTTTGTTCTTCAATCTTTTTCATAACACTCTCCCCTTAATGAAGAGTGTATTGTAACATATTTTTATTTATTTTGTCAACTTATCTAAAACATTTTTTCTACATTCTTCGGTACTTTATCAGATACTATTTTATCAATAATTTTATCACTTTGTTCTTTACTTACTTTTTTACCAGTTATTTTACTTAATGTATCTATTACTTCTCTTAAAGTATTTTCATCTTTCATATTTCCATTTTGTAATTTTTGAGCTAAAGAAATTATAGTATCTTTATCTACCTTAGTTTTTTTCTCAACTTTTTTAAAAAAATCATCCCCAAATTTCATAAACACCTCTAAAATAATATATGCATTATTTTGCATAGGTTGTTTATTTATTCTCCTTTATTTTTAAATTGTAATATAATTGGTGTTCCAGTTAAATCAATATTATTTCTTATTTGATTTTCTAAATATCTTTCATAACTAAAATGCACTAACCCTTTATTATTTACTTGCATAGTAATTTTTGGTGGTTTATTCCCTGTTTGACTTACAAAATAAATTTTAAGTCTTTTACCTTTATATGATGGCGGCTCATGGATACTTACTGCTTCCATAATTATATTATTTAATAATGATGTTTTTATTTCTTTTTTATTATTTTCATAAGCATTTATTACCTCAGGCATCAGAGTATTCATTCTTTTTTTAGTCATAGCGCTTAAAAATACTACATTAGCATAAGGAATAAATTGAAATTCACTTTTTATTAATTCCTTCCACTTACTTATTTCTTTATCAGGATTATTTATAGTATCCCATTTATTTACAGCAATTACTATTCCCTTACCAGCATCAATTGCATAAGATGCTATATGTTTATCATGTTCTATTATTCCCATACTTGCATCAATTACTAGTACACAAACATCACTTCTATCTATAGCCTTTAAACTTCTAATCAAACTATACTTTTCAATATTTTCGTATATTCTTCCTTTCTTACGCATTCCAGCAGTATCAATTACTGTAATATCTTGATGTTCATATCTAAATTTTGTATCAATTGCATCTCTTGTTGTTCCGGCAATATCACTTACAATTACTCTATTTTCATTTAATAATGCATTTATTAAACTACTTTTACCTACATTAGGTCTACCTATTACACAAAATTTCAAACTATTATCTTCAACTATTTCTTCTTCTTTAATATCCTTAGTTATTTCATTTAATAACTCTTCAAACCCTAAATTATGTTCAGCACTTACCCCAATTACTACTGGAAAGCCCAATTCATAATAATTATATATATTTTCTTTTCTTTTTTCATTATCTAATTTATTTACAACCACTATAACTTTTTTATTACTTTTATGTAACATATTTTTTATATGATTATCAGTAGAATTCAATTCATTTAAACCATCAACCACAAAAAGAATTATGTCCGCCTCATCAATCGCCAATTGAGCTTGCATAATTATTTCATGATCAAATTGACTATTTTCTAAACTTATGCCCCCAGTATCGATTAAATGAAAACTTTTTCCTTTATATTTAACTTTTCCATATAATCTATCTCTAGTTATACCAGGAGTATCTAAGATTATTGCTTTTTTTTCTCTAATTAATCTATTAAATATACTACTTTTTCCTACATTAGGTTTTCCTATTAAACATATTGTTTGCATAAATCCCCCTAATTGTTACTTTTTATATCCTTCATTATAGAATATATTTGATTATTTTTCCTATAAATTGTAACTATATCTTGTTTCATACTTTTTCCTGTTACATCATTTATTAAGTCATATTCGCCACTACCATCGTCTAAATACTTACTTTCAATAAAACTACCTTCGATTAACACTTCTACAGTTATATCTTTACAATACTCTGGTTTAAATCTTGTTTCTTCTCCTTCTTTATTAGTTGTAACTATCTCATCACAATTAGTATTATTTATTTCATTTGGATTTTCTTGTCCATATATTATTGCAGAATGTTCTATTTGTTCTATTTTAGTTTTTAAAATATTTTTTAATGAATTATTTTTTATTGCCATATAACTTGAAAATGATATTGTTACCACTATTGCTAATATTGTAATAACTCCTAAAAGCTCCACTAAAGTAAATCCCTTTTTATTCATGTTATTCTCCTTATAATTTTGATTCTAATATTTCCAATATTTCACTTCTACCCTTTTTAGTAATTGTTGAAAAAGTTACTAAATTATCATCTTCACTTAACTTTAATGTATCAACAATTAATTTATCTTGTTTTATCCGATTATTTTTAGTAATTTTATCATATTTTGTAGCTACTATTGTTATATCGATATTATAATATTTTAAAAATTCATACATTAATACATCATCTTCTGTTGGTTTATGACGATAATCGATTAACAAAAAAACATGTTTTAAATTACTTCTACTTTTTAAATATTCTTCAATCATTAAACCAAACTTTTTTTGTTTATCTTTACTAACATTTGCATATCCATAACCTGGTACATCAACTAAATAAAATAAATCATTTACTAAATAAAAATTTAGCGTTTGCGTTTTTCCAGGTTTTGATGAAGTTCTTGCAAAATTTTTTCTTTCAATTAATGTATTTATGAAACTACTTTTACCGACATTACTTCTTCCAACAAGCAAAAATTCTGCTTTTTTATCTTCTGGATATTGACTTCTTCTAACCGCTATAATTGGTTCCTCTACCTTTTCAATTTGCATTATTGCATCACCAATTTAATTATAAAATATATTAAAAAAAAAAGCAAATTACCCAAATTTCTATTTTTCTCTTGTTAATGTCATTTGCTTTTCAATTCTATCACTTTCTTCTAACTCAGAATAATATAAATTGCCCTTTTCAACAAATTGTTCACTATTTGAAATATCACCAAAACTAGCATAAAAACTTAAATAATCATGCATAGATTCCAAACTATATAAAAAATCTATTACTGCTTGGTATATTGGACCTTCTTTTATTCCTAAATATTTTTTATATAATCCACTTGTATATACTGATGATTGGTTTACTAATGTTATTTGTTGATAAATATTATTTCCATTATCTTCACCAGTTACTTTTAACACTTCATAAACCCATTTTTTACTTAAAGTTCTATTATAAAAAGTATTTATAACAGCATAAGCATCTTCATAACTATTTGCTGCTGCCTCTCCATAAACTGTTGCAACAATTTCATCAAATTGTTCTAGTGTTAAACCGTCTTGTTCTAATATTATGGCTATTTTATCATCATTTGTTAATTCTTTTGATTCTTTTTCTTCAGCTTCTTTCATAGCTTCTTCTAAAAATGAATATGATGTAGCTAATCTTAGAATTCTTTCTTGCATTTGTTCTAAACTATATTTTTTGTTTTCGCTTGAAACACTTTTAATTTGTTTTTTTACTGAGCCACAATTTGTAAGCATTATTATTAATGCTAACCCAATTATACTAGTTTTTTTAACCCCCAATTTATTTAATCTTTCACAAATTTTTTTAAATATTTCACTATTATTCACTTTAATCACCCCAAACAAAGCGATATTTTACTATAAAAATATTATTTTGTAAAGTTTTTTAATAAAATTTATATAGAGGTTTTATTATGAATCGAAACCAACACAATACAAATTTTCCACCCAGTACTAATCCTCATCTTTTTTCTATGTTGGCAGTAACTGTTGGCTTTGCTTGCGTTGGAGATTATAATGCAAATGAGCAAAATTCCATAGGTAACTGGCTTATTTTAGTAGGCCAATACATTCTTACCCATGCTGCTCAACAACAATTAATTGAAGCAAGACTTGAAAATAACAACTTAAATATAAATTCTAAAAAAAGCAAAAATGGTTATGGGGGACCTTTTACTGACAATGAAAATAATAAAAGTAATCAAACCCAAAGAGATGAAGTAGATTTTTTACTTAATGCTGTAGAAAAAATACAAAAAGAATTAGAAAATTTGCAAAAAAAATAATTATTCATTTTTATTGAATAACTATTCAAAATTTATATTTACTGCCCCAATACCAATTTCAAAATCTATTAGATTTTGACCATTACCATACTTGCCACTTGAAATTTTTTCGTTATCTATTTTTAGTTCACCAATGCCTTTATCAATTGTAAATTGATAATCATCTTTGTTACCCATCAACGTCAAATTTGTTTTGCCTATACCAGTATCAATTTTTGATTTTCCAGTTATTTGAGCTCTTATATTGACTTCACCAATTCCAGTATCTAAATCCAAATTATTTAAAACTGTATTATTTATCTCAATTTCTCCAGTACCTCCATCAATTTCACTTTCTTTAAATTCTGAATTATTAATATTAACTAACCCTATTCCTAAGTCTAATTCTAACTTATTAGCTTTTATGTCCTTTATAGTATTATTACCTGTATTAGCGTCAATTTTTAACTCATTTATTTCTTGAGGAATATAAACTATTACTTTACTATCATTATTTTTTACATAGTTATTTAAAAACCAACCATTTTTTTCTTTAATATATAAGGTATTATTTTTTTCCACTACTTCAAAACTTTTAGTAACATTATGTGCTTCAACCTTAAATTGAACACCACTAACTATTTCTAAATTAGTTACATTCAAATCTATTTCTACATTATTTATGTTATTAAAACTCTTAACATAATCTTGTAAATTATTAGATGTACTAAATAAACCTACTAATGATAGTAAAGCATTTATTATTATACCTATTATTAATGCCGCTAGACAGATGGCTATAACTTTTATTACTTTTTGTCCAGATGTCATTTAATTTCAATGCCTCCAAACAAAGCTAAAGCATCAATATAAATAGTTTTCTTACCATCTTTAGTTTTACTCTTATTGGTAACACCACCAAAAATTGGAGTAGATTTTACTTTTACTATAACATTTTTAGGAACAATTATATCAACACTACCAAATATAGCACTAGCATTTATATACGTTTCTTCTTTTAATGTAGCATTTGTTAAATCAAGCACTACTCCCCCAAATATGGCTTCTACTTTAGCATTAGAAACCTTATCATTTTCCTTATTTACATATTGTTCTGCAAAAGTTGCACATATTACTTCACAATCTTTCTTTCCAACTTTTTCTTTTATTTTTTCATACTTTTTATTAGCAAATACATTTCCAATTATTAAATATATTCCAATAAATACAAATACTCCTGGAACGAATAATTTGAATATAGTAGTTATATCAATAATGTTTTGACAAATTAATAATAATAACAACCCTATTATCATCCCAAATATATTCTCAATTTTACTTTTATTAGTTTCATCAAATAAACCAATAAAACATGGAATAATTATTAAAAGTGTCCACCAACCATTAAAGAAGATATTAAAATTTATAATATCTAAAGTATTTAAAGCTACTATTACTCCTAAAGTTATAAATACTATTCCCCATAATATACGATTTATTTTTTCCATAATCACTTTCCTTACTATTTATTTTTGTTAATATAATTTTATGTTGATAACTCGCGGACCCTCGCCGTTTTAGATGCGGCGAGGGCTTTTGTTTCTCCTTCTAACTTATTCTATACGGATTACTCTCTATTCCATCTCCACTAACATATGTGACATTAGAGTTTAGATAAAAGACTGGCCTGGCCGAATAGCCATTGCTCGCGTAGTCGTTGTTCAAGGTGCCGTCATAGTTCAGAAGAAACACGAAAGTACTGTACGACGAAATCGGAGAAATAGTCCATTCATGAGAACCTAAATATAACCAATTTGTACTTCTTAAGGTTGAATTACTATAACTATATAATGCTGTTGTCCAATAGTCTGGACTTACTGCAAATCCATAATCACTTACATACATTAATCCTATTTTCATAATGTCTGTTGTACTACTTGATGAACTTCCTACTTCTGTATCATAGTATTGTTTTGCTGTATTCGTTGTACTCCAAGCCATTCCTCCAACTTTCCAGGTATGTGTTGCTATTTTGTTTTGCCATGTAGCACTTAATGTATTGTAATATGTGGTATTTAATGTTGTTTTTATATCTGATGTACTCCATGAATTATCATTTCCACTATCCCACTCATAACTTCCATAAATTGTTGATTTAATTAGTTTTATCTCATTGTCAAATACTCCAATTATTCTATATAAATTATCTTCTGGACATGTTGCTGCATCGCTTCCAAAGCATACATAGTTATTTGGATTTGCTCCAGCATATCTATAACTATTATCTGCTGCACTATTAGCTAGATTTGT
>CALVSK010000004.1 GCA_944359015.1 uncultured Bacilli bacterium
ATAAATTCAAAAAATCGCCATATAGACGATAATTTTGTTTTGCTTATTTTGGTCACTATGTCTTGACAAAAATCAAATTTATATATAATTTTGTTTACTTATAAATAAATACAATATATAATAAAAATAAAGGAAGGTTAAAATGTATAATTATGATTTTAAAAAGAATAATGAATCGATAATGAAAGAAGCTGTGAATGTAAATATAAAAATTAATAATAGTTATTATCAAACAAATTTTATATTAACTGAAAAAAATTTATTAGTATTTTATGATATTAATAAGAAAAATCCTGTTTGGGGTACAGGTACGCACTCATTACCTGAATTATATATACTTTTTAGTGTCCCTATAAATAATTTAAAATATGAAATAGAAGAAAATAACTTATATATAATAATTGATAATCAAAAAGTTAATTGTTATAGTTTTGATTTAGAAACATTTTTAAAACATTAAAATTTTAGTTATTTAAAGAATTATTAATTATTCTATTTTGATATGTTAAGATAAAAGGTCAGTATTAAATTTTAATTTTTTTAATGTCCTTTTTCTTTTTTTGGATTTTTATTTTTTATAAGTTTATTTTAGTATTTTTTTATCATTTAAACATATATTTGTTGTGGGAGGACAAGCATATGGGACTTAATGATAATGAAGTAATCAAAAGTAGAGCATTAAATGGAACAAATGAAATAACAAAAGTAAAGAAAAATACATTTTTGAAGTTATTATTAGAATCTTTAGGAGACCCAATAATTAAAATTTTGTTAATTGCTTTAGCAATAAAAGTAGTTGTTTTATTTCGTAATTTTGATTGGTATGAAACTATAGGAATATTAATAGCTATACTTTTAGCATCATTTATTTCTACTATTTCAGAATATGGTTCTGAACAAGCATTTAATAAATTACAACAAGAATCTATTAAAACAATGATTAAAGTAATAAGAAATAATAAAATAATGGAAATCCCTTTAAATGAAGTTGTGGTTGGTGATGTAGTTGTTTTAAGTAGTGGTGATAAAGTCCCAGCAGATGGTTATTTAATTAAAGGAAATCTAAGTTTAGATGAATCTTTATTAAATGGAGAAACTAAAGAAGCAAAGAAAGAAAGTTGTAATGGTGTAAATATTATTGATAAAAATAAAGTTTATAGAGGTTCTATAGTTTATAATGGTGAAGGAGAAATGAAAGTAACTTTAGTTGGTGATAAAACAATTATTGGAAAAATATCTCAAGAGTTACAAGAAGAAATTCCCGAAAGCCCATTAAAAATTAAACTTAGAGATTTAGCTAAAATTATAAGTAAAATAGGTTACGTTGGAGCTTTTTTAGCAAGTTTTGCATATTTATTTTCAAGTATTGTAATTGAGAATAATTTTGATGTTGATTTAATTTTAGCAACTATTAGTGATTTTCCTACTATGTTTAAATATTTGCTGTATGCTCTTACTCTTTCAGTAACTATTATTGTTGTAGCGGTTCCGGAAGGTCTTCCTATGATGATTACTTTAGTTTTATCTAGTAATATGAAAAGAATGTTGAAAGATAAAGTATTAGTTAGAAAGTTAGTTGGTATAGAAACTGCAGGAAGTTTAAATGTATTATTAACTGATAAAACAGGAACTTTAACTAAAGGCGTATTAAAAGTAACAGAGTTTTTAAGTGGTGATGGAAAAGTTTTTAAAAATGTTGATGAAATAAAAAAATATTCTTTTTATAAAATATTTTATAATTCATTTTTTTATAATAATGCTAGTAGCTATGGTGAAGATTGTGTAATTGGAGGAAATTCAACTGATAGAGCATTATTAAATTTTATTAAATATGATGGTAGTATAAAAAATGCAGTTTTAAGTAAAGAGCCATTTGATAGTGCTAAAAAATATAGTAGTGTTTTGTTAAATGATGGATATTATTATATTAAGGGTGCTAGTGAAATAATTTTACCAAAATGTAATAAAATTTTAAAAAGTGATGGTACTAGTATTAATTTGAATAATAAATTTTTAATAAAAACAAAAATAGATTTTTATACTAAAAAAGCAGGTAGAGTACTAACATTTGCTTATGGTAAGGATTTAAATAATTTAACTTTTATTGGTTTTGTAAATATAAAAGATGAATTAAGAAGTGAAGCCTACGAAGGTATAAAATTAATTAAAAATGCAGGAATACATCCAATTATGATAACTGGAGATGCCGTTGATACTGCTAGAAGTATTGCTAAAGAAGTAGGATTATTAACAGTTAAAACAAATAAAGTTATAAGTAGTGATGAATTAAATAAAATGTCTGATATCGATATAGAAAAGAACTTAAATAGTATTGCTGTTATTGCTAGAGCATTACCACAAGATAAAAGTAGGTTAGTTAGTATTGTAAAAAATATGGGGTTGGTTGTTGGTATGACTGGTGATGGAGTAAATGATGCTCCAGCCTTAAAAAAAGCGGATGTTGGTTTTGCTATGGGAAGTGGTACGGAAGTTGCTAAAGAAGCAGCTGATATTGTAATATTAGATAATAATATTTTATCTATTAGTAAAGCTATTTTGTATGGCAGAACTATTTTTAAAAGTATTAGAAAATTTATCATTTATCAATTAACGGTTAATATGTGTGCTTTAGTACTTTCAATTGTAGGTTCGTTAGTGGGTATATCTACTCCGATTACTATTGTTCAAATGCTATGGCTTAATATGATTATGGATACTTTTTCAGGAATAGCTTTTTCCTTTGAACCACCACTTTTAGAATATATGGATGAACCTCCTAAAAAGAAGAATACAAAAATTATTAATAAATATATGTATAGTCAAATAATTTGGACAGGATTATATTGTGCTATTGTTTGTATGTTATTTTTAAAATTGCCAATAGTTAAATCTTTTGTTAGAAGTGATGATAATAATCGATATTTAATGACTGCATATTTCGCTATGTTTATTTTTATGGGAATATTCAATGCCTTTAATGCTAGAACTTCAAGAATAAATACATTTGCTAATTTAAATAAAAATAAAGTTTTTGTTTTAATATTTAGTTTTATATTTGTGGCTCAATTATATATAATTTATTATGGTGGTGAAGTTTTTAGAACTTTTGGTTTAAATTTAAGTGAATTTGTTTTAGTTTTTGTTATAGCTTTAAGTGTTTTTCCTGTAGATTGGTTAAGAAAATATATATTGAAAAAGAAACATGTTGTTTTAGGTGTTTAGGTAAAATGATTCTTTAATGTACGAAGTTATATTGCTTTTTTATTGAAATTTGTTGCATTTTCTAATTTTGTGTAATATAATTATAGTGCATTGGGAATTTGCGCCCATAGCTCAACTGGATAGAGCGCTAGACTACGGATCTAGAGGTTGGGGGTTCGAATCCCTTTGGGCGTACCATTTTTAGAATCGAGAAGTAGCACAATTTGGTAGTGCACTTGGTTTGGGACCAAGGGGTTGCAGGTTCAAATCCTGTCTTCTCGACCATTTGAATATAAAACTGTTAATTCAGTTTTTTTTTTTGTAAATAAATTGCCATATAAAAATGTAATTTATAAAAATTAATTTCTTTATGTTATACTTTAGATGGTGGTAGTTTATATGAAATGTACTAAATGTAATAATGAATATGAAAATTTTTATACTAATTGTCCTAAATGTGGTTGTATAAATTCAATGTATATTCAAAATATATCACAAAATGTTAATGATTTACCTTCTAATAATGTTCTTAAAAAAAATACCATTGAAATTATATTGTTTGTTTTTCTAAATATTATTTCTTTTGCTTTTTTGGTATTTTTATTTATGAAGAGAAGTAATTTAAATTTAATTTTTAGTATTATTTTTAGTGTAATATTAGAATTTTATTTTATTTGTTTGCAGTTTTTATTAAAAAGGGCTTATCTTCCTTGGTGGTGTATTTTTATTCCTTTTGTAAATTCATGGTTATTGTGTAAATTAGCATTTAAAAATGGTTCTCTTAGTCTCATTCCTATCGTATTATTTTTCTTATCATTATTGTCTTTTTATCTAAATGTTGCATTATTTTATTTTATTTTTGTTAGACTATTAACTATTTGTGTAATTTTATATCCACCTTTCTTTTTGTTTTTCTTAGGAAAAAGTTTTGGAAGAAGTGGTATATTGACTCTTTTATTTTCTTTTGTTATTATTCCTACCATTGCTTTTTCTAAAAAATATAAATATATTTAATGCAGTTTTTATTGTAATTTATTTTTCGTTTGATATACTTATTATAGGTGGTTTAAGATGAAAAAGAAGGCTAAAGAAGAAAAGTTAATTAATATTTTAAAAAATCAAATTAAGACTCATAAAAAAACTTTTGCAATATATGTTTTATTAAGATTACTTGTTATTGCAACTTTGATTTTACAATTAATTCATAGAAATTTTGAAAATGTATTTTTGTGTGTTTTAACTTTAATTTTATTTTTATTACCAAGTTTTATAGAATCTAAATTTAAAATTGAAATGCCAGAGGTTTTAGAAATTGTAATTTTATTATTTATTTTTTCAGCAGAAATTTTGGGAGAAATAAATAATTTTTATAATGTTTTTGCTAATTGGGATACTATACTTCATACTATAAATGGGTTTTTATGTGCTGCGATAGGTTTTTCATTAATTGATATTTTAAATAGAAGTAAAGTTTTACATTTAAATTTATCGCCATTTTTTGTTGCAATTGTTGGTTTTTGTTTTTCTATGACTATTGGTGTATTATGGGAATTTTTTGAATATAATGCCGATAAATATTTTAAAACTGATATGCAAAAAGATGAAATAATATATAGGATAGATTCAGTAACTTTAAATGAAGAAGGTTTAAATAAAGCAGTTGCAATAAAAGATATTGTTTCTACTACAATATTTTCTAAAAATGGTACTTATGTTATTAATGGTTATCTAGATATTGGTCTAAATGATACTATGGAAGATTTATGGGTAAATTTTTTAGGTGCAGTTGTTTATTCATCTATTGGATATTTTTATGTAAAAAAACGTGATGAAAAAAGTTTGGCAAAAAAATTTATTGTGGAGCTAAAGAATTAATGAAATTATTTTTAAGATTTGGAAATTTACTTGTTATTGCATTATTTTTGTTGTTAGTATTTATTGCTTTAGATAGATTTGATTATTTACCTAGAAAAACATATTCAGATGATGATTTTAATGTTTCTTTTATTAAAAGTGAGGTTGATAAAGATAATGATGGGATTGATGATTATACCGATATTCTAGAAGGTGCAAAAGATTTTGTTGCCAAAAGGCCAAAATATAAAAGTGCTTATTATGAAGGTGGATATCCTAATGATGATTATTATGTATGTACTGATTTAATATGGTATGCTTTAAAAAATGCTGGTTATGATTTTAAAACTATGCTCGATAATGATATTAAAAATAATATTGAAGATTATGCTCTAGAAGTAAGAGATAGTAATATTGATTTTAGAAGAGTTAGAAATATAAAAGTTTTTTTAGATAAATATACTGAAAAATTGACACTTGATGCTGATGATTATGAAAATTGGCAAGCTGGTGATATTGTTGTTTATGAAAATCATATTGCAATTGTGAGTGACAAAAGAAATAAATTTGGAATTAATTATATTATTCATCATGATGGATATCATAAATATGAAGAAGATGGATTAACTAGGAAGAAAATAATTGGTCATTATAGATTTAATTTAAATATGGAGGATGAAGATGGAAGTTAAAAAAAATAATACTAAAAAAGAAATTGTTAAAAAATTATTGAATAAAGATTTAAAAACTGATGATGAAAATGAATTAATTGAAATGTTAATAGATGAGCCACTTGCTATAGATGTTGATAAATATGAAGATGAATTTATTACTTTTAAAGATAAATTGGCAGATAAAATTACTGAAATTGCTGGTTCTTGGAATTTTATTATTACTTTTATTGCATTTTTATTATTGTGGATGTTATTTAATGGTTTAACAAATAATTCTATTGACCCATATCCATTTATATTGTTAAATTTAGTTTTGTCCTGTATTGCTGCTTTACAGGCTCCAATTATTATGATGAGTCAAAATAGAGAAGCTAAAAAAGATAGTTTAAGAAGTAAAAATGATTATCGTACTGATTTAAAAAGTGAATTAATTTTAGAAGTTTTACATGATCAAATGAATGAAATTGCCAAAAATCAAAAGAAAATTTTAAAAATATTAGAAAATCAAGGTTATTTTGATGAAGATGATAAGTAAAAATAGGTATTTATTGTTCAAAAAAATGTTTTATTGTGATATAATTTATTAACGTGAGGTAAAAATGACATTAAAAAAAGAAATAGAATTTAATAATATAGTTAATGATATATTAAAAAATCAAGAATTTATAGATTTAAAATATGAAATACATCATGGTATTTCAAGATTAGAACATTCACTAAATGTTGCTAGAATGACATATAATATTTGTAAAATATTAAAAATTAAAAATTATAATGAAATAACAAGGGCAAGTTTATTACATGATTTTTTTAAAAATAATGAAATAACTAAATATAGTTTTATTAATCATCCTGTTGTTGCCAAAAATAACGCTCAAAAAGTATTTAATATTAATGATTTTCAATCTAATATTATAGAGTCTCATATGTTTCCTGTATCGTATAAACTTCCTAAAAATATTGGAGCATGGGTGGTTCTTAGTTCTGATAAAATTGTAGCAATATATGAGTGTATGAAATTTAAAATACCCTTAACTATAGGAGCAGCATTTTTATTTTTTATTAATGCTTCAATTATTCAAAGATAGATGTTAAAATGTTAAACATCTTTTTTTGTTTAAAAAAATATGTTATTATTTTAAAGTAGGGAAGTGAATTTTGTGAGTAAAATAGATATTGAAGTTATTAATAGTATCAAAAGTTTAGCATTAGATATGATTGATAAGGCTGGAAGTGGACATCCTGGCATTGTTTTAGGGGCTGCTCCAATTTTGTATGCATTATATAAAGACCATTTAAAAGTTATTCCAAGTAAAAGTAATTGGATAAATAGAGATAGATTTGTAATGTCTGCTGGGCATGGTTCAGCATTACTTTATTCTTTATTATTTCATGCCGGTTATGATATAGATATCGAAGAATTAAAACATTTTCGAGAATTAAATTCTTTAACTCCTGGTCATCCTGAATATAGAGTTACCCCTGGTGTTGATGCATCAACTGGACCCCTTGGCCAAGGTATAGGAATAGCAGTTGGTATGGCTTTATCTGAACGTTATCTTAATAAAATTGCTAATATTGAAAACAAAAATAGTAAAATTTTAGATTACTATACTTACTGTTTATGTGGTGATGGTGATTTAATGGAGGGTATTAGTTATGAAGCTTTATCTTTTGCTAGTACTCAAAATTTAAATAAATTAATTCTTTTATATGATTCAAATAATGTTTCTTTAGATAGTGATATTAGTATTACATTTAAAGAAGATATTATAACAAGATTTGAGGCTTTGGATTTTAACATTTTAGAAGTTAAAAATGGTAATGATTATAATGATATTTCAAAATCAATTAAACAAGCTAAAAAAGCTAATAGACCTTCAATTATTATTTGTCATACAACTATAGGTAAAGATTCATTATTGGAAAATACTAATAAAGTTCATGGAAAACCACTTGAAAAAGAAGATTTAGTAAATGTTAAAAGTAAATTAAAAATTACTACGGAACCATTTTGTGTTGATAATAAATTATTAGTACATTTTCAATCAGCTATTAATAACCGGGTTGCACCTTTTTTTAAGATGTGGGAAGAAGAATATATTTCAATAAAAGAAAATGATAATGTAGGACTATCTTTAATGTTAAATTTACTTGAAAGAAATGCTTTTGTTATCGATTTTGATGAAACTAAATTTAAAATTAGTGATGAATATTGTGAAGAATTAAGAGAAAGTAATCATAAAATAATGAATTTAATATCTCCAAAAAGTCCATTTTTTTTAGGAGGGTCTGCTGATTTATCATCGTCTTGTAAAACAAATTTGGATAAATCAACTATTCAAAGTGATGAAAATAGAGTAGGAAAAAATATTTATTTTGGAGTTAGAGAACATGCAATGGGAGCTATTTTAAATGGTATGGCTTTATCTAATTTAAAAGTTTATGGTTCTACTTTTTTAGCATTTAGTGATTATTTAAAACCGGCGATTAGAATGTCTGCTTTGATGAATTTACCAGTTACTTATATTTTTACTCATGATTCAATTTATGTAGGTCCTGATGGACCAACTCATGAACCAGTAGAGCAACTTTCTATGCTCAGAACGATTCCTAATTTTGTAACATTTAGACCTGCAGATATAAATGAAATTATGGGCTCTTGGGAATATATTTTAAAAAATAATTGTGCTACTGCTCTAGTTATTAGTAAAGAAAAAAGAAGTAAAAATAAGAATACTAATGCTAAATTCGTTAAATATGGGGCTTATATGATTAGAAAAGAAAAATATCGTTTAGATGGGATAATTATTGCAACTGGTGCAGAAGTGGAAATGGCTATGGATATTTCTAAAGAGTTATTTACTATGGGAATTGATGTAAGAGTTGTTTCAATGCCATCGATGGAATTATTTTTAAAACAAAATCCTAAATATGAAGAACAGTTACTTCCTAAAGATGTACCAACTTTTGTAATTGAAGCTGGAAGTAGTCTTATTTGGAATCGTTTTGCCTCAAAGCCAGAATATATTTTTGGTGTAAATCGTTTTGGTATGAGTGGTAAAACTGAAGAAGTTGTAAAGTATTTTAAAATTGATAAAAACTCAATTTTAGAAAAAATTGCAAATTATTTAACAAAAGATATTAATATCGACATAATTTAACAAATTATTTAATTTAAATGAGTTATCATTTCTCTAGGTGATGAAATGAGGACTTTTTATGTTTTTAAAATTAATCGGGAAATGTCATTGTTAATGCGTGAATCTCCGTACAATTTATTTAAATCTCTAGAAGGAATTTATTTATTAGATAAATCTAGTGTTGGTTATGGAAAAGATTTATTAGATCAAATTATAACTCCAATAGATAAAGTGAAATATAATAGGTTGATTTATGATAAAAATAAAGATAATGATTTTTATATGAAAATCGGAGATAATCATAAAATTGTAAATAAATATCGTAAAGAGGAAACAAATATTTTAGTTAAAAATAGTCATATATTATTAAAAACTAATATTATTAATAAAAATATTAGAAAATTTTTACCATTAAATGAATTGTTTGCTTGTGATTTTGAAAATAAAGATTATTTTTGGTTAGAAGAATTAGTTAGATTATAAGTTGTTAAAATAATATTTTTATAGTAAAATAGTGTTTAGGGAGTGATTTTATGGGTCAATTAATATTATATTTGGTAATTGGTATATTTATTGGATTAATTATAGGTTTTTTTGTTACTAGATTTATGTTTAAAAAACAAATGGAAAAAAATCCACCAATAAATGAAAAAATGATTGAAGTTATGATGAGTAGTATGGGAAGAAAACCAAGCCAAAAACAAATTAAACAAGTTATGCAACAAATGAATAGATATAAATAAGCAAGTTATGTATTAACTTGTTTTTTTAAAAAAATTTTAGAAGTTTTTCTAAAAATATTTACTTTTTTTGCATATTTTGTTAAGATAATAAATATAAGAGTAAAGAGGTGTTTGTATGAAGGATTTCATATTTAATTTGTACCAAAATGATAATTTTGTTATTTATTTAACTATTGCTTTAATTGTTTTAATAATTCTTTTTGTAATTGTTTTATTTTTTGGAAAAAGAGACCAAAAGTTAGAAGAAACTAAAAGGTTACAAAAGTTAGAATTAGATACTTTTAAAGAAGAAGAAAATGTTAAAAAAGTAGAAGTAGAAGAAAAACAAGTAGATAAAAATAGTCAAAATAAAGAAGATGTTTCTAATGAAGAAGTTGTTCCAACTTTAAAAAATGATAATAGCAATATTAATGTTACTACTTTTGAACCAAAGGAAGATATAAAATCTGTTGATGAAAAAGAAGAAATTGTTTCAAAAGTGGAAACAAAAGAGAAAGAAAAACCAGTTATTAAACCTTTAATAGATAGTGATGAAAGTAAACCTATAAGTTTAAATGAATTAGACAGTATTAAATTTGATGATAAAGAATTAGAAAAAGAATTAGATGAATTAGAAAATATAAAGAAAGAATTTAATAATATAAAAATACCAGAATTAGATTCTTTAAAAATAAAAGAAACACCAATTGAAAATAAAGAACCTAAACCATATAAAGCTGGACCACAAGTTTTTAGTTCTGTATTTGTTAATAATGATGAAGAAAAAGAAGAAATTGTTCCAAAAACTGAAACAAAAGTAGAAGAAAAGCCAGTAGTTAAAAGTGAACCTTCAAAAGTTAGTTTGTTTTCTATTGAAGATGATGCATCTGATATGGAATTGCCAAGTTTAAAAGATACAACTCCTAAAAAGGAAGAAAATGAATTGAAAACTATAAATTTTGATGATATTTCTGGAGAAACTTATAATATAAAATAATTGGTATTACTAAAAAGTTCTTAATTGAGCAAGAACTTTTTTTCTTGTTCATAAAAAGTTATTATATTAAAAAAATTTAGTTAATTTATTTAATAGTAATAGTGACATAATATGTTGTAAAAAGAAAGAAGTAACAAGAAATACAAGACAATTAATTATTGTGCAATTTAATTAATTGTTGATTTATTGGGATTTTTATTGATATAATGGACTAGGTGAATAAAAAATGGTAAAGTACGATGAATCATCAATAAAAATTTTAGAAGGTCTTGAAGCTGTTAGAAAAAGACCTGGTATGTATATAGGTTCAACTGATAAAAGAGGTATGCATCACCTTGTATGGGAAATTGTAGATAATTCTATTGATGAAGTTATAAATGGTTTTGGAAATTATATTAAAATAATTTTGAATAAAGATAAAAGTATAACTATTGCTGATAATGGACGTGGGGTTCCTATTGGAATGCATGAATCTGGGAAAAGTACCCCAGAAGTTATTTATACTATTTTACATGCTGGTGGTAAATTTAGTGAAAATGGTTACAAAGTTAGTGGTGGACTTCATGGAGTTGGAGCATCAGTTGTTAATGCTTTAAGTAAAGAAATGCAAGTTGTAATTTATAGGGATGGTTTAATTTCTACAATTGAATTTGAAAATGGGGGAAAATTAAAATCCCCTTTAAAAACTGTTGGTAAAACAAACAAAACTGGAACTATTGTTAAATTTTTGCCAGATTTTGAAATATTTAAAAATTGTGATTTTTCTTATACTACTATTTGTGAAAGAATGCAAGAAAGTGCATTTTTATTAAGTGGCTTAACTATTGAAGTTATTGATGAAGAAGATAAAAAACAATCTAAGTTTCATTATGATAATGGACTTATAAGTTTTATTGAATATATGAATGAAGGAAAAAATACATTACATAAGGTAATTAACTTTAACAATACTAAACAAAATATTGAAGTAAATATTGCTTTTCAATATACTGATACATATAATGAAAACATTTTATCTTTTGTAAATAATGTTAAAACTATTGATGGAGGTACCCATGAAGTTGGTTTTAAAACTGGGATTACTAAAGCCTTTAATGATTATGCTAAAAACAATAATATTTTTAAAACTAAAGATGGTACTTTAGATGGTGCTGATGTTCGTGAAGGTATATCTGCTGTAATAAGTTTAAAAATTCCTGAAGAATTGCTACAATTTGAAGGTCAAACTAAAGGAAAGTTAGGTACTCCAGAAGCACGTAGTGTTACTGAGAGTATTGTTTATGAATCTTTAAAATTTTATTTAGAAGAAAATAAAGAAGTGGCAATGAGTATACTAGATAAAGCAATGAAAAGTAAAATTGCTAGAGAAGCTGCCAGAAAAGCTAGGGAGGATGCTAGAAATGGTAAATCCAAAAATAAACAAGAAAAAAATTTATCTAATAAATTAGCTCCAGCTCAAAGTAAAAATTCTAAAATTAATGAACTTTTTATCGTCGAAGGAGATTCTGCTGGTGGTTCTGCTAAAGGAGGAAGAGATAGAAAGTTTCAAGCTATTTTACCTTTAAGGGGTAAAGTAATTAATAGTGAAAAAACGAATATTGATGAATTAATGAAAAATGAAGAAATAAATACATTAATTTATACTATTGGTGCCGGTGTTGGTCAAAACTTTGATGTTAATGATTCTAATTATGATAAAGTTATCATAATGACTGATGCTGATGTCGATGGCGCTCATATTCAAATTTTACTTTTGACATTTTTTTATCGTTATATGAGACCTTTAATTGAAGCAGGTAAACTTTATATTGCTATGCCGCCGCTTTATAAACTAGATTATGGTAAGAAAAGATTTTATGCGTATACTGATGAAGAATTACAAGAAATTAAAGATAATAATATGGGTAAGTATTCTATTCAAAGATATAAAGGGTTAGGAGAAATGAATCCTGACCAACTTTGGGATACAACGATGAATCCTGATACTAGAAGTTTAATTAGAGTCAATATTACTGATGCGGCTTTAGCAGATAAAAGAGTAAATGTTTTAATGGGGGATAAAGTTGAACCTAGAAAAGAATGGATTAATGAAAATGTAGTATTTACTATGGAAGATAATTATCGAGCAATTTAAAAATTAGAAAAAGGTGTATGAAATGGAAAATGTAATTAAAAGAATTGAAGATTATTCTTTAGAAGAAATAATGGGTGATAGGTTTTCTAAATATGCTAAAGAAATAATTCAAGATAGAGCAATTCCTGATGTTAGGGATGGATTAAAACCAGTTCAAAGAAGAATTTTATATGCTATGTATAAAATGGGTAATACTTGGGATAAGGCATATCTTAAATGTGCCACAACTGTTGGAGATGTTTTAGGAAAATATCATCCTCATGGAGATTCTTCAGTATATGATGCTATGATTAGAATGTCTCAATGGTGGAAACAAAATCATATTTTAATTGATGTTCATGGTAATAATGGTTCTATTGATGGTGATGGACCAGCAGCATATCGTTATACTGAAGCAAGACTTGCTAAAATTAGTAATGAATTATTAAAAGATTTAGATAAAAATACTGTTTCTTGGGCTCCAAATTTTGATGATAGATTGTTAGAGCCAACTGTTTTGCCAGCAAAATTTCCTAATTTATTAGTAAATGGCACTAATGGTATTTCGGCAGGTTATGCCACCAATATTCCACCCCATAATTTGGGTGAAATAGTTGATGCTACAATAAAAAGAATAGATTCACCGAATTGTTATTTAGATACGATTTTAGAAATTGTAAAAGGTCCTGATTTTCCAACTGGTGGGATTGCTGAAGGAAAAGATGGTATTATTGATGCTTTTAAAACAGGTAGAGGAAAAGTAATAGTTAAATGTAAATATGAATTTAAAAAGGAAAAAGGTAAAGAACAAATAATAATAAATGAAATACCTTTTGATGTTAATAAATGGAATTTGGTTTCTAAAATAGAAAATATAAGATTAGAAAAAAAAATCGAAGGTATTTCTGAAGTTAGGGATGAAACTGATAGGGAAGGTTTAAGAATAGTAATAGATTTAAAAAATAATGCTAATAAAGAATTAATAATTAAATATTTACTAAAAAATACTGATTTACAAATATCTTATAATTATAATATGGTTGCTATTGTTAATAGAACTCCTAAAACTTTAGGTATTTTAGATATACTTGATGCTTATATTGCTCATCAAAAGGAAGTAATTGTAAAAAGAACTGAGTTTGATTTGGCTTTTTATCAAAAAAATTATCATATTGTAGTTGGTTTAATTAAAGCTATTTCTATATTAGATGATGTTATTAAAACTATTAGGTCTAGTAAAAACAAAAGTGATGCTAAAAATAATTTAATAGAAAAATTTGAATTTAGTGAAGAACAAGCAGAAGCTATTGTAACTTTACAATTATATCGTTTAACTAATACTGATATTGTGACGTTAGAAGAAGAATGTGAAAGATATAAAAAGTTAATCGATGAATGTAATGAAATATTAAATGATGAAAATAAACTTAAAAATGTTATGAAAAGTGAATTACGTGAAGTAAAGAAAAATTATGCTATTCCTAGAAAAACTGAAATAAAAGATGAAATCACGGAAATAAAAGTTGATTTAAAAGAAATGGTGCCTAATGAAAAAGTCGTAGTTGTAGTTACTAATGATGGTTATGTTAAAAGGGTAAGTTTAAAAAGTTATAATTCTAGTAATGAAGAAACTTTATTAAAACCTGGAGATTTTGTTAGAAATAAATATTTTGTTACTACTCAAGATACTTTATTATTATTTACTAATTTAGGTAATTATTTATATGTTCCAATTCATAAAATTTTAGAATGTAAATGGAAAGAATTAGGTAAACATATAAGTAACACAATTGTAATTAAAGAAGAAGAAAAAATAGTTTCTAGTATGATTTTAAAGGATAAAAATAAAAATGTAGTATTTTTTACAAAAAAAGGATTAACTAAACAAGTATCTTTAAATGATTTTGAAGTTAGTAGATATTCTAAACCAATAACTTGTATTAAATTAAAAGAAGATGATGAATTAATTAATGTAGCTATTAATAAAGAAGATGTATTATTTGTTACTAATAATGGTTGTTATTTAAAATATAAAACTTGTGAAATACCTGTGGTTGGCTTAAAAGCTAGTGGTGTAAAAGGTATTAATTTAAAAGAAGATTATTTAATTTTTGGAAGTACTATACTAGAAGAATATGAATATTTAAATATTTATACTAATTTTAAAACTGGTAAAAGAATTAAAATTAGTGAATTAAATATTTTAAGTAGAGCAAAAAAAGGCAGTATGTTATTTAAAAAAGTAAAAACTAAAGATTATAAAATAGTAAATGCATATTTTACAACAAGTAGAGATATTATTCTTTGTAAAATGGGGTTAGATATTAAAGAATTTAAAAATAGTGATATACCTATAATGGATATTGTAAGTACTGGTAGTCAGTTAACTAAAAAAGATGTTGATTTGTGGGCTTTAAAAGCTATAGATATAAATTTAATTAAAAAAGATGAAATAAAAGATGTTGAAGAAAATAATGAAGAAAAAAAAGAAACAAAACAATTATCTTTTGATTCTTTTGTAGAAGATTTTAAAATTTAGGATAAATCACTCATTAAAGACATAAAATTTAATGGGTGATTTTTATATGAATAAAAATGAAGCATTTAAAAATTTTGTTAGAACTAAACCAGAATTAATTAAATATGTAGAAAATAATGAAATGACTTGGCAAAAATTTTATGAAATTTATGATTTGTATGGAGAAGATGAAAATGTTTGGAAAAAATATAGTGGTGTAGATGAAAGAAGTGTAACTGATAGTATTTCTAAAATAACAAATATGGTTAAAAATGTTGATGTAAACTCTATTAAAAGTCATATAAATACTGCTCAAAAAGCTATTGATTTTGTCCAAGATTTAACTAAAAAAACTCCAAAACCTAATATAACTGATAATTTAAGTAAAGGTCCAGTATCTCCAAGACCTCTTAATAAGTTTTTTGAGGATTAATGCAACTTTATTTACAAATGGCTTTTAGGTCTAATCAAAAAGATTATTTAAGATTAAAAGAAAATTCTTATTTTATTAAAGATTTAAATAGAGGTATATTGGATTATAAAATGTTTGTAGATGCAATGAAAGAAAAGTATAAAGAAAGAACAACTGATAAATTAACAAATGTTATGGATAATATGGAATTAATTAGTTCGGTTTTAAATGTTTTTAAATAATTTTAACTTTTTTGTAAAAACTAAAAATACGAAGCATTATTTATTGACTAATATTAAAAATTATTGTATTATTTAAACATAGAGAGGTGTTATCTATATGAATTATAATAAAAATATGAGAGGGTTTACATTAATTGAACTTTTGGCAGTTATTGTTGTTTTAGCAATAGTTATGTTAATTGCTGTTCGAGCTGTTTTACCTCAAATGGAAAAAGCAAGAAAGCAATCTTTAATCGTTGAAGCAAATGGTGCAATTCAATCAGCTCAACAATATTTTATGAGTGCTGATTTAACTGGTGCTGGTAGTGGTTTGCCAACATCTACTGGTGCTACTAGTTGTGTTCCAATTGCAACTTTATCTAAAGGTTATTCTGAATTAGATGATGATTATGAAGGTAAGGTTATTGTTACTAAAGTTGGAGATTATGATTATAGTTATAAAGTATGGCTTCATAAAAAATCTGTTAATTTAATGATAGTTGACGGTGATTATAAAGAAATGACTGAAGATGATGTAGAGGGAGATGGAACTTGGAGTTCTGCTAATTCTACTTGTTAGTATTGTTATTTAAAAGAATAATTTAATAGTTATTCTTTTTTAATTTACAATATTTTTTATTTATGCTATTCTTAAGTTGGTGGTAAAATGATTATCGGTTCACATGTTAATTTTAATAAAGAACAATTGCTTGGTTGTGTTAAACAAGCTCTAAGTTTTGGAGCAAATACTTTTATGTTTTATACTGGAGCTCCCCAAAATACTGTTAGAAAAGAAATAGATTTAGATTTAACTAAACAGGCTTTTAATTATATGAAAGAAAATAATATAGATATAAATAATGTTATTTGTCATGCTCCATATATTATTAATTTAGCTAATAAAGAAAAAGAAGATTCTTGGAATTTTTCAATTAGTTTTTTAAAAAATGAAATTAATCGAATAAATATGATGCAAGTAAAATATATTGTTGTTCATCCTGGTAATTCATTAAAATTGGATAAAATGGATGCTTTACATAACATAAGTGATGCTTTAAATTTAGTTATAGATGAAAATACTATTCCAATGATTTTAATTGAAACAATGGCTGGTAAAGGTAGTGAATGTGGGATAAATATTTATGAATTAAAGGAAATATATAATAATATTATTTTAAAAGATAAAGTTGGCTTTTGTTTAGATACTTGTCATTTAAATGATAGTGGAGTTGATATAAGTGATTTTGATTCATATTTGGATGAATTTGAAGAACAAATCGGAATTGAAAAAATAAAGTGTGTTCATATTAATGATAGTAAAAATGATTTGGGAATGAAAAAAGATAGACATGCTAATTTGGGATATGGAACTATAGGCTTTAATAATCTTATTAATGTTATTTATAATCCTAGATTAAAAAATGTTCCTAAAATATTAGAAACACCTTGGATTGGGGAATATCCACCATATAAAATTGAAATAGATATGATAAAATCTAAAAAGTTTAATTCAAATTTAGAAAATGATGTAAAAAAATTATATGAATGAACCAAATTTTTGATAGTATTCATCAAAAATTTTTTTAATTTTATTGAAGTTTTCTTCACTAAATTTATTTTTATATCTTTCTAATTGTAGTGCTTTAGGATTTTTTAATATGTCTTGCCAATTTTTTTTAATAAATTCATAAGTAAAATTTAATTCTTCTTCTGTTAAATTAACTCTTTTTTGTAAAGCAAAGTTTTTTACATCTTCTTTTTTAAAAGAACGCATATATTTTTCTATTAAATTGTACATAAAATCACCTGATATATTGTATGTTTTTTTAATAAAAAATTATACTAATAGTATGAAAAAAGATAAAATTTTTTTATATGGTTTAACTATTAGTTTATTTTTTATCATTGTTATAAAATTATTGTTTATTATAAATGATTCAGTGGAATATAAAAAAAAGTTAGAAGAAAAAACTACTATTTATGTTTATGGAAATAGTGCTCCACGTGGTAGAATACTTGATACTAATGGTAAAATTTTAGTAGATAATGTGGGTGTTAAAACAATTTTTTATAATAAAATTAAAGGTGTTAGTATAGAAGACGAAATTGTTATTGCTTATAAATTGGCAAATATTTTATCTGTTGATGAAGCAAATGAGAATGAATTGAAAAATTTTTGGTTAATAAATAATGATGATGGTAAAGATTTAATAACTGCCGAAGAATATCAATTATTAGATGAAAGAAAAATAACTAGTGATGTTTTATTAAATTATAAGTTAGAAAGAATTACTGATGAAATGTTAAATAGTTATACAAAAATTGATAGGGTTGCTGCTAAAATTTATAGTTTAATGAATGATGGATATATTTATAGTAAAAAAGAAATATTAACTAATGTTAATGAATCTGAATATGCCAAAGTTATGGAAGCAAATATAATGGGAATTACTGGTGAATTAACTTGGGAAAGAAAGTATTTATATGGTGATACTTTAAAAAATATTTTAGGAACTATTGGAAATATTCCTAAAGAGAATAAAGAAAAATATTTAAATAATGGTTATGAATTAACGGATATTGTGGGATTAAGTTATTTGGAATATCAATATGAAGATTATTTAAAAGGAAGTAAAGCTAAGTATTTAGTTAATAATGATAATACTTTAACTTTAATAGAAGAAGAACAAAAAGGTAATGATTTAGTTTTATCAATTGATATTGATATTCAGTTAAAAGTAGAAGAAATATTAAAAGATAAAATATTATTAGGTGAAAAATATCCTAATACCGATTATTATAAAGATAGTTATGCTTTAATTAGTAATCCTTTAACTGGAGCAATTATTGCTATTGCAGGTCTTAGACATAATGATGATGACTCTTGGAGTGATATTAGTTTAAATACTATTACTAAATCATTTACTATTGGCTCTGCAGTTAAAGGGGCTACAATTTCTGTAGGGTATAAATATAATTTGATTGAAATGGATAAATATATTACGGATAGTTGTGTAAAACTTTATATGGTTCCTCAGAAATGTAGTTTTAAAAGTTTAGGAAAAATAAATGACTTAAAGGCTCTTGCTATGTCTTCTAATTATTATCAATATTTAATAGCCATTTCTTTAACAGGTAATAAATATACTCCTAATATGAAGTTAAATGCTACTGAAGAACATTTTAATATTTATCGAAATATGCTTTCTAGTTATGGTTTGGGTGTTAAAACAAATATAGATTTACCTAATGAAGTAACAGGTATTAAAGGAAATATTATTTCAGATGATTTGCTTTTAAATTTAGCAATTGGGCAGTATGATACTTATACCCCTGTCCAAGTTCTTCAATATATTAATAGTTTAGCAACTGGAAATAGATTGTCTTTATCTTTAATGAAAGAAATAAAAAATAATGCAGAAACGATAAAAACTAATGAAATTAATGTTTTAAATAAGGTTGATTTGGATTCTCTTTATTTAGATAGAATAAGGGAAGGATTAAAACTAGTTTTAAGTGAAGGTACTGGAAAAATATATGTTTCTCAAGATATAAATGCTGCAGGCAAAACTGGAACTAGTGAATCTTTTTACGATTCAAATAATGATGGTGTTGTAGATGTTGCTACAATTACTTCAACATTCGCTGGCTATTTTCCAAGCGATGAACCTAAATATAGTATCGTAGTTATTACTCCCAATATATCTCATAAAAATGCTAATGATGATACAATGTATTATGGTGCAAGCAAAATTACTAAAGATATTACTAATTATTTAAGTTCTATTTCTTAATTTTAACAATTTAAAATAATGTCAAACAATATAATTTTATTGTTTGATTTTTTGCTTTTATAAAAATAAAAATTATTAGATTTACTCTTAGATAATCGGCGTGATATAATATTTTTGGTGATATGATGACTAATGTAAAAATAAATAATAAAATTTTGTGTGATTATGCATGCCTTGATGAAGATGCAATATATTTAAAAGATAATGATTTTGATTTTAGAACTCCATTTTTCAGAGATATAGATAGAATAATATATACTTTAGCATTTATAAGATATTCAGATAAAACTCAAGTTTTTTCATATAAAAACAATGACCATTTAACAAAAAGAATGATACACGTTCAATATGTTAGTAAAATTGCAAGAACTATTGGAAGGGAACTAGGACTTAATGAAGATTTAATCGAAGCAAGTGCTTTAGGTCATGATTTAGGTCATACCCCTTTTGGTCATGTCGGAGAAGCCATATTAAATGAAATTAGTTTGAGGGTAAATGAAGGTTATTTTAACCATAATATCCATAGTGTAAGAATACTTATGAATATAGAAAATTATGGAAATGGTAAAAATATAACATTACAAACTCTTGATGCAATAATGTGTCATAATGGCGAATTTGTAAATCGTAAGTATGTTCCACTAAATAAAACATCTGAGCAATTTTTAGAAGAATATGAAAACTGTTATAAAGATAAAACTGCTTTAAAAAGTTTAAGACCAATGACTCTAGAAGGATGTGTTGTTAGAATAAGTGATTTAATTGCCTATTTAGGTAGAGATATTGAAGATGCAATGCGGCTTAATTTAGTAAGTTTTGATGATGTACCAGAAAATATTAAAAAATATTTAGGAAGAAGTAATAAAGAAATAGTAAATAATATTATTAATGATATAATAAAAAATAGTTTAGGAAAGAATTATATAGAACTTAGTGAAAATATATTTAAAGCAATTTTAGATTTAAAAAAATTTAATTATGAAAATATATATTATAAAGCTTATACTAATGAAGAAAAAGAAAAACTTAAATTAATGTTAAATACTTTGTTTAAAAAATATTTAAAAGATATAGAAGAAAATAATGTAGATTCTAATATAAATAAATCATATTTAAAAAATATGAGTGATAATTATAAAAATAATAATACAAAAGAAAGAATAGTACTTGATTATATAGCAGGTATGACAGATGATTATTGTTTAAATGAGTATAATAAATATGAAAAAAGTATACATACTAAAAAAGAGGTGGAAAATGACATATAAAACTTATGAGTGTAATTCTTTTAAAGTTCATACGATTAAAACAGATAGATTTAAAACTAGTCATATGGAAATAATGTTTAGAAAAAAAATAGTAAAAGAAGATTTAATTAAGTATTCTTTTTTAGTAGATTTATTAACGGAATCATCAAAGAAATATCCTAAAAGAAAGGATTTAGTTGTAAAATTTGAAGAGTTATATAAAACAAGTGTGTATGGAACAACTGTTAAAACTGGGGATACTTTAACAATAAACTTTGTTACAGATTTTATAAATCCTAATTTTATATTAGATAATGATTATTTAAAAGAAGTTTTATGTATGCCATTTGAACTTATTCAAGAACCAAATGTAGTAAATGATGAATTTGATTTAAAGCAATTTAATATAATAAAAGAAAGAATAAGAAGAGAAATAACTAGTATAAGTGATAATCCATTTAAACAATGTGTTCGAAATGCATTTTTAGTAATGGATGAAGAGAGTCCAACCAGTTATCCTTTATATGGAACTATTGAAGAGTTAGAAAAGTTAAATCCTTCAATATTATATGATACTTATAAAAAATTATTTAAAGATAGTATTTGTGATATATTCATTATAGGTAATTTAGATATGGATGAAGTAGTAAATTACATAAAAAAATATTTTAAATATCGTTATATAAATAATAAAAAATTAGACTTATATGTTAATAATAAAGAGCGTAAAAAAGCTATTATAAAAAGTGATGTTTCTAATAATATACAAGCAAATATGGTTATGTTATATAATGTATCTAATTTAGATGAATATGAAAAAAACGTAGTTTTTCATGTATTTAATTATATATTTGGTAATGGGGGATTAACATCTAAGTTATATAAAGAAATTAGGGAAGAACATAGTTTGTGTTATACAATAAGTAGTTTATATTTAAAATATGATAATTTATTATTAATATATTTAGGTTTAGATAATAATCATATAGAAAAAGCAATAGCATTAGTAAAGAAATGTTTAAAAGAAATGGTTTTGGGTAATTTTAGTGATGAACAAATTGAAGATGCTAAAATGAATCTATGTATATCATTAGATTTATCAAATGATAATAATGTATCAATATTAAATAATTATGTGTTTAATTATTTAGATAATTTACCCCTTATAGATGAAAGAAAAGAATTATATAATAAAGTAACAAAAGAAGATATTATTAAAGTGGCTAAAAAAATAAGTTTAAATACAACTTATGTATTAAAAGGAAAGGGGGAATAAAAGATGAAAGAAATAATACTTGAAGGATTAGATGAAAAAATATATGAATATACAACTAAAGATGGTTTAAAGGTATATATGTGGGTTAATGAAAAGGTTAATAGTTGTTATTTTACTCTTTCTGTTAAATATGGTTCTTTACATACGAAATTTAAGATTGCTCAAAAAATATATGAAGTACCAAATGGTTTAGCCCATTTTTTGGAACATATTAAATTTAATTTAAATGCCAAAAAAACAGCACATGATGAATTTGCTAAAATTGGTGGAGATGTTAATGCATTTACAACATTTAAATATACAACTTACTTAGTTTTTGCTACTCAAAATAAAAAAGAAAACCTAAATTGTTTATTAGATTTTGTTTATAATGATTATTTTACTAAAAAAATGATATCAAAGGAAAAAGGGATAATCGTTGAAGAGGCAAACATGACTAGTGATGATACTTATTCAGTAATGTTTTTTGAAAATTTAAAATCTTTATTTAAAGTGAGTAATTTTCGAAATGTAATTACAGGAACTGGTGAAGAAATAAAAAAAATAGAATTAGAAGATGTAGAAAATGCTTATTATAGTTTTTATCATCCTAAAAATATGTTTTTAGCAATAACAGGAAATTTTAATCCTTATGAAATGGCTAAAGTTGTTGAAGATAATTTAAGTAAAAAAACTTTTAGAAAATATACTGAGCCAGTGATTATTAGTGAAACTGAACCTAAAAAAGTAAATAGAAAATATAGTGAAACAAAAATAAATATTACTTATCCAACTATAAAGTATTCACTTAAAATACCTCTTGCAAAATTTAAAGGTATTGAAAATATTGATTTAAAAATGATAACAATATTATTATTTAATACTAATTTTGGAGCTACTAGTGATTTTAAAACAGAATTGATAGAAAAAGCTTTAGCATTAAGTTTAAGTTATAGCGTAGATATTTATGAAGATTATTTAGTTATAACACTAACTTCAACAACTAATTATCCTGATGAAATAATAAATAGAATAAAAAATAAAATAGATAATTTAGAAATAATAAGTAAAGATATAAAAAGAAAGAAAAATGCTTTGCTAGCCACTTTAATTCTTGATTATGATGATATAGAGATAGTTAATTCAAAAATTCAAAGTGATATTATTAATGAAGGAAAAATAATTACGGATTTTAAAACAAGAATTGAAAATTTTGATGAAAATATATTACCAAATATAATTAAAAATTATAATAATGCTAATGTAGCAATAAATGTTTTTTTACCACAAGAAAACCAAGAAAATTAAATCTTGGTTTTTTATTATCTATTATAGAATTCTACGATTAATTGTTCATTAATTTCTGAATTAAGTTCACTTCTTTCAGGAATTCTAACATATTTTCCAGTTAATTTTTGTTTATCCATTTCTAAATATGCAGGAACAGTTCTATTTTGTTCTAATGCATCAATAATAGCAGGGTGTTTTAAAGAATTTTCTTTAACTGATATTACATCACCAACTTTAGTGATATATGATGGAATATCTACTTTTTTACCATTAACAAGGATATGGCCATGGTTAACAATTTGTCTAGCACTACGTCTTGTTCTAGCCATACCTAAACGATAAACCATATTGTCAAGTCTTGATTCAAGTAATACTAATAAATTTTCCCCAGCTATTCCTTTCATTTTAGATGCTTTTTCAAATGTTTTTCTAAATTGTTTTTCATTTAAACCATAAAGAATTCTAACCTTTTGTTTTTCTTGCATTTGGATACCATATTCACTTAATTTTTTGCGATGGTCTTGACCATGTTGCCCAGGTGCATAAGGTCTTTTTGCAAGTTCTTTACCATTTTCTAATGTAGAAAAACCAAGTCTTCTAGATTTTTTATATGCTGGTCCAGTATATCTTGCCATAATAGTCCTCCTTTCTTTTATATTTGCAAAAGTATTTATAGATTATATTAATCATTATAGGGAGTTTAAATTAATTTTTCTAGGGCAGTCCTAGATACTTTATTCCTATGGTTTAAACACATTATAATGCAATATAACACTGCCTAAATAAATTGCAGTTATATTATATAATAAGTGTATGTTGTTGTCAAATTAACTTTAACCTGTTAATATATTTGTAGCGGTTAGGGAGGTATATGAAAAGCAATTCAAATAAAATGAAAATTTATACTCAACTTTCATATTAACTATGTAGAAAACAACTAATTGAAAAAATAAATTTTGAATTGGATGCTCATTTTATTTTATTTGATTCAAATGAAAAATATGATGTTGGTATTTTATTAAATGATTGTAGTGAAAGATTGAATTTATTTGATAAAGAATTTAATGAAATTGTTGATATTGTAATAAAAGATTTTAATAAAAAAACAATTTTAAAAATTTATTTTGATAAAAAAATTATATAATTAAAGTAAATAAAAATGATTAATTTTTATTTTTAAATGTAAAAGTTATAATTCTCCGAGATTTTCAAGAAAATTGCCATAAATTTCCATAAAAGTATTGAAAAAAATTAAAAAAGTAGTATTATATTAGTATGTGTTAATAAATGTTGATTAGTGATAAGTAGATTATATTGGATATATTATAGAGAGTTAATGTTTGGTGTAAATTAACATACAATATAATTGAATTACCCACTATGAGTTTATAGGTTGTTACTTTATAACATAATGAGTGTATGAATTTTATTCATAAATTAAGGTGGTACCGCGGTTTAATCGTCCTTATTTGGCGATTTAGTCGTGGTTTTTATTTTATTTAGGAGGGATATATTATATGAATAAAAAAGAAAAAATTGATTTAATTTTAAGACGGACAGTAGAAGTTTACAATAAGGAATCATTATTGAAAAAGTTAAATGGTGAAAAAAAATTGGTTGTTAAATTTGGAGCAGATCCATCAAGACCAGATTTACATTTAGGTCATACTGTTCCTTTAAGAGCATTGAAAATATTACAAGAATTAGGGCACGAAATTGTTTTTGTCATTGGTGATTTTACTGCAATGATTGGTGATCCATCAGGTAAATCAAAAACAAGACCTTCTTTATCTTTTGATGAAACTAGAAAAAATGGTGAAACATACTTTAAACAAGTTGCTAAAATCTTAGATCCAACTAAAATTAGAATTGTATATAATTCAGAATGGCTTGGAAAAATGAATTTTGAAGATGTAATAAAATTATGTGGTAAATATACTGTTGCTAGAATTCTTGAAAGAGATGATTTTAGCAATAGATTTAAGAATAATATTCCTATAGGGATACATGAATTTTTATATCCATTAATGCAAGGTTATGATTCAGTAGCTTTACAAGCAGATATTGAAATTGGGGGAACAGATCAAACTTTTAATTTATTAGTTGGTAGAGAATTGCAAAAAGATTATGGGCAAGAATCTCAAGATGTTATGTGTTTCCCATTATTGGTTGGAACTGATGGAAAAGAAAAAATGAGTAAATCTTTAGGTAATTATATTGGTGTTGATGAAGCACCAGAAGTTATGTATGAAAAAGCTATGAGAATACCAGATGATGTTTTATTTGATTATTTTAGGTTAACAACAGATTTGGATTTGAATGAAGTATCAGATTTAATGAAAAAAGATGTTGTTGAGGCACATAAGTTATATGCTAGAGAAATTATTAAAATGTATCATAGTGAAGATGTAATTAAAAATGCTGAAGAAAGATATTCTACTGTAGCTGGTGGTGGTGTACCACAAAACTTAGAAACAATATGTATTGAACAAAACAAAATTGATAAGGGCATTTTATTAACTGACTTGTTGGTTGAATCAGGTATTGTTCCATCTAAATCAGAAGGTAGAAGAATGATACAACAAAAAGGAATTAGTGTAAATGGCAATAAAGAAGAAGATGTTAATAAAGTTATAAATTGTGAAGATTTTGTTAATAATGAATTGATAATCCAAAAAGGTAAAAAGCTATTTAAGAAAATTAAAGTGATAAATTCCTAAAAAATGTGTATTTTTAGTAATACACATTATCTTTTTTAAAAATATCATCAGCAGATGAATCAGAATATAATTTTAATAAACCATATAAAAAATAAGTAGTGATTAGGTACATACCATTTTCATAGTGTGCAAATGTTGATTGATTTGTATTTAATTTTTTGGCTAATTGTTTTTGATTATATTCATGTCTTTTACGCAAAATTCTTAATCTTTTTCCTATTTATTTTAAGTTTATTTCCAATTCTATATAATTATTTTTTTGAAAATCCAAATAAATAATCTAGTGAAAATTTATAATAATTAGCATATTTATTAATTGTTTTAATGGTATTGTATCTTTACCTGAAAAAGTAGAAAAATGTATGTTTAATTTTTTTGCAATATCTTTTTGCTTTAAATTTAAATCTTACCTGCTACTTTTTAAATTTTTAATAATCATAGTTACCATCTTTATTTATTTTGCCAAATAAAAGGGCAATTGTAATAAAAATAGAAATATAATAATTTTAATCGGGAAAATATAATTTAATTTGGGAAAATAAACTAAATGTGATATATTTGTATGTAATATAATTGTGGGAGGCAAAAATGATTAATCGAAAATTAAAAGATTATATAGAAAATGAAATCATTCCAAGAAATAATTTAAATGACTTTGGTCATTCTGAAGAACATATTAATTATGTGATTAATAGAAGTTTAGCATTTGCAAGAACTGTTGAAAATATAAATTTGGATATGGTCTTGACCATTGCTGCTTACCATGATATTGGGCATAATATTAATCCTGATGAACATGAAAAAATATCTGCTAAAATTTTATTGGAAGATAATTATTTGCCTTTGTTTTTTACAATTGAAGAAATATTTATAATGTATGATGCTATAATGGACCATAGAGCATCTTGTTTAAAAGAACCAAGAAGTATTTATGGAAAAATAGTTTCATCGGCAGATAGAAATGTTTCAGTTGAAGAATTTTTGATAAGAACTTATGAATACCTTTTAAAAAATAAGCCAGGTTTAGATATTGAAAGTATAATCCAAGATGCTTTTGTTCATTTAACTGATAAGTTTGGTTTGCTAGGTTATGGTAGACAAAAAATGTATTTTTATGATGCAGATTATGAAAAATTTTTACAACAAATTTCAAATTTATCCAAAGATTATGCTTTATTTAAAGAAACTTTTTTAGAAGTAGTAGGTAAGATAAGAATAAGAAAACAAAAAAGGGTACAAGACCCTTTTATTCAACAGTAACAGATTTAGCTAAATTTCTTGGTTTATCAATATCACAACCTTTATTTTTAGCAACCTTATATGCTAGTAATTGCATAGGAATTATTGTTAATATAGGTTGCAGGATAGGATGCGTTTTTTGAACAATTATTAAATCATCGTAAAATTTTTCTGCAAAGTTTGTATTAGTTACTAATATTACATGTGCTCCCCTGGCTTTAACCTCCTTTATGTTACTAATAGTTTTATTTATTAATTCTTCATCAGTTGCTATTGCTATTACAACTCTATTTTTTTCAATTAGTGATATTGTACCATGTTTTAGTTCTCCTGCTTGGTAGGCAACACTATTAATATAAGATATTTCTTTTAATTTTAAAGATGCTTCCATACATAAAGCATAATCTATTCCTCTACCAATAAAAAATATTTGATTGTTTTTATAAATTTTTTCTGCAATATCATAATAATTATTGGCTTTACTGATAGTTTTTTTGATTAAACTCGGCATTTTATTTAATTCTTTAAATATTTCTTTTAAATCGTCATTATCAATAAGTTTATTGTGATAGCCTAAATAAATTGCTAATAAACTAAATATTGCAACTTGTGCTAAATAGGCTTTAGTTGTTGCTACTGCAATTTCACAGCCAGCTTTAATATATATAACTTCATCAGCTTCTCTAGCAATAGTACTTCCAATGACATTGACAATTGCTAAGGTTTTAATGCCATCTTCTTTGGCTTTTTTTAATGCTGCTAAAGTATCGGCGGTTTCTCCAGATTGGGAAACTAAGATTACTAAAGTTTTTTTGTCGTAAAAAGATTTCTTATAACGATACTCACTGGCAATTTCAACGTTTACAGGAATATTAGCATATTTTTCAATTAATGATTTGCCAATTAATCCTGTGTGATATGCTGAACCACATGCAATTATATCTATTTTTTTAAATTTAGAAAATCCTATGAAGTTTTTTTCTAATGACTTTATTGTTCCATCAAAATAATAATTTATAGTATCTTTAAATACTTTATCTTGTTCATTTATTTCTTTTAACATGAAGTGTTCATATCCCCCTTTAGCGGCGGATTCATATGTACCTTCAAAAGTCTTAATTTGTTTTTTTATGTTTTTTAAGTCTTGATTATAAAATTCTAATTTATCAGTTGATAATATACAAATTTCTGCGTCATTTAATAGATAATATTTATTTGTAAATTCTAAAATTGCTGGAACATCAGATGCAATAAAATTTCCAAATTTTGAACTAGCTATGATTAGTGGACTAGTTTTTTTGACGGCATATATATGTTCTAAATCATCACTACATATAATACCTAATGCATAAGAGCCTTCGAGTGTTTTTAAGGCTTTTTCTATTGCTTTTAAAATGTCTTTTTCTTTATTGTATAAATAATCAATTAAAGCACAAGCAATTTCTGTATCAGTTTCTGATTTAAAACTATATTTATTTTTTTCTAACATTTTTTTTAGTTCACTATAATTTTCTATTATGCCATTATGAACAATTGTAAATTTACCAACTTGGTGTGGATGAGCATTAATTTTGTTTGCTTCTCCATGCGTAGCCCATCTAGTATGACCAATCCCAATATAAGATTCGTTTTCTAAATTTAAGTTGTTTTTAAGATTTATTATTTTCCCTTTTTCTTTATTTATTATTATATTTTTATTATTTATATAAGCAACACCAGCAGAATCATAACCCCGGTATTCAAGACACTCTAAGCCATGAATAATTTTGGGTAAACATTTTTCTTTACCGATGTAACCAATTATTCCACACATATTTAATCCTTTCATTAGTATTTTATATATTTTTTGTTACAATTTTAATTTTGCTTTTTTTAATATATTTAACGATTATACTAAACCGTAACTACATCCGCCGAATATTTCGATAATAGTTAACCTCGTCACCTTTATTGGTCTGGCGCTAACAAATTAGTTAACCTCCTTTTATTTAATTTGTTTATTTAATTATATTATATGAAATAATACTTGTCAAAAATTAAAATAATAGATGTTATTGCAAAATACTTGCTAGATTAATAAATTTTAGTTATAATTATTTTGACAATATAAGGAGAATATTACATGCGAAAAATAATAGCAAGTTTAGATATTGGAAATCATACTATAAAAGTTGTTGTTGGTGAAATAGTTCGTGGAAAACTAAATATTTTAGCATGTTTAGATACTCCTTCAAGAGGAATAAAAAAAGGTTTTATAATTAACCCGGAAAGTGCTATTGAAGCATTGGATGATACTTTTAAAAAATGTGAAGAGCAAATAGGGATTCCTATAAAAAAAGTTATAGTAAGTGTACCTAGTAATGGTATTGAATATTTTATAAGTGAGGGTTATACATCCATTACTAATGAAGAAAAAATAGTTACTAGCAACGATATAATTAGGGCTTTACAATCTTCCGTATATAATAAAATCGATGATAATCGGGAATTGGTTACTATATTGCCAACTAAATTTTTGGTAAATGATGAAATTGTATCTGATTTACCATTATCGATGCATGCTGAAAAGTTAAAGGTAAAAGCTGTAATAGCAACTGTTCCTAAAAAAAATGTTACTCCAATTGTTAAATGCTTGGAAAAAATAGGAATAGAAGTTGTAGATGTAACAATTGGATTATTGGGTGATTACTATGAATTTAAAGATAAAAAAAATAGTAATGAAGTTGGGGCAGTAATTAATATTGGGGCATCAAAAACTAGTGTAGCAATATTTAATAAAGGAATAATTACATCAAGTGAAGTTATAGATATGGGTGGAGATAATATTGATTATGACTTAGGTTATGTATATAAAATTAATAGAAAAGATGCTCTTTATCTAAAAGAAACTATTGCTTTGGCAGATAAGAATATTGCTCAAGTAAATGAAGCTGTTTTAATAGAAAATAAAAATGGTGATAAAATAAAAATAAATCAATTTAGTGCTAGTGAAATAGTAATGAGCAGATTGGAAGAAATATTAAATTTAGCAAAAAAACAAATAAATCTCTTAACAAAAAAGGAAATTAGTTATATAATTGTTACAGGGGGAGTTACGGAAACTGCTGAATTTAAAAATATGTTAGATTATGTTTTTAAAAATGCTTATATAGGAGAAGTAAAAGAAATTGGGGCCAGACATAATAAATATGCAACAGCAGTGGGTCTTATAAAATATTATGATAGTAGATTAAAATTAAGAAATAGAGATTTTTCAATATTTAGTATAGAAGAACAAGAGGAACTAAGTGGAATGCATAGAAAAGTAAATATTTCTGAAAATTCAATATTAGGGAAATTGTTTGGATATTTTTTTGATAATTAAGGAGAATGAGATATGAATGGATTACTGATGGATCAAATAGCAAAGATAAAAGTTGTAGGAGTTGGCGGTGGCGGATGTAATGCTGTTAATCGAATGATAGAAGAAGGTGTAAAAAGTGTTGAATTTTTTGTAGTCAATACTGATTTACAAGTTTTAAATAGTTCTTTATGTCCTAATAAAATACAAATAGGAAAAAATATAACTGGTGGAAGAGGTGCTGGAGCTAATCCGGAAGTAGGACGAGCAGCAGCACTTGAAAGTAAAACTGAGTTAGAAGATGCCTTGCAAGGAGCAGATATGGTATTTGTTGCTTGTGGTCTAGGTGGTGGAACAGGTACAGGAGCAGCTCCAATTATTGCTGAAATTGCTCAAGAAATGGGTGCATTAACTGTGGGTATTGTTACTAAACCATTTAGGTTTGAAGGTAAAAGAAGAATGGAAAATGCCTTAGTTGGGTTAGAAGAATTGCGCCAACATGTTGATTCATTAATAATAATACCAAATGATAGATTAAAAGATATAATAGATAAGACTACAAGTTTTGATGATGCATTTAAAGAAGTAGATAACGTGTTACACCGTGGTGTTCAATCAATATCTGACTTGATTGCTGTAACGGGAGTAATCAATTTGGACTTTGCGGATGTTAAGACAGTTATGGAAAAAAGTGGAACAGCGATTATTGGGATTGGATGCAATGCTGGAGAAAATAGGGCAATTGAAGCAGCTAGACAAGCTGTTGCAAATAGTTTACTTGAAGCAACAATTGAAGGTGCAACCAATGCAATTGTTAATGTAACTGGTGGTAAAAATTTAACTTTATATGAAATTGAAGAAGCAGTTGAAACTGTTAGAGAAGCTGCAAATTCGGATATTAATATAATCTTTGGAGCAATTAAAAATGAAAATTTAACTGATGAAGTTATTGTAACAGTTATAGCAACTGGATTTGATGAAGAAACTGGAGAAGAAGCATTATTTAGTAATGAACTTCCTAAAAGAAGAAGTAAGCAAGTTGATGTAGATGATGAATATGAAATTCCACCATTTTTAAGAAGCGATAATTTTTAATAAATATTTTTAAAAAATAAAATAACGACAAGAAACAACAAACTTTGTTGTTTTTTTATTTTATAATTACTAAGTGATAATATGAAAGTATATTTAGATTTAGTTTTTATATTAAATTTTTGCTATGATTTATTATTAATGATGACTGTAGATATTACCCTTAAAAGACATAAAAAATTTTTTAGGTTATTGATAAGTGCTTTTGTTGGGGCAATATCTTTGGGCATATTATTTTTGCCTTTAAATAATGCTTTATTATTTTTAATCAAAATTTTAACAAGTATTGTCATGATTTTAATTGCATTTGGATATAAAAATGTTAAGTATTTTACAACTAATATGATTTACTTATATATGTGTAGCATAATACTCGGAGGTTTTTTATATTTTTTGAACATTGAGTTTAGTTATAAACAAGATGGATTAGTATTTTTCTTTGATGGTTTTAGTATAAATTATGTAATACTTTTAATATTAGGTCCAATAATATTATATATTTATATAAAAGAACATAAAAAATTTAAGAGTACATATAATTATAATTATCTAGTAAATATAGTTTTTAAAGATGGAAAAGAATTAAGATGTAATGGTTTTTTGGATACGGGAAATAAATTGAAAGATCCAATAACTAATAAATATGTAATTTTAGTATCTAAAAAAATATTGGTACCTTATGTAAATATAAGAAGTCCAATATATGTACCATATAAAGTAGTGGGGAATAAAGGTTTAATAAGTTGTTATAGTATAAAATATATAAAAGTAAATGAACAAATATTTAAAAATTATTTAGTTGGTTTAATACCAGATAAAATTAATATAAATGGTAGTGATTGTTTACTTAATTATAAATTAATGGAGGATTTATGTTTAGAAAAATAATTGAATATTTAAAAAGTAAATATAATGAAGTATTTTTTGTCGGAGCAACTGATAAGTTACCACCACCACTTAGTAAAGAAGAAGAATTAGCATATTTAATTAGGGCTCAAAACAATGATATTGAGGCAAGAAATATTTTGATAGAACATAATTTAAGATTGGTAGTGTTCTTAGCTAAAAAATATGAAAATACAACTTATGATATTGAAGATTTAGTAAGCATTGGTTCGATAGGATTAATAAAAGGGATTAATACTTATAAAATAGATAAGAATATAAAATTGGCAACTTATGCATCAAGATGTATAAGTAATGAAATACTAATGTTTTTAAGAAAAAATAAAAGAAAGAAAACTGAAGTATCTTTAGAAGAAGCACTAAATTATGATAGTGAAGGAAATGAGTTGCATCTAGAAGATATATTGGGAACTGATGCAGAATTGGTACCAAAAGAATATGAAAGAAAAGTTGATAAAGAAATATTAAATGAAGAAATAAAATCTCTTAGTAAAAGAGATAGAGAAATAATGACTCTTAGATATGGTTTAAATAATACTTTGGAGTATACCCAAAAAGAAGTTGCAGAAATGTTAGGAATCAGTCAATCATATATTTCTAGAATAGAAAAAAAAGTGGTAAAAAAGTTAAAACAATTAATGCATTAATCTTTTTTACCAATTAATAAATCCATAGAACTATTATATTTTTTAGCAATAGCATATAAAAAATCAGTTTTAATTAATACTTTTCCTGTTTCGTAAGCAGAATAAGTTGAACTTGTAGTATTAAGGGGTAAAAATATATCTTTTTGAACTAAGTTATTTTGTTTTCTTAATATTTTTAAATTTTTTCCTACGTTTTTAGGATTTATATTATCTACTTTATAATTATTTTTAGAATTATTACTTAGACCTGTTGCATAATCGATACTTACATTGTAAAAATTACATAATTTGTTTAGTTTTTGAAGGGGAATGGAGTCTTTTCCTGTTTCCCATCCTGAAAAAGTGCTACGATGAACTTTCATAATTTTTGCGACATCTGCTTGAGTAAGTTCAAGTGATTCACGTATATCTCTAAGTCTATCTAATTTCATTTAATCACCAAAATAATTTTCTCATTATTACTAGTATTTTCTAGAATGTGTGGGAAAATACGAGAAAATGTGATATGATAATTTAAAGGAAGGTTAACATTATGATAACTATTACAAATAATATAGAAAAAATTAAAATTAGTAATAAAGAGTTAGAAAAATACGATAATTATTATAAAGGCTTAAAAATAGAAGTTAAAAACGACTATTTTTTGATTGAGTTAATTATATTAAAAGAAAATGAAGACATCAGTGAAATTATAAAAATAAGAAAAAATGGCGAGGAAATATTAGATAGATTCAAAAATCGGGGTAGTGCTAAAAATACAATTGTTTTAAGTAATTATGATTTTAATAAATTTAAAAATTTATATAATAATATGCAAATAAAAAATAATTTAAGAAAAGAAATGATAATAAATATATATTCTGAAATGTTAAGTTATGAATATTATCAAACTTATTTAATTGAAGATACAAAAGATATAATATTAGAAGATATATTAAATTATGAACTTCCTAATTATTATGCTCATGAAGAATATAAAAAAGAAATAATAAAAGAAAGCAAAAAGAAAATAAAAGATAAGTATGGCATAAATGAATAAATTAGTATCCTTTTAAACAAAATAAAGTTTGAAAGGATATTTTTATGGCTAAGTATAAAGTAGATATTACTGGATTAAATACGAGTAATATAAAAGTATTGACAAATGAAGAAATGACCCATTTGTTTGTTAGATTGAAAAATGGCGATGTTACTGCTAAAGAAGAATTAATTAATGGTAATTTAAAGTTAGTACTAAGTATATTGCGAAGTTTTAATAAGAACAATATTAATTTAGATGACCTTTTTCAAGTTGGAGTTATTGGATTAATTAAAGCAATTGATAATTTTGATTTATCTTATGGATTAAAATTAAGTACTTATGCTGTTCCTCTTATAATTGGTGAAATAAAAAGATATATAAGAGATAATACTGCAATGCGAGTTAGTAGAAGTATAAAGGATTTAGCATATCAAATAATAAAATTTAAAGATGAATATGTTTTAATGCATGGTTGTGAACCTAGCAATGCTTTAGTTGCTAATAGTTTAGGAATTGAAGAATATCAAATTGCATATGCATTAGATGCTTTGAAAGATCCAACTAGTATATTTGAGCCAATTTATAATGATGGGGGAGATACAATATTTTTGTGTGACCAAATAGCAGATGTAAAAGAGAAAAATAGTGATAAGGATATGTTAATCTCTTTAAGAAGAGCTTTGCAAAAAATAAAAGAGCGAGAAAAACAAATATTATTACAAAGATTTATTGTGGGAAAAACTCAAATGGAAATAGCTAAAAATTTAAATATTAGTCAAGCTCAAGTATCTAGAATAGAAAAAAGTGCTATAAGTAATATAAGAAAATTAATAAAGTAAAATCATATAATTTATTGGTGATAAAATGTATTTAAGTGAACTTCAAAATAAAGATATAATTAGCGTAAAAACGGGGATGAATTTGGGGAGAATAGTAGATGTTGAAGTAAATAATGAAGGAAAAGTATTGAGTTTTATAGCGGAACAAAAAAAATTTTTTAGAAAGGTTTTAAAAAATAGTGAAATAACATTTACTTTTAGTGATATTGCTAAAATAGGTACTGATGTAATACTGGTAAATAAATAAAAAATATGATATATTATTCATATGAGGAAAAAAAGTATAATTATAGGAACATTTTTATTAATAATTGATCAATTAGTAAAAATATTAGTTGATAGTACACTAAGGTATGGGGTAATAAAACCTATTATTCCTAATTTTTTTTATTTAACTAAAGTATATAATAATGGTGCTGCTTGGAGTATGTTTGATGGCTCTGTAATGGTTTTAATAATTATTGCTTTATTATCTTTGGTATGTTTAATATATTATCAAAAATATTTTAAAAATAATTATTTAACAATAATGACTTTTAGTTTTGTGTATGGGGGTTTATTAGGTAACTTAGTTGATAGACTTATGTATGGTCATGTAATAGATTATTTTAAATTGGTATTTGGTAATTATAGTTTTCCTATTTTTAATTTAGCAGATATATTTATAGTGTGTGGTTTTATAATATTAATATACAAGGTAATAAAAGGTGAAGATAAAAATGCAGATATTAATAAATGAAGAAATAAATATAAGAATAGATAAATACTTGGCAAGTAAAACTGATTTTAGTAGAGAAACAATAGAAAAAATGATTAACAATGACTATATATTAGTTAATGGGAATAAAATTAAAAATAGTTATAAAGTTAAAGAAAATGATTTAATTACAATTAAAGATGGCTTTATAAAAACTACAAATGTTGTAGCTAAACAAATGCCTTTAAATATTGTTTATGAAGATGATTACTTGTTGATAATAGATAAGCCAAGTGGGCTAGTAGTACATCCTGGAAATGGAAACTATGATAATACTTTAGTAAATGGTCTTATGTATTATACTAAAAATTTAAGTAATATTGGAGAAGAATTTAGGCCAGGTATAGTCCACAGGTTAGATAAAGATACAAGTGGGTTAATGTTGGTAGCTAAAGAAAATAAAACCCATGAATTGTTAGCTAATGATTTTAAAAACAAACGGATTTATAGAGAGTATACTGCATTGCTAGATGGTGTTTTTCCTCAAGAAAAGGCCACTATTGATGCCCCGATTGGCAGAAGTAGGGATGCATTTTATAAAATGGCTGTGGTTCCAGATGGGAAAAAAGCAATAACTCATTTGACTGTATTAAAAAAATATTCTCATAATACTTTAGTAAAATTAGTTCTTGAAACAGGTAGAACTCATCAAATTAGAGTACATCTTTCTTATATAGGATATCCTATTCATAATGATAATATTTATAATAATAAAAAATGTGATGAATTTCATCAATTTCTTCATTCATCACATTTAAAATTTATTCATCCAATTACTAAAGAAACTTTAGAATTTACATCAAAGTTGCCAAAGGAGTTTCAAGATTATTTAGATATGTTGGATAAAAGTAATTAATATATAAACAAATGAGAAGGATACTGTTAATAAATAGGGAATAGTGGTAAGAAGATATGTACCAAAAATGTTTTTAAAATCTTTTATTAAAAGAATTGCCATAAAAACTAAAAAGGAAATTGCAATTAAACTTAAAAAATAATTATTATAGTATCCAAAGAATAATGCAATAGATATATTTAAAATATAATTCGTTAAAAGTAAAAATAATGAATCATAATTTATTAAATTATAATTAATCATTTTAAAAATGGGAAATAGAAGTAAACCAACCGAAATAGTGTAAAATAAAAAGAATAGCAAATGTATCACCTCTTTACTAATTATATGAAGTATTGTAAAATAAAAGAACAAGGAGAGTGCATATGGCTTCAGTAATGATACGTAAAAATGATCAAATAATGATGAGTTTAGTTCATTATTTTGTAACCAAAGAAAATTATTCTCCCATACATGTTCAGGGGGTTAAAGATGAAATATGGTTAGAAAATTTAAATGGACCATATAGAGTAATAAGAATAAGTAGTAATTCTATTATTAATGATGAACAATATAAATTTGATATTTTTAAAATGCAACATATTATTAAACAAATTAAGAAAAAAACTTTATCTTTTAAAATGAATGCTTTAAATATTTGTTTAGATATGAGTGATAAAGTTCATGTAAATGATGATAAATATATTGAAACTTTAAATATTAATTCTATTAATGCTTTAAAAAAGAATGATGAATTAAATGAAATTTTTCCAAACTTGAAAAATAATTTAATTGATTCAAATAATGGGTTAGAATTAATTTTAAATGTTACTAATGATATAAATGAAAAAACTGAAAAAGAAAATAAAAAATTTGTAAAAGTTTTCTCACCTAAAAAAATTATTTTTACCAAAATTATATTAATATTATGTGTGATTGCTTATATATTTGTAGCAATAAAAGATTATAATTTTATATCGGTTAGTGCTAGTACTTTAGCACAATTTGGTGGCAATAATGGTTTACTTGTTAAAAGTGGAGAATTATGGAGATTAATAACTAGTGCATTTTTACATGTTTCATTAATCCATTTGCTTGTTAATATGTATTCATTAGTTATTTTAGGTACACAAGTAGAAACTTACATTGGTAAATGGAAATTTTTATTTATATATTTTATAAGTGCTATTACAGGAAATTTATTATCACTAGTATTTAGTGCTCCAAATGTAGTTTCTGTGGGGGCAAGTGGTGCATTATTTGGTCTTATGGGAGCCCTTTTGTATTTTGGTTATCATTATCGATTATATTTGAGTGATGCTATTAAAAATCAAATAATTCCTATTATTATTTTAAATTTATTTATAGGATTTGTTATCTCTGGTATAGATAATGTTGCTCATATCGGTGGTTTAATTGGTGGATACTTAGCTTCTATGGCAATAGGAATTGATAATAAAAGTGAAAAAAAAGATATGTTAAATGGTTGGATTGTATTAATCCTCTTAATTGGATTTTTAAGTTATATCGTATTTTTTAGATAAAAAAAGAATTCAAAATTGAAATGCACCCCTTAGAGTAGACAGAATAAAAAAGACCATTTCATAAAATTATGATAAAATACCTCCGAAAGGAG
>CALVSK010000005.1 GCA_944359015.1 uncultured Bacilli bacterium
CACTTCTTCAACTACTGAATCTACCACTTCTTCAACTACTGAATCTACCACTTCTTCAACTACTGAATCTACCACTTCTTCAACTACTGAATCTACCACTTTTTCAACTACTGAATCTACCACTTCTTCTACCACAACTGAAAATCCATGCGCTTTTGAAATATCTGAAATAAACATTTTAAATAGCGTTTCTAAGGAACAAGAAGCCTTAGCAGCAATCCTTATAGCAGAAAGTCAAAAAATTAGGTTTGCAACAGAACATTGTAATGAATGTAAAGATTTAATATGTGTTAATAAATCCGTAGAATCAATGCTAGCAACAATTACGAATTTAGAAATAGTGTTGCAAAATAAAATTAAAATAGTCAAAGATTTTTGTAAGGATTGCTAGTGAAAATAGCAATTCTTACAATGTTTAATGGCTTAAGCCAAACTTATTCATTGGTAAATGTAGTAGCAGAACATATTAAAATGTTTCTTGATAATAATATTGATACTACTATATTTGTTAGTGAATCCTTTAATGATAAAGAAAAATGGGGTATTTATAAAGATAAAAGATTAAAGTGGGAAAAGATAGTTAATAAATTTAATAATAAACAATTAAAATGGTATGATTATTCAAATCCGTTAGGTAAGTTACATGATACTTTTTATGATGAAGCAAAAATTATTTCACAAGATTTCATTAATAAATTACAAAATTTTGATATTTGTATTATGCATGATATTTTATATCAAGGATGGCATTATATTCATAATGTTGCAATTAGAGAAGCACAAAAAAAATTGCCAAATTTAAAGTTTATCGCATTTACGCACTCTTTTCCAGAAAAACGTCCAAATAAAATAGCTGAAGAAATGAAATATCGGTATGTTGATATGCCAAATACAATTTTTGCTTATCCAACAAAATCTGGATTAAAAGCATTAGCTAATCAATACAATATCTCAAAAGAAAAGTGCGTAGTTATTAATAACTCTATTTCTTTATTAGAATTGTTAAGTCCAGAAGTTATGCAATTAAATAGAATTATTAACTTTAGTGAATCAGAAATAATAATTGTATATCCAGCTAGACTGACTCCCAATAAAAAACAAGATAAAGTTGCTGCACTAGCAGGTGCAATAAAGTCTGTATCTGGCAAATCCTTAAAACTAATTTTTTGTGATTTTCCATCTATGGATATATCGAGTGATTTATATAAAAAATTAATTATTAATACAGGAATTTATTATGGGCTAAATAAAGAAGACATTGTTTTTACTTCTGATAATGGATTTCCAAATGGATTTCCAAGAAATAGCGTTTTAGATTTATTTAGTATGTCAAATATATTTGTTTGTCCATCTTTTTCAGAATCTTTTGGATTAACAGTTATTGAAGCTGCTAGTAAAGGTAATATTATTATTTTAAACAAAAAAGTTCCTGCACTTGAAGAATTAGGAAAAAATTTAAATAGTTATTTTATGAATTGGGATGCTTTAAATAATGGCTATGTAACTCATGAAAAATATAATCCCAATGAAAAAAAATATTACATCGATCATGCCAAAGCTATTAATAAAAGGTTATATGATTCAGTAATATATGCAAAAACAAAGGCACGTTTAGAATACAGTAGCAACTACATTTTTAAAAATCAATTTTATCCTTTATTAAAAAAACTTTCGCAATGAAAGTTTTTTTAATTGTAATTTCAACCACACCATTTAATACAATTTTATCAAACAACAATAATATGTTTTAAAATATAGATTAAGTTTATAATTAATACCTAGTTTTATATTATTTTTTCTTATTTAAATTTTATTAATTATTTTTATTTTATAAAAAAATATATTAACTATTATTCATCTTTAAATATTAATACAATTAAAGGCTTTATTAATTCTAAAATAATAAATGATGCTATGTTAACTAAAATAACAAAAGTAAATTGTGAAAAACTAATTATATTAAGCCCAAAAAGTTTTCCTAGTGGTGTAAAAAATACAACAAGTTGAAGTAAAAATAAAAATAATATTCCGATATTTAAATGTTTATTACTAAATATTCCTTTTTCAAATATTCTTTCTTTTAATGATCTACAATTATAAGCAAAAACAAATTCATTCATTATTATACTAAACAACGCTAATGTTTGTGCTATGTTACTTCCCATATTTTTAAACATAAAATATACAAATAAACTTATTCCAGTTTCCAATATTACTGAGATAAATAAAAATGCTAAAAAGAATTTTGTAAATATTTTTTTATTAAGTCCATTTGGCTTTTTTTTCATATTATTATTTGAAGCACCTTCAAAAGCCAATGCTATAGATGGTATTGTATCTGCTACTAAATCAATATATAAAACATGTATTGCCGTTATAATACTACTTCCTGTAAACATTCCTATTAAAATAATGGCTATTTCTGTAAAATTGCTTGATAAATTGTATAAAACATTTGTAATTACATTGTCATATATTCTTCTTCCTTCAGATACGGCGGTTGTAATTGTTTTATATGAATCATCTAAAAGTATAATATCTGCAACATTTTTAGTTACATCTGTTCCACTTTTTCCCATACCTATTCCAACGTTTGCAAGTTTCATAGCTGGTGCATCATTTACACCATCACCAGTCATTGCAACTACTTTTCCCATTTTTTGGAGTGCCGTTACTATTTGGACTTTATTTTCTGGACTAACACGAGCAAATACAGAATATTTGCTTACATATTCAATTATGTCATCATTACTTAAATTAGTAAGGATTGAAGCATTTATTCCTTCATTATCACTTTGACATATGCCCACTTCTTTACCTATTGCTAATGCTGTTTCTAAATTATCTCCTGTTATCATTATAGGTCTTATGTGTGCTTCTTTACACATTGCAATAGATTCTTTTACATCTTTTCTTGCTGGGTCTTTTAAACCTATAAGCCCAACTAAAATTAAATTGTCTTCTTCATTAACATAATCTTCTTCTTTTTTTATTGATGAAGTTATTTCTTTATAAGCAAATGCTAGCACTTTTAAAGCATTTTTAGATAATTCTTTTTCAATTTCTAAATATTCTTCTTTTATTTTTTTATTTATTTTTTCTATTTTTCCATTAATTAAAATTTTTTTACTTTTTTCTAATATTGATGATAAACTTCCCTTTGTATATATAAATAAACTATTATTATTTTCACATATTACACTCATCATTTTTCTATTAGAATCAAATGGTAATTCTATTATTTTTTTATTTTCTTTATTTATTTTATTTAAATTTACTTTTTCTTTTGTTAAATAATTACTTAAAGCAACTTCTACTGAATCTCCCATAAATTTATTATTATCAAGAGTTGCGTTATTACAAATAGCCATTATATTTATCAATTCAGTATATGATTTTATATTCTTTAAATTTATAATCTCGTTATTGGTAAAAATCTTAATGACTTCCATTTTATTTGTAGTTAAAGTTCCTGTTTTATCTGTACAAATTATTTCTGTTGCTCCAAGTGTTTCTATTGCAGCCATATTTCTAACAATTGATTTTTTCTTGGCCATTTCGCTAACACCAATTGAAAGAGTTGCTGTTATAGCTATTGGTAAACATTCTGGTACACTAGCTACAATCATTGAAATACATAGCATTATTACATTTAACAATGAATAATCCATAAATAAACCATAGCATAAAACAAATGCTACTAAAAATGCTGCAATTCCAGATATAAATGCACTTATTTTTTTTACTTTTACTTCAAGTGGTGTTATAGGTTCAATATCTTTATCTAAAGTTGATGCGATTTTTCCAAGTTCTGTATTCATTCCTGTTGCAGTTACTATTGCTTCAATTTTTCCTGCTACTAAAATTGTTCCTGAATATATCATGTTGTGTCTTTCAGCTATTAACAGTTTTTTATCATAAGTTTTGTCATTTTTATCAATATTTAAGCTTTCTCCAGTCAATATTGATTCATCGCATTTTGCAAAATAACTTTTTACTATTCTAGCATCTGCTGGTATTTTATCACCGGCTTCTAAAATAATATAATCACCTCTTACTAAGTCTTTTGAATTTATTTTAATTATCTTTCCATCTCTTTTAACAGTTGTCCATAACGCTGAATATTTTTTTAATTTTTCAACGGCATCTTCTGCTTTGGATTCTTGTAAATATCCCATAAAACAATTTATTAATGTTGTTCCTAAAATAACTATTGGTTCTAAATAATCACCATTTGTAAATATAGCATAAAATAATGACATCAAACCTACTATTATTAAAAGTATTATCATTATATTTTTAAATTGATCAATAAATATTTTTAATTTGCTTTTCTTTTTCTTGTTTATTAATATATTTTTTCCAAATATGTTTAATCTTCTTCTTACTTCTTGTTCACTTAATCCATTTAAGGAAGTTTTATACTCTTCTAATATTTCATTTATACTTTTTTTGTAGGCATCATTTTCTTTCACTAGTATCACCATTATTTATTATATCATTATTAATTTTTAATACAAATAATTAATAAAAAAAATAAAAAGATTTAACACTTTTTATTTATTTAATACATTTTTAATAGCTTTAACTGTTCCACCTATACCTAATTTATCAACATTTATCGCTAAGTCATAATTTGTAAAATCTTTCCATTTACGATTTGTGTAATATTCGTAATGTTTTGCTCTATCTTTATCAACTTTCTTTATATTTTTAATAGCTTCGTCTTTACTTAATCCATAATATTTTGTACATCTTTTAATTTTATTATCTAAATCACTATATAAATATATTTTATAAACATTTTTATTATTTTCTAGTACATAATCTGCACATCTTCCTATAATTACACATGGTTCTTTAGATATCTTTTTAATAATTTCAGATTCTGTAATAAATATATTATCATCATTATTATAAAAAATACTATAATTATTTTTTATTTGTTCATTAGCTTTGATATAACTTTCTGATAGTCCAGATTTTTCTGCGGTTAATTTTATTAATTCTTTATCATAAAATTTAATTTTTAATTCTTTAGCCAATAATTTACCTACGTATCTTCCACCAGAACCATATTCTCTAGATATTGTTATAACTAAATCTTTTGGTATATCATTTACTTCTAGTGCTACTTTATTATCATTAACCGTTATTTCTTTATGTTGCATTTTATTATCAATAAATAAAATGCTAAATGCAACAATAAAGGATATGACATCTGCAATAAGTGCTGCCCAAAGCATTCCAACAACACCATTCATACTTGCTAATATTATTAATGATGGAATAAATATTATAATGTCTCTTAATAATGAAATAATCATTGATTTAAATGGTTTACCCATAGATTGCAAGTATATACTGCAGCTTTTAGTTATACATGTAAATATAATACCTGCTAAGTAAATACGAAAACACATTAATGCATATTCATTGTATAATGCACTCTCACTACCAAAAATATTAATAATATATTGTGGAAAAAATTGAAATATTATAAATGCTATAATACCTATTATCGTATTTGTTGTTAAAATTAACTTAAAAGTTTTTTTAACTCTTTCAATATTTCCTGCTCCATAATTATATCCTATTATTGGTTGTCCCCCAATAGATGTTCCAATAACTAATGCAATTACTATAGCAAAAACTTTCATTACAATCCCTACTACTGATAATGGGATATCTGCACCAAATTTTGATAAAGTTCCATATTTAACTATCATATTATTTGCTACCGCTATTACTATTACAATTGATATTTGAGTAATAAAACTTGATATTCCTAACGTGCTAATTTTTTTACAAATGTTTCTATCTAGTCTTAATGTGACTTTTGATAATTTTAATTTTTTTGGTTTAACAAAATATATTAAAGTAAAAATGCAAGATATTATTTGTCCCACAATAGTTGCAATGGCGGCTCCTTTAACCTCTAAATCAAAAACAAAGATTGCTATTGGATCTAAAATTATATTTAATATTGCTCCAATTAATGTTGCAAACATTGCATATTTTGGTGAACCGTCTGCTCTAATTATACCATTTAATCCTGATGTCAAAATATAAAATGGAATTCCCATTAATATTATTTGAAAATAATCTTTTGCATAAGTATATGACCCTTGTGTTACACCAAATATTTTTAATATTTGTTCTTGAAACGTAAAAGCAAGTAATGCTACTATTATAGAAACAATTAACAATAAAACAATAGAATTTCCTACTCCTTTATTGGCATTTTTATAATCTTTTTTTCCTAGATAAAGACTAAAAATTGCTGATGCTCCATCGCCAATAAGTAAAGCAAGTGCTAATGCAATTACTGTAAAAGGGTAGACTACATTCGTTGCTGCATTTCCTAAATAGCCAACCCCATTCCCAATAAATATTTAATCAACTATGTTATATAACGCACTAACAAGCATAGAAATTATACATGGTATTGAAAAATTAATTAATAATTTTCCTATTTTTTCATTTCCTAAATCTAAATTTTTCAACCTTTCTCCTTCCTTCATTTTGTATAAATATTTATCTATTTTGTGTGAGCATTATGCATTATAGCACAAAAAAATTTTTTGTGTAAGTAAAAATTTACATTAAAAAAGAAGTATTTTTTAATACCTCTATATATTATTTTTTATTTTTTTTCTTTTTTGATTTTTTTTCTAATATATCATATGTTTCTTCTTCATTGTTTTTTTCAGTCAATTCAATTATTTCATTTTTCTTATCTTCTTTTTTGATTTCAATGTTTTTTGTTTCTAACTTTTCTTCATTTTTTACTTTCTTCTTTTTCTTTTTGCGAGTACATAATAATATTATAAACATTAACACTAATATAGCACTAAAACCTATGATAATGTAAGAATATAGTTTATTTTGTTTTGTTAATTTATTAATTATTTCATCATCATATTTTATAATACTTTGACTATCTTTGTCATAAGTAAAAAAACCTTCTTCACCTGTTTCAATATTTATTCCATAGATTACCACAAATCTCGAAGATTTCGTTACATAAAAAGCATCATATTCTATTTCATTAATTGTAATTTTACCTTTTTCATATCCTTCTAAAATTTTGTCTGTTTCTTTTGGATATATCGTTAAATTACTTCCTTTAATTTCATTATAAATACTATATTTATTTGTTTCTTGATTGTATATATATAAATTAATATTTCCTTCGCTATCTTTTAAACCAACTAATAAAATATTTGTATAATCATTTTTATAAGCGGGAATATCAAATTCATTTATTTTTACAGTTGTTTCTTGATATGCGTTCGCTGCTGGTAAATATTCTTTTATTTTTACTACAGTTAAATCTTTTCCATCTATTGTTACATTAATGGGATTGCTATCTTTTACTTCTACCGTTAAAGTATAAGTTTTTTCTGCTCCATTTTGGGCTCTTACTACTATTTCAAATGTATTTGTTCCTTGAGTAACTTCAAATGTTCCATCACCACTTACTGTTGCTGTAGAATCATTTTTTGTTGCTTTTATAGTTACTTCTTTTGTATCTTCTGGAACTGTAACTGTATAATTTGTTACATCTTTAGAAAATTCTTCATTTAATTCAAACCCTTCGACAGATAAGCTTTTTAAATCATTATCTTTTGAATAGGTGGCTTCTAATTCTTCTTGTGTCATTATTTTTATTGTTTTACTACCAGCACTTAAACTCATTTCACTCATGTCATCATAAGCAAATGCTTGATAACTAGCCATGCTTACTTTTGTACTACCTTTTTTTAATGTTTTAAATTTAAATGTATAACTTTTGCTAGTTATTCCTGATGACGAATTAACCATACTGATTCCACCGGCTTCACTGGTTGCACTAATTAATTGCAAATAATTTTTATCATAATTTAAGTCCATATCCCAACTACCTATTTTAGTGGAACTAGATAATTTTACTGTTATTGTTACAGTATTTCCAATTACGGCTTGAGATGTTCCAGTAATGCTTATTGACCCCGATGCAGCATTAACACTTAACGGAAATATTATTAAACAGATTAATAATGTTATTACTCCTTTTATTCTTTTTATCATTTATTCCTCCTTATTGAACTATTTTATATGTACCAAGTATATCTTTTTGAACTTGTAATAAATCTAAAGCATTGATTGTGCCATCTTCTGATGTATCTCCGGCTTCTTTATATACTCCACTTAAAGTATATGTACCTAATATATATTTTTGGACTTGTAATAAATCTAAAGCATTTATTATTCCATCTCCTGATGTATCACCTTTAATTACTATTTGTAATGTTTCACTTCCTGTTTTATTTGTAATTTTTACTTTCATACCAGTTGCTACTTTTCCACTAGTAATTTTATTACCATTCTTATCCATTATGTAAACATTATCATAACCAGCAACAGATTCTAGCACACCTTTAACTGTTGAGATATCATTATCTACCGCTATTCCAAGAATATAACCGTTTTTATATTTATAACCACTTGATGTTACTATAGTATTAATGGCTAAATCGCTTAAATTTGATTCAGGTTTTTCGCCCGTTCCACCACCACTGCTATTGTTTATAGTTGCATCCATTCCTGTATAAACTGGTATATAAAATACAAATGATTCATTTAATAAATTTGATTCACTATAAGATTTATAAGTAGATGATGATTCACTTGATGGCGCTGCTAAATTGGTTTGAAATTGATGAATAAATTGATTACTTGCACTAGTTGGTACTACATTAAATTTTTGTAAATATGTAGTATATTGTCCTTTATTTATATAAGACGAAGATATAAAATTTGCACCACCTTTTATTGCTTCGGTTAACCCATACCAGTTATTATCTTTAGCATATTTTAATCCACAATAAGTTACACCGTTTTCTGTAGCACACTCATCACTAACTCCATAATTAAAAAAATTATAATATCCCTCAAAACCTGGATAGACTCCACTATATAAATTAAATAATGTCGTAGATGCTCCAAGTTCTTGCAATGTTCTTGCTGCCAAAAATACTGGATTTGTATCAACTATTTTTCCAACATCATTAAAAATAATCGATAAATCATTATTTAAATTTAAATGATATTTATAAAATTCTGCTCCTTGTAATATTATTTTTATACTAGTTGGATAACTATTAGTTAAATTTGTGGAGTATTTTAAATATTCAAATTGAAATATGTATCTTTCAGACAAAAAATTTCTTGGGTCCATATAGTATGCTACCGCTTTTTGACTACCATTTTTCCAAGAACTGTCCCATCCATATGCATTATTACAAGTTCTATCCATAAACTCTTCATTGCTCGTTTGAATATAACTTTTACCGCATACACTTTCTCTTTCTACTGCATAACTCCAGTCAACTTTTGTATCTAATGCAACAAATTGCCAATTTGGAAATTTTTCTTTTAAATTACATAATCCGCCCCAATAACTAGAAGGAAATCCTAAATTGCTCATCTCTATTTCACATGTAGTGGTTGGTGTAACATCATCTGTACTATAACTTCTTATAACTTTAACATGGTCGCCGCAGACATAACCGACATCAACTCCATTATAATATATTTGATACCAATCACTATTACATCCATTATTTTGATTAGTATCAGGGTAAGTTCTATCCTCAACTAATAAATAGTATGACCCTAAATTAAGTGATGTTAATTTTTTATTTTGTGTTCCTGAGCCAGTTCTTACATTTGCACCTTGATCTAATATATAAGCTCTTGCTGTATAAGTAGATGCATATACGTTTTTAAAAAATAAAAAAGAAAATAAAATCATTATAGTTAAAATAATTTTTTTCATATATGCACCTCCTATTTTTATAACACAACTATTATATCAAATTTGCTAAATTTTGACAAATAATTAACACTTTTAAAAGTAAACATATGTAAAATAACTGTTATTTTTACACTTTTTATAATATAATAGTTTTAACATGGTGGTTAGGTATGGATAAAACATTTGATAAAATTGATATTATTTATATTATTTTAATTTCTATTTATTTGTTTGCTCTTTTTTTTGGAATTATGTGGATAATTTTAAGTAAATTAGAAAATCGTAAAAAAGGAACAAATAACAATGATAAAGGCAATTTATCCACAAATAAAATTAAAAATATAACAAATAAAAAAGAAGGAACACCAATAAAAAATAGCAAAAAAGATACCACTAAGAAAATTAATAGTGTATCAACTAATAAAAATAAAAATGATTATTCTAAGAAAAAAACTACGCAAAATAAACAAAATAAAAACAATTCTGCTAGTAAATCTAATGGTTATAAAAGTCCTACAAAAAAAAGAACTACTAAAAAGAAAAAAAATAATAAAAATAATAAAGCACGAAAAAAATAAGTGCTTTTTTATTAAAAGTCTTTTATCAAATTAAAAATATATTTTTTATAATTTTCAAATTCTTTTGTTCTATTTATTTGTAAAACAAATAAAATTCTTCCATGTAATTGTTTTAAATAGCTATCTTCTTTGCCAACATAATTGATTTTATTTAAATGATTATTTAAGCCATATTTTTTTATATAAAATACTTCTTGTCTTATCTTTTTTCGATATTTTATATTAATTTGCATTTTTTTATTAACTGTTATTCCAGTTACATTTTGATTTTGAGATTGATTAATTACTTTTGTCTTTTCATTATTTAATTCTAAGCCAATTTCATATAACATTTTTCTTACCTTTTTTATTATTTTTCTTACATTCAAATCTCCAGAAAATGTTAAGTCATCAGAATATCTTGTATAACTAACCTCTTTTTCTTTGCACCAATAACCTAATTCTTCATCAAAATCTTTTAAAACTAAATTTGATATATAAGATGATGTTGGAGCACCTTGGATTAAATGTTCATCATATGTACATAAATGAGTTAATAACATTCCTACAGATTTAGGAAAATATTCAATTGGAAAGCAACTTTTATATACATTAAAAAATGTTATATTATCAAAGAAGTTCTTTATGTCCAATTTTAAAATCTTTTTTTTATTTATATGTTCTATGGCATTGTCTTTTAATGATATATTCTTATGATATGCTTTTGCATATTTTGATATTTGTTTATTATTTAATATATTATTTAATATATTTTTTTGGATTTCTTTTAATATTTTATTTGGAGCATATATCTTTCTAAAACCACCATTTTTCTTTTTTATTTTATATATTTTATAATTATTTTTTATATTATTACTTATAGAATATAAAGTATTAATATATTTTTTATTATTTTTACATTTGAATAATTTAAGAGATAGTAAAAATTCATTACATTCATCTTTACCAATGTATTTCCACATTTTACTACCTCCTAAATGCAGTACTTTTCATATAGTAATATGGAAATGGACTTTAGCAAAGCGTGCTACACATAGTGTAGGGTAGTCCATTGAAATATTACTATTTAATATTCTTATATAATTTTGTCCCTTAACGAATCGTTAAAGTAGTTTTTTACAAACTTACACTACTGCAACTTTATTTTAGCATAATTTCTAAATTAAAACAAAAAAAGCATTGCCTGCTTTTTTAATTTAATAAATCTTCTAATATACCATCTATTATTTCTTCTGAATCTTCACTTTCGTTTTCTTCTTCAACGATTTCTTGTTTGCTATTTACTACATATACTGTAAGTTCATTAACTGTCGATAAATGTACTCCAATTTGCACACTTTGATCACCGATTAACCCTACTGCTACATCAGCATTATAATGGTTATCTCCATAATCAACATATTCTATATTAAATGATATGCCATTTTTATTACAAAATTCTTCTGCTTCAGTCACTGTTTTACCAATAAAACTAGGCAATACTGTTGTTGATTGTTCTTTTCTTAAACCTTTTCCTGGACTATAAACTTCATATGTTTCATTTACGGAAAAACTAAATGTTTTTATTATTTCTTCTTCCATTTCTCCTAAAGTTATTTTTAAAGCTTTTTTAATATCTTCTAAACTATCTACATAATAACCTTGAGCAGATGTTGTAGTTCCTGTTGTAGGTAAATAAACATTTAAACTATAAGTTTCTAAGTATGCCTTGTTTATACTTAATACATCTTCGCCAGTTAAAACATTTCCTACCATATTTTTTACTACATCATAACCAGATAACATTGTATTCATATCCATATTCGTTGCTATATTATTGCTTATTGCATTAAGGATTTTTTGAAAATCTTTTATGCTACTAAAACTTAATCCTTTTTTAGCTATTGCTTCGACAACTTGTTGTTGATGTCTAATCCTATCTAAATCACTACCTATATATAAATGTCTATTTCTAGCATATGCTAATGCTTCTTCACCATTTAAAGTTTGTAATCCTGGTTCTATACATACTAATTTGTTCCCAAATTCTCTATCTGAATTTTGTTCACACATCATACCGTCATATTTATCTGCATTGTATGTAGGAGCTTCTACATCTACTTCTATTCCGCCAAGAGCATCAACTAATTCTACTACACCTTTAAAATTAATTTTTACATAATAGTCAATTCCTATGTCAAAGAAATTTTGTATTGTTTCGATAACACAACTTGTGCCATATGCTGCTGAAGAATTTATTTTTGAATATGCATTATTCCTGCAAGCAATTGGTACATAAGTGTCCCTTGGTATACTAACCATTGTTGTTTTTAATGTGTCTGGATTAAATGTAACTACCATTAATGTATCCCCATTAAATGCTGCATTAGTATTTAAACCATTATCTTCTGAATCTACACCCAATAATAAAAATGTAAGTGGTTCATTAAATTTTTTGTTACTAGATAATGTTAAATCAGTATTATCTCTTTTTTCACTATATTTATATAATATTTTAGTATCTTCTTTTATATTTTGATATTCTTCTTCATTACTAAATAAAGTAACGTAATTACTTGGTACAAATATTGCATCTATTTCTTTGTTATATAATTTTTGTAACAATATACTATAATCGCTGTAATCTTCTATGTTATTTACTAATTTTTCTTTGCTATATAATTTTTGAGCTAAATCATATCCTTCAATTTCATTTTCATCGTCAATCATACCAATTACTGAATCATTATCAAATTCTGTGTCTTTTAAAGATATTAAATATACAGTATATACTAGTTCATTTTCTTCTGTCATATTATTAAATGAATTATAAATTACATTTATGTAATATGTTGATACTGAAAATACTGTTATAAATAAAATTGAAATAATTGTTGTTATTATAAGTATTTTATACTTTCTTCGAAGCAAATTTATCAAATTACTAAATATATATAATAATAAATACACTATAAAAAATATTATAAAAATAATTCTTAATATTGTTTCTATCCCTTTTAATGTTAGTATGCTTTTTATAAAGAAACTTAGACTTATAATGTATGCCAGTATTATTAAATAATAAGTATATCTAAATATTTTTTTTGATTTTTTTAATTTTTTTAACAACCTTCCCATTATTCTTCTAACTCTCCCGCAATATATTCTACTACATATAGTTTATTATCTTCTTTTATTAATTTTATTGTAGCGTAATCATCATATCCTAAATCTTTTTCATATTTCCAATTAATTTTTATAACGTATGCATCTACCATATTTTCATTCATTTCAAATACTTCTTCAGTTATGCTTTCTATATTTACACTGCTTACACAAGGTAATTCTTGTTTTCTTTTACCATTTGAATTATTAATTATACTTTTGTAAATCGTATCTTCTACATTTAATTTAAAATTATCTGCATTTTCTGTATAAACATATTCTGTACTACCAACATCATATTTATTTATTTTGTTATTCATTGTAAATAAATCAATAACAAATAGTTTTGATATTGTTTTTGCATATTCTTCATAATTTATTTCATCTTTTATTAATATATTCTTTAATTCTTCATATATCTCTTTCATTAGTTTACTATCTCTATCATCTAATGTATATCCATATTCATCTATACTATCTACTACATTTATTTTTTCAACCTCTTTTTTTCCATTAAAAAGGATAAAAAAAGTAATAAATGCAACCATTATAATTAATATCGCTATTATTATTAAAGTTAACTTATACTTTTTTCTCATTTTATTCTCCATTCATATCAATTTCTTTTAATAAATCATATACAATTATAGAATTTGATATTTCTAATCTTGTTTCACCAATTTCACTAATATTTTTTATGTAATCTTCATCAAAACTATCTTCTTTTAATACTTTGTATTCGCCAGTAGAATTATTATAGTATACTTTTTCTGTTAATACATTTCCATTTGGGAAAACTATTAAATTTTCTTCTTTAACATCAAAAATATCTTCACCTACACTATATTTGCAGTCTATGTTAAACATGTTAAGAATTGTTGGGGCTACATTATACATTCCTGTATAATATGATATTGTTCCCTTAAATACATCTTTTAATTCTTTATTTTTGGTCCAAATTATTAAAGGTGTTTTTTTATTTAACTCATGGGCATAATAATCATATTGAACATAATTTTCATCCCCTTCTTCATATAAATCTCCGGTTTCGGGATTTAAATTATATAAATAATTAATTTCACTTCTTGATAATTTTGCATCATGGTCACCATAAAATACGAATACAGTATCATCAAACGCTGATGATGACTTTATATAGTTTATAAAGTCTCCTAGAGCCATATCCGCATAATTTGCGCTTTTTATATACTCACCTACTGCTGATGATGATAAATAATCTATATCTTTTACTTCTGTAAGTCCTGTATATTCATTATATGTTGTAAAATGACTCGTTAAATCAAGTGTACTATATAAACTACCAATCGAAAATGGCGAATGATTAGATAATGTTATTATTGTACCCATGTAATTTTCATATGTACTTTCAAAATTTTCTAATATTGGTACTACTTGTTTAAAGAATAGTCTGTCATTTATACCTAAATTAATTACATCTTTTTCTTCATACGTATATGTTTCTTCAAAATACATTCCTTCATAACCTAATGATGGATGTGCTTTGTTTCTATTCCACATGGATGCTAAATTTCCATGCATACTAAACGTATAGTATCCATTGTTTTTTAAATATTTTGGAATAGTAAAATAATCTCTATCATAATAACTTACAAATACGGTTCCACTCGCTGCAGGCATTAATCCTGTTAATAATGTAAATTCTGTATCAGAACTTGTTCCTGTACTTACTTGTGGATAAAAATTTTCAAAAAACATTCCTTCACTTGCTAATGCATTTAAATTTGGTGTTACTTCTTGCCCATTAAATTCTAAATCCATTAAAAATGTTTGCATACTTTCCATGTGAACAAATATAATATTTTTGCCTTTTAATATTCCTGTATATTCATTGTCGTCATGTACTTCTTTATTATCAAAATATTGTCTAAATAAATCTAACGCTTCTTCATAACCAAATAAACTGCTTATTTGCGGAGTTAAAAATTGTACTAAATCATTAAATTGGTACATAAGTATACCAAATCTTTCTACTATGTATATTCTATTCCATTGTTTGGCTAACCTACTATAATCAGTGCTTGTTGCAACACCAAAACTATATCCTAAACATAATACTCCAATTAGAATAGTACTAACTACCATTTTTTTGCCTTTTTCTATTTTATCAATAAAATAATAGTATGTTGATGATAATAATTTTTTGTGTATTACATAAAATATTATAGGTACTAATATGTACATTAAATCAACAAACCTTAATTTTTCAAATATTGAACCAGTTACTGTTTCTGCTTGACCTACTGTTGCTAATTCTCCGATTGAAGCAAACGATGTATAAAATGTATAATATATTGAACTAATTATATTTATAAGAGTAAATAATATTATCCATATAAAATAGTATATAAATTGGTTTTTAGGTTTAACAAAGTACCCTAAACCACCAACTACTAATATTATTCCTAAATCTGTTATAAATGGTTTTAAACTAAAAAAAGAACCTATAGTAAACTTTCTTACTAACAATGTACCTATTATTGAAAGTATTACATAAGATAAAAATAAACGATTTGTTATTATGTATTCAACAATATTTTTACGAATTGTTCTCAAACATTCAAATATTTTATTTTTCATATATTCCCTTCTTATTAAGTAATTATATCAATAAATATTTTTTTTATCAATTAATGTTGCAAAAAAAATTTATTTTTGATACAATTTATTTACGCAGGTGTAGTACAATGGCTAGTATACGACCTTGCCAAGGTTGAGATGGGAGTTCGATCCTCCTCACTTGCTCCATTGACGAATCTGTTCGAACTTTTCGGACTTTGATATATAGAAATCAATCGCGAGATTGATTTTTTTGTGTCTCGAACTCCCCGTAGAGCTTGGAAATACAAAGAAATCATCCTAAAGAAAGGATGGTGTTTATGATTAAGTTTATTAAGCAAGAATTGCCTTTTGAAAAGTCATTAAAACAAAGACTAGATTTTATCTGTAAATTCTGCAAAACAAAACCAATATTCATTAATGGCAATATTATAAAAATTGATAAAACTAATCTATCTTATATTGAACCTCATAGAATCATTATTAAAGGTATAACATTTCTTGCATTTAATTATTCTACTGATATTTACATAAGAAACTTAACTAATAAAATTAAAATATCAGAACTAGAAAATTACTTAAATACTATAAACTAACCTTTCACTAAATAGATTTTCATCTAAAAATATTGTATAATTTATATAGAGAGTAATTTATTTACCTAAAGTCTTACAATGTATTTTGAGAAGTGAAAGTATTAGTTTGTAGTACCTTCACTTCTCTTTTTTTAAAACTTAAAAAAGGAGATGATTAAATATTGAATGAAGAAAAGAAAAAATTTGTAGTTGGGCTATATCCAAGAGTTAGTACAGAAGACCAAGTACGCGAAGGATTTAGTTTAGATGAACAAGAAGAAAGCATGAAAAGATTGTGTGATTATAAGCATTACACAATCTACAAAGTCTATCGTGAAGAAGGTGTTTCAGCCAAAAGTATGAATCGTCCTAAATTCCAAGAAATGCTAAAAGATATGAAAGATGGAAAGATAAATAAAATTATTGTTTATAAACTAGATAGACTTACTCGTTCAATTCAAGATTTAGAAATAATCTGTAAGATGATTGAACAATATAATTGCAGTTTAGAAAGCATTTCCGAAGAATTAAACACAGAAACCTCTACTGGTATATTCTTTATGAGAATGACTACCATACTTGCACAACTTGAAATTGAAAGAACTTCAGAAAGAACAAAATTTGGTTTAGCAGGAGCTATTAAACAAGGACATATTCCTCATAGAGCACCACTAGGATACAAGCATGAAAACAAAATGTTAGTTCCTGATGTTTTAACAAAAGATATTGTTGTTAGAATATTTGAATTTTATCATAGTGGAATGTCATATCAAAAGATTAGCAACTTATTCAATAAAGAAAAAGTTTTAAGTAAAGAAAATTGGAGAGATTCTACCATTGTGAATATTTTACAAAACGAAATTTATAAAGGCGACTTCGTGCATGGTAAAAGAACAAAGAATCCTACCTACTATAAAGATGTGGTTAAGCCTATTGTTTCAAGAGAATTATGGGAAGAATGCCAAGTACAAAAGAAAAAGAACTCTAGAAGTTATATGAGAAATCTTACTTATTTATTCTTACAAAAATTGAAATGCCCTAAATGTAGTAAGATACTTGGTGGTAAAGCTACTAAAAAGAAAAATGGTAATGTTTATTACTATTATTATTGTAGTGAATGCAAAAGTAATATTAAAGAAGAAACCATAGAAAACTATATCAAATCTTTTATTGATGACCTTACCGAATATGATTCCATAGTTAATCAGTTTTTCTTACCTATGATAAAGCAGAAAATAGAAAGTCCTAAAGAACAATTAGAAAAAGAATTAAAAGAACAAAAAGTAAAAGATACTAGGCTAAGAAAAGCATATTTAGATGGAGTTATCTCGCTAGATGATTATAAAGCAGAAAAAATTAAAATTGATAAAGTGATAGAAAATTTAGAATTAAAAATTAACGATATAGAAATAAGTAATGAACTACAATTTACTCCTGAAGATATTTTGTTAAAAAGAGATATAGATTTTATTAATAATATTAAATACCCTAATAAATATCAAGAAGTTAATACGTTTTGGAAAGATTATACACGTAAAGAAAAAGCAGAACTTATTATGAGATATATTGATGAAATACAGTTAGAAAAAAATGGCAATAAATATAAAGTAAAATTTATCAAGTTTAGAGAAACAATTTGTAAACAAATATCTGAATTAGAAAATAACGGATACCTAGATAAGAAAATTCAAATATTTGGAAACTTTGCAGGACAATTAAGATTTAGTAACTATCTTCCTATAGAACAAGTTGGAAAACATATTATGAGATTAAGACAATTTTATGATGTTAGATTTTATGAAGCAGATTACTATGTCCAAGACCAAGTATTTCGATTTGATTTAGATGAAAATAAATCCACTATTATTAGAGTATTCCCTATGAAAGATTATAAAAAAATTGATTCTAATAATAAAAAAGAAATTCATACTTATGGAGTATTATACATTAACAAAAATAACGAACTTTATAAGATGGATGGTGATACTGTTTTTAAATACATTCCTAGCGAATGTAATGCTGTTACATTTTCTAAAGAACCTATTCCTATTGATGTAAAACCTACTAATTATGAAGAAGTATATAATACTAAAGAAACTATTCACGAAGTATAGTTTCTTTGGATTCTAAGGCGCGCCTTAGCCACCTGTATTTTGATATTTGTCAAAATACCTAGGAGGTTAAATATTTTGTCAGAAACAAAATAAAGCAAAGGAGCTGATATTATAGAACTATCTTATTCACTACATTTAGGTAGTGATAAAAATAAGAAAAACAACTTACGAAAAAGTGGTAAAAGTAATGCTAGTGGCTCTACTTCTATGAGTAATAATGCTATTCAAAATGCATCTGGATTATCAAAAGTTGATAAACATAATTGTAGAAAGTATGATAATAATAGAGATAATATAGAAGTAATTAAAGGTTCATTTTCTATTTATGATGATGTTAAAAAACTTTATAAAGATGAATTTGAAGAAGCAAGATTAGAATATAATTCTAGACAAACTCGTAAAGATAGAAAGATAAAAGATTATTTCTCTCATGTTAGCAATAATTCTAAAAATGATTTAGCTTGTGAAATAATTATTGAACTTGGTGACAAGAACTTTTGGGATACTAAAGATCTGACTTATAAAAAGAAAATGACTAATGTTTTTAAAGAACAAGTTACATATTTAGAAAATATCTTACCTAATTTTAAGATAGCGAGTGCTATTATACATTATGATGAAACATCACCACATCTTCATATTATTGGTGTTCCAATTAAGACTAAAACTAAAAATGGGATGTCTAAACAAGTCGGAAAATCTAGTGTCTTTACAAAGGAATCTTTAGTTAAAATACAAGATAAAATGAGAACACTTTGTATAGAATCATTTAATAAAGAATATCTAACAAATAACAAATTAAAAACTAAATTAAAAGGACGAAATAAAGATTATCATGTAACTGAGATGGAAAACTACCAACGAATGAAAAGAAGCATTGAAATACATCAAAACAATTTAGATAGAGCTAAAGAAAAGACTGAAATTTTAACAAATAACAGCAAAGAAATCAGAGATATTTTGGAAAGTTTAAAGTCCAAAGGTCTCATTAAAAATCAGTTAGTTTTAGATGTTGTTAATAAAGATAAACTTCTTGTATTTATAGATTTAGTTGATAAAACTATTGCTGAATATCAAAGTGTTCAAGAACTATCTGTTACCTTAAAAGAGATAGAACGTGAACTTATTGCTAATCGTCAAAGAATGAATCTTTATTCAAAAAGCAATGAAGAACTTAATATTGACGTTGATAATTTAAAAAAAAAAATTCAATCGCAAAATAATGAAATTGCCAATTTAAAGGAAGAGAATACTTTATTAAAATCTTCTTTAGAATACTTTAAAACTATAGTCTATAGTCTTATCCAATTCTTAATAGATAGAATTCATAGAGGTAAAAATAAGGAAAAATATATGAGTTTTACAAAAGAATTATGTGAACGCAATATTTTAAAAGAAGAAGATTTTAAAGTATTTCATGATAACAAAAATATAGATAAATTAAATAATTTAGAAATAGAAAAAGATGATATCAAGTATTAAAACTTTTATCATCTTTTAATTATTATTTGTGCATTTTATATGCTCGTACTTTTGATAAATGAAAGCCATTATCTATAACTTCCTTATATTTGAAAACATCTTCGCGAGTTTCTGGACTTTCGATAATTTCAAAAGTATTTGCTTGTTCTATTACATTTTCAGGTGCTTGTGATAACACTTCTGCAATTGACGGCTTAAATAAACCATAATATCCCCAAGTATGCAAACATAAGAAATCGTCTACTGTTTCTAACTTACTTGGATCTACTACATCTCTTTTATCTTCTGCACGATTCCAAATATAAGATTGGTTTCTTAACTCTTGCAGTGTAAATTCTCTTAAAAGATATTTCATTTCATCAATAGTAACAATAGGTTTTAATAATCTATATAGTTCTTTTAACCTGTTATCATCAATTTCTGGTATTTCTAGTTTTTTAGGTAAAGTCACAAAATTACTACCACCATATAATTTTTCCACAATAATTTTCCCTCCTATTGGCTATTTATTATAACATCTTTTTATTTTTTTTCAATACATATCTATTTGAGTTTCGGTTTTCGAAAAATATTTATGAATTTTATATGATTTGAACAAAATTGTTCAAAAAATTAATTTTAATATCAATATTTGCAGTTTTCTCCCATGACAAAATATAGCACTTTTTATGCCTTTTTAAAATTCTTGATATTTTGTTTTTTTAAAGCTTTAAACTTAATTGTCGTGGATCCCTAACTTCTATATCTTGCCATCGTTTTATTCCTTCATGGGCATACTTTAATATTTCTTTCATCCCTCTAGCAATTTGACTTAGCCATACAACGGCTTTATTTCTTAATGATTTTGATGCATATATAATTTTAATTGTTAATAATTTGCTATCTATTTTATCTGCTAATATCGCTATATGTCCCAGATGTATAGTAAGCATCATATTTAAATTATTCATACTTTTTAGTGTTCTTACTCTCATATTTTCAAAATCATATTCTTGTTTCTTTCCTCTGAAATGTTCTTCTATTCTCCATCTAGACAAATATAATCTTACTATTCTTATAACATCTTCTTTACTTTTAATCTTGATGTTAGTAAGTAATTTCATCGGCTTATCTTCACTTAATCCATACACAATTACTAAAGTGTATTCTTTTTTGTTATATGGTAATGTGGCTTTTGTATAGCTTAACATTAATTCATATTCTTCATTATCATCAAATAATACTTTCATTGCTATTTTACCTTTTCTGGATTTAGCAACTTCTTCTACACTCTTTTTTTTGCCTTTAAATAACAACGTTCTTGTATCCTCTAATCTTACTATAAATGAATGCTCTTTTTTATCCATATAATCAAATATTTTTTTATCATCATATCCTCGGTCAAATATCCCTATAAATTTTTTCCCCACTATATTTTCAACAGCTTTTATACTATCTAGTGTATAAGTGTTTTTACTTTTAAAATCTTTGCTTTTACACGAATATATTTTACTATACACACTTATTGGTTGATTGGTATGTTTGCTAAGTATCACAGCTTCACAAACATTATACCCATTTACTATTCTTTTATCTGGACTTGATGCATCTCGAACACGATCTAAATCTTCTAACTTTTTGCTATATTCCTTATTGATATCACTATCATCAAATATTGCTATTGGCTCCTTCGTATTTATATGCTTTTTTACTTCATTTATATAATTTCTCCATATAATTTTTTCATACTTATCGTCCAAATTTGCAAAATTATCACATAATCTATCTATCGTATAATTTAATTTTATATCTTCATCTAGTGCTCTAGCCATGTTAGAGACTAAACAACTTCCACCTTTAGCAAGACCATATTGTGTTTCCATAACAAACTTTTTGGCTGGTTTACTAGTCCCATTTGCAATTTTTTCAGAAAAATTACAAATTTCTCTTTTCAACTCATAGGTATTTGTAGTAAAATTATTCATGTAAGACACCTCCATATTTTTGTTTACTATGATAATTTAGTATACAACTTTATTATACTAAACTTTGGAGTGTTTTACCTTATTTTTCAATCAAAAATCAGAAAAAGTTATCAACATTTTCTGATTTTTTTTGCCAACTATTTTTTTCACCGAAACTCAAATTTTTTACTTTTCTTCAATAACTTTTATTAAACCAGCTTCTACTTCTTCTAAAGCTCTACCCAATTCTTTTTTATTAACATACTCATTTTCTTTCATTTGAAAATGATTACTTTCAAGCATTTGCTTGCTTCTTATTGAAGCCACATGAACTAAGGTATATTTAGAATCAACAATATTAAGTAATTTATCGATTGATGGATAAATCATTATTCACACTTCCTTTACATTTATATCATACAAATTTTAAGAGAAATAATGCAAGTATTATGCATTTTTTTGACAATCTATTTACACAATTTTCTTAATTCATCTAAAATTACAACCATTGCCCAAGTATCTTGTTGGCAATAAATTTTTAATGCATTATAATATAATTCAAATTCTTCTTTAGTCATATTATTATAATTAGCATATGCAACAATTGCTTCGGTACCATTTTTTACAGTTAAGTTCTTATACGACAAATCACTAAAAACAGGCAAAGTCTTTTTAATTGAAAATGAACCACTCAAATCTTTATGATAATAATTTGGTAAACTCGCTCTTTCTTCATCAAAGCCCAATTCTTTATACAACTCTTTTTTAGTATTAACCAGCCACATTAAATCAAAACCTCTATTATACATTTGCATTAACTCTTTTTTATATTCTGGAAACATGCCTGCTAGTTCCTTAATCCTACTTTTTTCAAAAGAAACATTTTGAGCAAATAAAGTACCTTTAGTTCCATCAATATATTTCACCAATGCTTTTACTAACTCTTCTCTTTCATCATTATCAAAAGTTTTTGCTAAAAAAATATAATTATCTTTTTCTTTATCACAAACTCCAGGTTCCCGTTCAATATGCAAACTAAATTCAAAAGGAGATTGGATATAAGGTTTTTCACCTTTAAATCTAGGCATAGGACAAGGCATAGTTTCAAAATCCAAATGATAAATTGGATATTCCAAACAAGCAAGGCCAGCTTTTATTTTTTCTTTATCTACATAAATTTTATTAAATCGTACTGCATCTCTTTGAATATGATGTTTTTGATGAATAATCCATTCTTCAGGTATATCTAACATATTAACATAGCCTTCATTTATAAGTTCCAAACCTTTAAGTTTTCTACCATCTAATGTTTTAAAACCAGAACCATTATTTAAATATGATAAACTTGAGTTTTTTGATGGAATAATTTTACCACAAACAGCATTTAAATAAGGGCATTCTTTAGCACTTTTTCTTTCACACCAAACACCCATTGGGCACTTAGTGACATCTAAATTAAAAACATATTTTTCTAATTTTAACTCTAAAGCCTCAATAATATTTAAATACTCTTCTGTAACTTTAGTCAAATCAATAAAAACTACTATTTCATTTCCATCTTTATCTGCTTCATAAACTGCTTTTTTATCTTTGTAAGTACCATCAAAAACATAATTATGGTTTAAAACCCCTAGATAATAATGTATATTTTTTAAATTTTCAGAATTATTAGATTGTTTATATTCTCCCTCAATAAAATAACGTTGTACAGCTAAATCAAACACATAACCACCAACATCACTATACCGATTAAATAATGTTTCTCTTTTCTTAGCATAGTTTTCCATTGGCATTTCAGCTTCAATATCATAACCATCTATTTCATCTTTTAAATAATAACAATTAGTCTTTTTATCAAAATAAAAAATAGAAAACTTATCTTGTTTTTTATGATTACTTTGTAAATCAAAATATTTTTTACTAGTAGTTGCTTTAACCTCAATAATATTTATTCGATTATCTTCATTTTCATTATAAATATCCACATAACAAAGATATCTAATTCCATTTTTATTAAATTCAAAACTTTCTTGATTATAAGTAAGTGAAGCATAAACTGACTTACCTTTAAAATATTTATTAGTTAATCGCCCAGCTTCCATTTCTACCATTTTATAATAAGGCATCATAGCCTCTAATTGTTTATTTACTTTTACTGTTTTATCAATTTCATAATTTTCATCTTCAAACATTGAAGATAACATTTCTTTTAATACTTCTGTCTTTTCTTGTTTCTTATATTCATCATAACTAATATCAGCATCTAATTTTTCTTTTCTTATTTCTTCTAAAGCTGCATATCTACTGCATCTAGTATAATTTATAAAATCAGTTTTTGTTATAGCCATTATGACACCAAAACTTTAGCAGTTATATCTCCTTCATTATTAACTATTTTCACTTTTAAATCATTTAAATCTTTTTCAGAATCTCTAGGATCTGCAACAATACCACCTTCTGCTGATACTACTGCATTTTCTAAGGCTAATTCTCCAACAGTTAAATAAACTTCTGGTTCTTCAGTAAACAATTCTTGATGAATTTCTCCATAAATTGCAGCTTGTTTTTCAATTGAAGAAATAGTTAAATTATATAAATCTTCTTCATAATTAACATCAAAATTATAAGAAATATAATTAGCAGCAACAAAATAAATTACAGAAAAAACTACAATAGTAAGAATAAGTTCTATTGCACTATAACCTTTATTATTCATTTTTTCACCTCAATTTTACTATACCCTCTGTATTCCCACAATGGAAATTCATCTCTTATTTTCATAATACCATCTAACATTTTTAACTTTAATTTATCACTCTTAAATTCAAATAAGTCAATAATTGTCTTTTCTAAATTACTTTTTGCTACATCCTCTTCATTTAAAGAATTATATAAATAAGGAATAACTATATTTTTATCCACATAATTAATATCACTATTTTTAAAAATATAATTACTTTTTAACATTTTAATAAATCTTTTATAACATTTTATATTATGATGAAATAAAGAATTACCGAGTAAAACATATTCTTTATTGGTAAATAACTTATAATTATTATCTTTAAAATATTTATTTATTCTTTTTTTATTAGTTAATTTATTACTATAAATCTTTTTACTATCAATAATATATTCTCTTTTATAATAAAATTCTAATTTTGGTATTATTAACTCTTTTTCAACAATTCCACTTATAATAATATCAAAATATTTTCTATCAACAACACCATAAGCAATAATTATACCATCAGCTAATTTATAAATTCTATTCCAAGATTTAACATAATTAAAAATAGTTTTATTTTTAACTAAATTTTTTAAATAATAATAAATATCTCTAGGTATAATCAAATCATCATTTTTAAATATTACATAACTATCAATCAAATAATTTATAAACTCTCTATGTTCATTTAAAAAATCATTATTACTTTTTTTTAAAAGTAAAAATTTTAATAAATTAAAATCTTCTAAATCTAAAGATTGAATCAAAAATTTATAATAGTTTTCTTTAAAAGCCAAAATTTTAGATATTATAACATCTTTTTTATCTTTAGTTGTATTTATCTTATTTTCATTAAAAATTAATGCTAATGCATTATATTTATCAACAAATTTTTGTAAATCTACTTTAGTAAGTTTTAATAAAAATTCATTTAAATTTTCCCCAGATATCATTTAATTTCACCTCATCATAATAATTATATAATAAATTTTATACTTTTTCTATCATTATTCAAAATAAAAAAGAGAAATTAATCTCTTTTCATATCTGCTAGCATTTTAGTAGCAATTCTTTTAAGTACACAATAATAAGTCATGTACATAAAAGGTATAGAATTATTTTCCATATAAAGTATTGCTTGTTGTTTCATTTCATCTGTTATTTCCAAACCTTTATAATTTAATTTATCTTTACAATGTTTTTTTATAAATTCATCTTTAGAATATTCAACTAATCCTGCACTTAAAGCTTTCTTTCTAAAAGCAATCAACCAATTCTTTTCATTAACAGTTAAACCAACATTTTTATTTAATATCGTAAGAACATCTTTAATACTAATATTTGTTAATTCGTAATAATCAACTAAATCCATTGGTCTAAAAATCCCAGGTTCTTCTTCAACTCCTTTATAAATCATTTGAAATAACCTATTTTTTAATTCTACTAAATTTGTAACTTTTTCCATCATATCTCCCCCTAACGGGGAATATAATATCACAATAATTTAATAAAAACAAGAAAAAAGATGAGATTAATCTCTCATCAAACTTCAAAACTTTTAACAGCATCCACGGTCATACACATTTTCATATACATTTTCTTCACAACAAGTATATTCTGGTCTAAATGTATGACGATAAACATGATGATTAACTATTCTAGTATTACATGGCATAATATGGGGAACTTCATAGCAAATATATCTATGACAAACCCTTTCTTGAGGACATTCATAAACTGGCATCATACCACATCCACATTGAGGCATAGCCATTGATCCAGCACATCCACAACAAGAAGATGCACCATCACTATTCATTTGTAAATTTGTTTTATCAAAACTTTTTTTAACTTCTGTTTCTTGATTAAAAGTTTCATTAAAATAATTCATTCTTTTCATTCCTTTCTAGTTTATCTTATGAATAGCCAAAATAAATGTTTAGGAAAAAGCACAAAAAAAGCAACTATTTTTTAGTCACTTTATTTTCTTTAGGAAATAAAAACTCTCTTGAATTATAATAATACTGACAACCAGATATAACAGATAATACAGTTGCAGCAATTAAAAACAAATCAGCAATTGGTAAACTAACTAATTCAAAAGGTAAATTATAAAATAATATTAAGGTTAAACCACACATCATACAAATCGTTTTTAACTTTCCTAACAATGAAGCAGCAACAACCTTACCCTTATTACCTGAAATCATTTTACAAGAATCAACTACAATATCTCTTGTAATAATTACAACTGGAATAACAATTGAAATTATTCTTTCATAAGCAAGAATAATTAACAAACCATTTACTAAAATCTTATCTGCAATGGCATCAGCAACCTTACCAAAATCAGTAACTAAATTATATTTTCTAGCAATATAACCATCTAAAAAATCTGATAAAGAAGCAATTAGGAATAAAACTCCTACAATAACATATTTTAAATTAACGGTAACATTTCCAATTAAATATTCTGGCCACAAAAAACCTAAAGATGACCAAGGAATTAACAACAGTAATAAAATAATAACTGATAAAATAATTCTTGTAATAGTAATTTTATTTGGCAAATTCATAAATACTCCTACCTTCTATAACTAATTATATTTGTAACATTTTTATCTATAGTAACTTGTTTTACTGACCATAATATAGCAGCAACAATCATAAGTAAAATAAATATATAAATAATAACATAAATTTTATTATCATATTTTTTCTTTTCTTTTGTATATGGCGATATTATTTCATTTTCATTTTCTTTTTTTTCTTCTTTTATTTTTAATTCAATAGTTTTTTCAATTTCTTTAATTGGTATTTTTGAAGTATATTCAAACATGTACTCATTAAATTCATCGATTAACTCATCAGAATTTAAACCTAAATACTTTGCATAATTTGCAATATTATTTTTTAATTCAAAAATATCTTTAAAAGCTCCAGTTCTACCATCTTCAATATTTTGCAAAATTTCAATTTTAATATCCAAATCTTTACTTGCCTCATTTAAACTTACACCTGAAGACTCTCTGGCGTACCTGAGGGTATCTCCGATTTCGTTCAAAAAAACTCACTCCTTTTTATGAAAATAAAAAAATAATTTCTCATAAGCCATGTTCTGTCCTTTCCAAAGAAAGTGGCAAATATTTATCTCCTTAATAAGGCCCTATTTCAGTTCATTTTCCAAAATAGAACTCCCCTACCATAATTTGGGTTTCTCACTCGTGGGGTTTACCTCGTTCCACTCATTTGGTTTCCCAAATGACTCGTCTCTTTGGCACTTTTATATCTAATCAAACCAGTTAAGGTTTTTTCGAAGCCGTTAGTTAAAACTACCTTGAGTTATTTATTTCTCAAGCACGAACACTACAACCATCGCAGTTTGTGTGAGCATGGACTTTCCTCTACATAACAATATATGCAGCATTTGCCTCAAAATTATTCATTATTTCCGTAAACAACTTTTTCTAATTGACTAATTCTTTTTAGAAGGTCAAGATTATTAGCACTTCTAGATGGTGTTTCATTTGATGTATTAATTTCTTTTAAGCGTCTTATTTCTTGTTTTAATTTAATATTATCTTCAGTTAAATCTTTAACATCTTTTTCTAATTTTCTTACTATACTAGCATATTCTGTATAATCACGAATAACCATATCTAAAAACTTATCAACTTCTTGAGGACGATAACCTCTAGCATCAATTTTAAACTCTTTTTCTAGTATTTCTTGTGGAGTTAAATACAAACGATCATTATACAAAATATTCACCTTCTAACAAACAAATTATATAATATAAGATATTATTTTGTCAATATCTGAAGAATTGTGAATTATTTCCTTTTTCTCTTTTTTTTATCAACAAAATAAGTATTTATTATAGCCCAATCTACCTTTTTAATCATCTCATTTATAACATAATCTAAACGCATTTATAATCACCAAAAATATTTTATAATTTATTTACAAATAATGCATTAAAATCGACAAAAGAATACATAATTTATTACTTGTCATTTACTTAACTGTAAAACAAAATCAATAATATACTTTATTTATAAATTATGATATAATTATATTGGTGATAAATTTGTTATATCCTAATAATATTAAAAAAGAAACCTCTAAAATAATTACTTATAGTAATAGAGGAATGGATTTAGAATATTTAATCGATAAAGCAAATGAATATTATATTGAAAATGATTTAGCATATATTTATAAAAAGCCTACCCCTATTGGAGTAGTAAAAGTTAATTATAATAATCATGGCAAAAGAATAACTGATGGATATTATAAAAGTCCATCAACATTAGATTTTAATGGATTATATAAGGGATATTACATCGAATTTGATGCTAAAGAAACCAATAATAAAACTTCATTTCCAATAAGTAATATTCACCCACACCAAATAAAACATATTAAAAACATATATAATCATAAAGGAATAGTATTTTTAATAATAATGATGAATAATAAATATTTTTTATTACCTGGAAAAAATTTTTTAAACTTTCTAAATAAGGAAAAAAGAAAGAGTATTCCGTATGAATATATATTAAATAATTCATACGAAATCAAATTGTCATTAAAGGGTTTAGATTATTTGCCAATAATAGACCAACTTATAGGAGGATTATATGAAAAAAATTAATATAGGAAAATTAAAAATCAAAAAGAAAAAAGAAGTAAATAAAAATAATAATAATAATAAAAGGAAAATTGGTAACATTATTTTATCAATAATACTAATTGGTGGAATAGCAGTTATATCAATAATGTTAGTATTTGCTTTATACATAATTATTACATCACCAGATTTTGATAAAGAAAAATTGTATTCTAAAGAATCATCAGTATTTTACTATAATGATGGGGTAACTGAATTAGCACGACTAGGTTCAGAAGATAGAGTTCTAGTAAATTATAATGAATTACCTCAAGTATTAATTGATGCATTAATTGCAACTGAAGATTCAAGATTTTTTCAACATAAAGGTATGGATGTAGCCAGATTTTTAAAAGCATCATTTGGTCAATTATTAGGAAATGATAAAGCTGGTGGAGCATCTACACTAACGATGCAATTAGTAAAACAAGTTTATACCAATAATAAAGACAAAGGTATTGAAGGAATAATTCGTAAATTTACAGATATATATATGGCTATATTTAAAATAGAAAGCAATTACACAAAAGAAGAAATAATAGAATTTTATGTTAATTCACAATGGTTAGGAAACAACGGAAATAATAACACATCAGGAATATATGGTGTAGAACAAGCCAGCCAATATTATTTTGGAAAATCGGTATCAGATTTATCTTTAGCAGAAGCATCAATTATTGCAGGAATGTTTCAAAACCCTGCTACAATAAATCCATATAGTAATCCAGATAAAGTAAGATCAAGACAAGAAATAGTTTTAAAATTAATGGTACAACATGGTTACATTAGCGAAGAAACAAAAAATGCCGTTTTAGAAATACCTGTTGAATCATTATTAGCAGAAAGAACTGGAGAAAATGGCTCAAACCAAGCAGTTATTGACTATATTAGAGATGAAATAACAGAAAAAACTGGAATGAACCCATTTTATACTCCAATGAAAATAATAACAACCATAGATGCTGATGTACAAGATGTATTAAATCAATTAGAAAATGAAGAAATATATGAATTTCCTAACGAAAGTTTACAAGAAGGAATGGCAATAACAAGTTTAAAAGATGGCTCAATTGTAGCATTATCCGGAGGTAGAAATTATACTGCTAAGGGTAACAATAGAGCAACAGTAAAAAGACAACCAGGCTCTACTGCTAAGCCAATATTTGATTACGGTCCATACATTGAATATTTAAATGGTTCTCCAGGAACACTATTTTTAGATGAACAACATACATATAGTAATGGAACATCGATAAAAAACTCGGACGGCAAATATATGGGATTAATTACAATGCGAACCGCTTTAATGGAATCTAGAAACATACCTGCATTAAAAGCATTTCAAGCAGTATATGCCGAAAATCCAAATTATATAAAAGATTTTGCCCACAATTTAGGAATAGATTATGGTAGCGAATTATATGAATCAGCATCAATTGGGGGATTAGAAACAGGAGTTAGTCCAATTCAAATGAGTGCTGCCTATGCGGCATTTGGTAGAAATGGTTATTATATTGAACCCTACTCTTACACAAAAATAGAAATTATTGAAACTGGAGAAATAATCGAACATAAATATGAAAAAGTAAAAGTAATGAGTGAAGAAACAGCATATATGATAACAGATATGTTAGTATCAGCAGCCAAAGACGGAGTTGGTGGTGTTTCTGTCAGCGGAACAACAATTGCGGCTAAATCTGGTACATCAAACGTTGACCGTGGATGGGCAGAAGAAAACGGTATACCAACCTCAGCTACAAGAGACTCATGGAATGTTACATATTCACCAGAATATGCGATAGCTTTATGGTTAGGATATGACATAACATCTAAAGAAAATTATTTAACAGTTTCCGTTGGTAATAGAGCTAGATTAGCAATAATGAAAGCTGTTGGTACTAGAGTTTATTCCAAAAATCAAACATTTACTAAACCTAGTGGTGTAGTTGAAGTTGAAATAGAAAATGAAACAATACCATTACAATTACCTAGTGACTATACTCCAGAAAACATGAGGACTATAGAATTATTTAAAGAAGGAACTGAACCAACAGATATATCAATTCGTTATCAAAAATTAGAAGCACCAACCAATGGTAATTATACGTTTGATGGAAAAACAATAAAATTAACTTGGACAGGAATCAATACTCCTGAAGCAATAAATACAACATATTTACAAGAATACTTTAATACATATTATGGTAATGTAGCCAATAAATATTATGAAAATAGAATAAGTTACAATAACACATACATAGGTACACTTGGATACCAAATATACAAAAAAGAAAGCAATGGTACACTTACTTATTTAGGCACTACAAATACAACAAATTATTCAATTATACCGAGTACTACAGATAATGGTTCAATAACTTATGTTATAAAATCAGCGTATTCAATATTTACTTCTAATATGAGTGATAATTTAGAAATAAAAGTTAATATAAACATTGATTCAAATGTTGATGATATAGTTGGTGGTAATGAAGATAACAACGATAATAACAATAACAAACCAATAGAAAAACCAACTCCCGGATTAGAATAAAAAAATTATGAACTAATATCATAATTTTTTTTATATTTACAATTTTTAAAAGGACAACTATTACAATCGGGTTTAACACTTTTACATACATATCTACCAAACAATACAAGTTGATGATGTATTCTACTCCAAGATTTTTTAGGAAAAAAATCCATTAACTTTTTTTCTATAATTAATACATCATCGCTATCTACAATACCTAATCGATTAGCAACACGTTTAACATGAGTATCAACAGCAATAGCAGGAATATTATAAATATTAGATAAAACTACATTACAAGTTTTTCTCCCTACTCCAGGTAAACTTTCTAAAAAATCCCTATTATTTGGAACCATCCCATTATACTCAATAACTAATCTCAATGCAACATTTTTAATATATTCCGCTTTTTTATGATAAGTACCAACAGGATAAATAATTTTTTCAATATCTTTTACATTAGCATTTGCCAAAGAATAAATATCATATTTAGAAAATAAAACAGAAGTTACACTATTTACTCTTTTATCAGTTGATTGAGCCGATAATATAGTAGCAATCAACAATTCATAATCTTTATCATAATTTAATTCACATCTAGCATCGGGATAAAGCATATTTAAATTATCTATTATATTTTTATTGTTTATCATTTAACCAATCAAAATTTAGTATACTTGTTTCATATAATTTATCTTCTTTTTCTTCGTTTCTATATGAATTGTTTATATCATTAACTGATTTATATCCTTTTCTATTCCATTCATATAAAACTTTATCAATATATCTTAAATTTAAAACTCCGTTATACACCGCTTCTTTTAATGCAGCAATAATAATTTCTTCATTAAACCCTTTATCTATCCAAGCATTAATGATTTCACAATCCATACTAGACAAAGTTCTACCAAATTCTTTTTCAAATATACTAAATATATCCTCCTTACAATTTTCTTTTTCAAGCAAATCCCTATCACTTTTTATCCCATTATAAAAATTATCTAAACATACTTTTTCTACTACTTTACCAAAACCATCTTTTTCTGCATTAACTTTAATTATTTTTTTTCGCATTAGAGAACTATAAGCATCCAAAACTTGTTCATCACTCATATTTAGCGTTTTAGCAACTAATTTAATATCAAAAACTAAGTCATAAGAATTATCAAAATACAATAAAAGTAAAAATTCGTTTAAAGACAAATTATTCTTTAGCGCTTCTTTTATAAAAAAAGATTCTGCTACAAGTTTTTTATTATCTTTAAACATATTACTCACTTCCTTTGCATCAAATATTTTTGAATGTTACTTTTTTTATTTTTTAAATTTCCACTCAAAATTTTTTCAATTAATTCATTATATATAATACCTATTTCTTTTTTATCAATAATATTTAAAAGTTCTTCAATTTCATTTCCTTTAATATTTATATCTTTTTTATCTTTAATAGGCATACTTTTGTACATTTTGCTTATATTTTTTCCACTAATATTTAATATTTCGCCAGCAATTAAATTAATATATAAACCATATGTAAACAAAGTATTAAAATCTACTTTTCCATATTTAACTACTTCAGTAATTTCAATTATATTGCTTTTTTCATTATTTGTAAATGGTAAATCACAAAAATTTATTTGAGCCCACATACCTAAAATATCTTTAGTATAATTCACATTATCAAAGTTAATATTTATTGCATCAGATATGCCTAAATCTTTTAATAACTTCAACCCTCTTTTATAATTTTTACTAAGTAAAATTTTATCTAACTCATCTCTTATTCTTTTTTTTGACAAATTCTTTACTAAATAATAATTATCGACAATTGATTTTAATAAAGAAGATTCTATATTAAAGTTTAAAACAGTAGCAAACCTTATAGCACGCAAAATTCTTAAAGGGTCTTCAGCCAGTCGAACATCAGGTTCACCTATCATTTTGATTATCCTATTATTAATATCACTAACGGCATCAAATTTATCGATTATTTTACCAAATTTATCCATACATATTGCATTGATAGTAAAATCTCTTCTTAATAAATCCTGTTCTAAATCTTTAATATAATTTACTTTTGTAGGTGTTCTATTTACATAATCAGATTCTTTTCTAAAAGTTGTAATATCAATATTATAATTATCTATTATTAATTTTGCTCCTCCATAATTATTAGGACTAATATTAAATATTAAATGAATATCTTTAGGTAAAGCCGCAGTACAAATATCGATATCTGTAGATTGAATACCTAACAATAAATCTCTAACATAACCACCAACTACATAAGATTCAAAACCACTATTTTCTAATTTATCTAAAATTGTTTTTATAATTTTATCCATTAAATTTCCCCATTTAATTATATCATAAACATCAATTTATATTAATTTTTATTAACTGAAGCATCATATATTTTTAAAATATTATTTTTTAAAACATTTTCAAACTCATCGCTAGTTTGTTCTACCTTTAAACCTTCTAAAAATGCCCTTGAAAAACTAGCAATCATATGTTTATTATTTTTTAATAAATTACAAGCTAATTCTTGTTCATAACCTCCAGATAATGCAACAATTCTTAAAACATTTTTAAAATTCAAAAAACTATCATAAAAATTAGGTATTGAAGGTATAGATAATTTCAAAATAACATAATCCTCTTCATCCATTTTTTCTAATTGTTTTATAATTTCTTTTTTTAAAAATGATTCTATATTTTTTTTATTAACAGCATTAATATCTACTTCTGGTTCTATTATAGGAATCAAGCCTTTAGCAATAACCTTTTTAGCTAAACCAAATTGTTGTTCCACAGCTATTTTTATTCCAAATTCATTATATTCTTTTATTAAAGAGCGCATTTTTGTTCCCGCTACACCGTAGTCTTTTGCTTTATCTAATATCTCATCTAAATCAGGAATAAAATTTAAAAGTTGTACTCCTTCACTTAATTCATCCAAACCAACATCTATTTTTAAAAAAGCAGGAATATTTTTATTATTTAAATATTTAATTGTATTTATTCCTTGTACAGTTTTTTCCATTGTTTGTCTAAATAAAATAACTCCCAAAATATAATCATTAGTAAAAGCAGGATTACAAATTATTCTAGCCCGCATTTCATGAATATAATCAAACATTACTTCATCATTTTTAATATCTGTTTCTAAAATTCCATAATTAATTAATGTTTTTTTACTACTACCACCACTTTGATCAAGTGCAGCAATAAAACCCTTTTTTTCTCTAAAATATTTTATATAATCCATTATCTAGTCTCCCTTTTTATCAATTTTGCATGCAAAACTACACGCTCTTCTTCATTATAACAAGTTGATAAAGTTAATATTTTATCTTCTCCATTAAAACTAACATTAAAATCATATTGACTTCGAGATTTTAACATATTAACAAAATTCATAAATTCTTCATTAGAATCAAAATTAACTTTTAAATAATCACTAGTAGTAGGAATATGATATACACTAAAAACTTGCCATAAAGTATTTTCAAATTGTGTAGATAATTTTATAACATGATTATCTTTATTATCAAACCAATCTGATTTAAAAATATTTTTAAGTGAACCAAACATAGTTTTATCAACTCTACCATGTGCATATAAAATAGTATTTTTATTTAAATTAGTCATATCATTTCGATAATCCAAAAATACCCAACCAGCTGAGTTATATTTTTTATTATAATCTCTTTTTAAATAATATTCATTATCAATTGTTTGCACAAAAGGATAATTTATATTAGTGCCATTTACTTGTAGCCAACCTTTAGTATCATTATTTATTTTTAATAACTCCGTAAAATCAACATTAATGAGATTCATTTTAATATAATCCCAATATGGATTTTCTTCATCTACTTCTTCTGGTGGATTAATAATTTCTGTATTTTCATTATCTTCAACTTCTTCTATTTTAACAACTTTATTTATTAATTCAATTTGACTATATGTACTATCCGAATCTGATTTCCACAAAAATATCTTATATCCAGAATACAATAGTAATCCAAACATAAAAACTGCCATTAATAGCATTAACAATCTTTTATAAGAAAATTTACGTTCAATTATACATGATTGTTTAGCAATTTTTCTTTTTTTTTCCTCCTTTAAAATAGGTAAAATTATATTTTCAATATCATCGGGAGATATCTTATCTAAAAATTCATCTTTTTTTATTTTACTCATAAATAAATTAAGGTTCCAAAGAAATTTCTATCTTTTCGTTTTTTACCCCTGTTAACTCCCGATATTTTACCCCGCATTTATCAAATAATCTCTTAGATGCTATAAAATTATCTTGATTTTTATATTTATCACTTAAATAAATTACTTCTTTTATGCCTGATTGAATAATAGCTTTAGCACATTCATTACAAGGAAACAATGCTACATACAATTTTGCTCCTTCAAAATCTCTTTTATGTCCCCTAAAATTTAATATAGCATTTAATTCAGCATGACATACATACAAGTATTTTGTATCTAATGCATTGCCTTCTCTATCCCAAGGAAAATAAGCATCATCAAAACCATTTGGAGCTCCATTATAACCAATAGATAAAATTCTATTATCACTACTTACAATACATGCTCCAACTTGTGTTGATGGATCTTTACTTCTAAGAGCAGATATTTTAGCAATACCCATAAAATATTCATCCCAAGTTAAATAATCTTTTCTATGCTTATCGATTTTCATATACACCACATCCTATTACAATTTTACCAAAATTATCAAATTAAATCTACATATTAATCAATTATTTCTATTTCTTCCAAATAAGCATAAGTAGTATCTCTATACAAATTTAAATTAGCATAAATATTATTAGCATAATCTGATACCTCAGTAACTCTTTTATTTTCATTTTCACACATAACTAAAGGAACTGTATTTCTTTTTTTTGTATCAAAAGAAATATAAAAGTTATTTTTAGGAAGTACATCAACACATTTTAAATCAGTAGCATTTTTAAAATTTATCCAAGATTTAAAATTATGAGAAAAAATATCACATATTTCCTTTTCTTTTTTAGTATATAAATCTTCTAAAGTAATTAGATTATTGCTACAAGCAATCTTTACTAATTCAGAAACATATTTCATAACATATTTATCAACATTACCTTGTAACTCTTTAGCATAATTATAAACCATATCAACAAATAAATTAGCAGTTTCACTATTTTTAAAACCAATTTCCAAATTATTATCTTCATTTTTCAAAACAATTATATTGTCATAAACTTTTTTTATATCTTCTAAAGAATGGGTATGTAACCATATATAACAAGTATGAAGTACTCCATCTAATCTATCAGTGCATAATCTTGGAGATTTATTTTCTAAAATACAATAACTATCAAAATTACTTAAATCTTCTAAAGTTAAACCATCATCTTTTAAATATTTTTGTATTTCACTATCCTGTTTTATTAAATCAACAATATTTTTTTCTGAAGATTCCTGATTAAGATAATCCCCAAAAACATAATCAATACAATGAGCAAAGCAAGGAGTACCAGCATCATGGAGTAATGCCACAATAGTTTGTTTCTTATCATGAGAAAAATGCCAAGTCATATGAGCAACAACCAAACTGTGATTAAATCTTGTATATAAAAATAAAGGAGAATAAAGTTTAGTATAATCACAACCACAAAACTGAGTAATATATTTTAATCTTTGTAAAGTCTTTGTATCTAAATATTTATCAATAAACATTGGATACTCTTCATCAATAAATAAATTAAGATATTCTTGCATATTAACTCCTCCATTAATATAAATTTATTTTATCAAAAACAAAAGAAAATTAAAATCTATGAAGCAAGAAAAATATCAAAAATATTAAACCATTGATATATTTCCTGTTAAAAAAATAAAATATATAATATTATAATTAAAAGAAAGGAAGAAATTATGAATCAAGAAAAAATAGGA
>CALVSK010000006.1 GCA_944359015.1 uncultured Bacilli bacterium
ATGAGTCAAGATGAAATTGACGAAATTTTAGCAAATGCTACTGCAGAAGATACTATAACTATTGCAAGTGGTGATTACAGTACTACTAAAAATAATAAGCCATATCATAAAATTATATTTGTTGATAATGAAGGCTTAAATTTTGTAATTGCTGGTGAATACACTGAATTGCAATTTATTGTAAGAGCAGAAAATGCTGATATTATAGCAAATAATGCTACAATTAATGGTAGTGCTAGTACAGAAGGTAATCCTGGAGCAGCATTGTTTATTGAAAAGGGTTCAGTTAATTTAAGTGGTAACTTAATATTAAATGACCATAATCATGGTGTTCGTTTAGGATATGGAAAAGCTCAAAATACTGTAACCAGTACATTAACTATAATGGAATCAGCAGTTTTAACTATTCAAAATAACGATAATACTTATGGAAACAATTATTATGGTAATGGTTATGATGACCCAGATAATTCTGATTATTCTGGTGCTGTTGATAAAGGTCAAGGAAACGGAACAAGTGGTGCAGCAATAGATGTTCGTGGTAAAGGATATGCTAATATTATTTTAGAAAAGAATGCTACTTATAATGCCTTTAACACAGAAGCGGCCGTTTATGCTATTAATGTAAGTAATTTTACTTTTGAAGCAAAAGAAGGTTCTTATGTTAATTTTGATAGCAATGGTCAAGGATTCAACATGAATACTGACTATGCTGGCAGTGTCGATATTATATTAAATAATGCCAAGATGGATATTACTAATAGTAGAAGTAATGCTATTACTGGTCAAGTACTACCTTATTTATTTGATATAACTAACAAATCAGTAGTTAATCTTATTGGCAATGGTGGAATTGGAATCAATAACTTCTACATTAAAGTAACTGATTCAACATTAAATGTAAATGGAAATGGTTCACATGGTGCAAGTAATGTTTCATTTGATGCTACAAATAGTACCATCGATACATCAAATAATGCATATTATGGTTTACGTATCACAAAATATAATTCTAATAAGAATAGTATAGACATTAAAAATAGTACGATAACTTCAAATAATAATGGAGGCCCAGGAGTTTTTGTATTTCTAGAAAATGCAATAACTAATATTACGGATTCAAAAATAATCACTAATGAAAATGGCTATGGCAATGATCTATATGGTTGGGAAGTAAAACCTGGAGATTCTGCTTACTGGGCTGGATTTGTAGCAAAAGGAACTGTATATGTTAAAAGCTCTACTATGATGAGTGATGGTGTTAGTGGTTACTCACTATATGATACATCAAGTGGTAAAGCAGTATTTTATGTATTAGAAAACTCAGTAGTAGTTGGAAATGGTGATGAGTCTAAAGATATCTTTGATGACTATAACAGTGGCAAAGGTAACTCTGGTAGTACTGTTGTAGAAGGTGGTAGTCTTCAAATAGATAACGATAATGTATCATCATCAGATTCACTAAATAATAAATATCATCAAGAACAAAATCCAACTATGCCTAGTGGACAAGGAAGTAAAGACGAAGTTCAATATGCTGGACCTGTAAATAGTGATAATACAGCACTTACACAGTTTATTTTACATCAAAACATAAATAAAGAAGTGGGAGGATCTGGGTCTCACACCTTTACTTACTATGATCCAAATACAGGAAAACGTCATGATTATACATTTAGATATAATGAATTAGGTGAAGATTTAGATCCTAATCTATCAGGTAATGCTTATATATGGGCACCTGTATCTATTCTTAGATATGATGCTACTGAAGGATTTATTAGTAGTTTAGGAACTGCAGGATTAGTTAAGTTTGGTTATGGATATACTGACTTAATGACAGGCCTATATACAAGATATACTAGTGATGTTACTATTTTTGGTAACAGCATGAATCTAGCAGAAAAAGTACTAGCTTTGGCTTCACGCGAAGGATATGTCTTCCTAGGTTGGTATATTGCTGATGACCAAGAGTTAGCTGCTAAATATGCTAGCGAAGGAAATTTTGAAGAATTATATAAACTATTAAATACTAAGTTTGATGGTTCTACAAAATTAGAAATCGATGGTGCACCAGTAAGCGAATTAACAGTATATGCTAAATGGGCTGAAGTAGGTAAAGTAATAGTAAACTACGTTGATGAAGAAGGCAATAAACTTGCTGATGAAGAAGTAATAACTGGTGTAGTTGGTGAAGATTATGAAACTTCTGCTAAAGAATTTGAAGATTATTATTTACTTCGTGTTGAAGGATATGAAACTGGTGAAATAATTGCTAGTGCAATTTATGTAACATATGTATATGTACCATATGGTATTGGGGATGTAGAAGATCCTGAAGAACCTACTGATGAACCAGTAGATGAACCAGAAATTATCCCTCCACATACTGATGCTACATCTGTAAATGTAGTTTATCCAATAAGCCCTATAGTAGTTATAGATAATAAGAAAAAATATTTACAAAATATTTAATAAATGAAAGGTTTTCTTATAATGTGAAAGCCTTTTTTTGTTTAAAAAAAATTTTAAAATCCATTGACATTTATTGTGATTAATTAAACAAAATGTCCGCTTTTTGAATAAGTATTTTTAAAACAAAATGTCCTATTAAAAATAACTTTTCAGAATATTTTACTAGGACATTTTAACTTAAAAACACTTTTATAAAAATAGGACATTTTAAAAAACAAATCACAGAAAAGTAAAAAATACTTGATTAATTGATTATATTATGATAATATAATCTTGTTCTTGGGGAATTAGCTCAGCTGGCTAGAGCACCACGCTTGCACCGTGGGGGTCAAGGGTTCGAATCCCTTATTCTCCACCAATGTTAAAAATGACTCAAACTTTTATAGTTTGGGTTTTATTATTTATTTAATAAAATATAAAAATATAATTATTTTATTACTTTATGTTGCATAATTAGTTTATATAGATTAATTGTATTTTTTTTGTTATAATTTGTAATAATGGTGGTATTATGAATCAAGAAAAAATTGGAAAATTTATTTTGAATTTAAGGAAAAAATATAATCTGACTCAAGCTCAACTTGCTAAAAAGTTAAATGTTACATCGCAAGCCATATCTAAATGGGAAAATGGTCGTGGCATTCCTGATATTGAATTATTAAAAAAATTAAGTGAAGAATTTAATGTTTCAATATCTGATTTGATTGAAGGAGAAAATACTAATAAAACCAACTGGTGGGTATATTTGATTTTTTTAATAACTATTATAACTGTTATGGTTTTGGTATTAATTTTTACAAATTCTACTGAGAATTCATTTGTATTTAATTCTTTAGTTTGTGATAATGATTCATTTAGTATAGATGGTGTTATAGCATATAATGATAGTAAAAAATCAATATATATTTCCAATATTGAATATTGTAATGAAAATAATGAAGAACCAAAATATATTGCTGTAGAATGCATATTATATGAAAATACCAGTGATGGCAAAATAAATAAAATAGCAAAATATGGTAGTTTAAATAATCCTTTAGATAATTCATCATATATTTCTGATTTGTTAAAAGATATTGAATTTAATATTGATGATTATGACTGTGGCTGTAATAATAAAACATGTAATAATTTAACTATAGTTTTAAATGCATTGGATGAAAATGGAGATACAGTTTTGTATGAAATACCAATTGAAATAGATAATACCTGTAACTAAACGCAAAGTTTAGTTTTTTTTTATTTACAAAATCTTTATTTTTTGATAAGTTTTTATCGGAGGTATATATGAAAGATAAAAAAATTATTGCTTTATTAGGAGTTATCATTGTAATTTTAATTGGAATAGTTATATTTTTAGTTGTAAAAAATGGAAAAAGAGATACTGTTGTTAATGAGAAAAGTGATGCAGTAAAATTTGCTGAAGAATACACTGAAATTGATGATGATAATGTATTTGTTTATAGTGATGTAGATGAAATAATCGACATTCTTGAAAGTGGTACAGGAGTTGTTTATTTGGGATTTCCTGAATGTAAATGGTGCCAACGTTATGTAACTTATTTAAATGAAGTTGCTAAAAGTAGAGGAATAGATAAAATTTATTATTATAATATTAGACAAGATAGAAATGATAACTCAGAAAATTATTTAAAAATTGTAGAATTAATTAAAGATTATTTACAAGTAGATGATGAAGGTAATCCAAGAATTTATGTTCCTGCAATTATATTTATGAGTGATGGAAAAATTATTGGTTTTGATGATGAAACATCACTTGATACTAAAGGTTTAGCTTCTCCAGATGAATATTGGACTGATGAAGAAATAAATGATTTAAAAGCAAAATTAAATGAAATAATTGATGGTTCAAATATATGTGTTAGTTGTAATAGTTAATAAAGTATTTAAAAACAAAATAAATGCTTGCAGTTTAAAATGATTAAGTGTTATAATTAATTCAATCAACAAAGAAAGAATTTACGACTCTGGAGTTGATACGTATTCTTGCGTTAAAAGAATAAAAGTAAAATAAAAGGATGGTACCGTGCAAATGCACTCCTTGGTAGCATTCTTTTTTTTATTAAAGAAAGGAAGATATTTATGACTTTATTTGAGGATTTAAAATGGCGAGGACTTATTAACGATGTAACTAGTCCTGATGTTGAAGATGCAATTAATAAAGGAGGATTAAAGTTCTATGTTGGGGTTGACCCAACTGGTGATAGTATGCATATTGGGCATTATTGTACGGTAATTGCTATTACTAAAAGGCTTATGGATGCTGGACATATTCCGATTCTTATTGCTGGAGGTGGTACTGGTTTAATTGGTGATCCTAAACCAAATGTTGAAAGACCAATGATTAGTAAAGAAGCCGTTAAACATAATATTGAATGTATTTCTAAACAAATAAATAAAATTCTTGGTACTAATATTAAAGTTGTTAATAATGCTCTTTGGTTATGTGAAATGAATGCCATTGACTTTTTGCGGGATTATGGTAAATATTTTAATATTAATTATATGCTTGCTAAAGATACTGTTAAAAGAAGATTAGATATCGGTATTACTTATACAGAATTTTCTTATATGATATTGCAATCTATTGATTTTTTGAAATTGTATGAAACTTATGACGTTACTTTACAAGTTGGTGGTCAAGATCAATGGGGAAATATCACTTCGGGTTTAGAGTTAATTCGTAAAGTTCATGGCTCTGATGTAAAATGTTATGGTTTTACTGTTCCATTAATTACTAGGGCAGATGGTACTAAATTTGGTAAAAGTGAAAGTGGTAAAAGTTTATGGTTAGATATTAATAAAACTTCTAGTTATGAATTTTATCAATATTTAATTAATACTGAAGACTCTAAAGTAATAGAATATTTAAAAAAATTAACATTTTTAAGTCAAGAAGAAATTATAGAATTAGAAAAAAGTTTAAATGAACATCCTGAAGAAAGATTAGCTCAAAAAACTTTAGCAAAAGAAATAATAACTTTTATACATGGTGAAGATGAATATAAGAAAGCATTAAATATTAGTGAGTCATTGTTTTCTGATAAAATTTGGAATCTATCTAGTAAAGAAATTTTAAATTCTATTACAGATGTTCCAACGTTTGAAATAAAAGAAAATATTTTATTAGTAGATTTATTAGTAAATGAAAAAATTGTTAACAGCAAGCGAGAAGCTAGAGAAATGATTACTAATGGAGCAATAAGTATTAATAATGCTAAATGTATGTCTTTAGAAAAAATTATAAATAAAGATGATGCTATTAATCATGAAGTATTATTAATAAAAAAAGGAAAGAAAAATTATTATTTAGGTATTATAAAATAGGTATTTATTATTGTTATTAATTTTTATTAAACATATCATACAATAGATAACTGATTAAAGGAGATGTTTTATATAACAATAACAATACCAATTATAATTATGTTAGTAACTTATATTTGTGGAGTTATTACTAGACTTTTTATTGAAAAAATTCCCAATAAATATATTCCAATTCAAAACTTAATTATCGGAGTATTGAGTGGAATAGTTTGCTTTTTTCTAAAATTAGATGATAATTTAGTACATGTTATGGTAATATGTATTATGTCATCAATGAGTGCTAGTGGAATGGCAGAATTAGTTAATGTAAAAAATCCAACAGATTAATATAGGCAAATTAAATAAACAAAAAAAACGCTTTTCATACTTTATTAGTGAAAGGAGTTTTCTTTATGTATCAAAGAAATTTTAGATATAATCGTCCAATGCCTGGTCAAAATGATAGATTTATTTTTCCTTTTTTAACCGGTGCATTAGTTGGAGGAGCTGCAATTGGTTTAACAAGACCAAGACCAATTTATAATGTTGCACCATATCCACCAGTACCACCACGTCCACCATATCCACCAATGCCTTATTATAATAGTTCTTATAGTTATTATGTTCCTGGACAATTTTAATAATTAAAAGTATTTTTTTCTAACATACTTAAAATAATTCCTAAAAATACAAAATATATTATTATTGTTGTACCCCCATAAGATAAAAAGGGTAGTGGAATACCTATTATGGGAACTAATCCTAAATTCATTCCAATATTTATAATTTGTTGGAATAAAAATATACTAATAAAACTAATTAATACTAGTTTTATTTTTTTATTTTTTAACTTAAAATACTGATTTATTAAAAATATATCTATTAATAAATAATTAAATATTATTAATAAACCAGAAATAATTCCAAAATTTCCGATGTTAAATGCAAATATAAAGTCTGTTGGAGCTTCGGGTATGTATAAAGATATTTTGTTGAGTCCAGTTCCAAATAATGTGGCTGCTCCGATTACTATTAGGGCATTTTCAAGTTGATAACTAGTTGATGTTTGAAATGTTATTAATCTTTCAACTCTATAAAAAAAACTAGTACCTATTAATTTAATTAATAAATCTTGATTGTTTATGTATAAATATATAAATAATAATATAAATATAGAAAATATTAGCCCAAGTATTACAAACCAATATCTTTTTATTGGTGTAAAAAATAATATGGTCAATGCACTTAAAATGTAAAATATTATTGCTCCAGTATCTGGTTCTAAAAATACTAATATTGATGGAATTAATGTTATTATAATTACTTTTATTATTAAAAAAATATCTGGTTTACTTTTAGAGGCTATTTCACTTAAATATAAAATAAGTGTTAATTTTGTTAATTCACTAGGTTGAAATGAAAATAATCCTAAATTAAACCATGCTTTAGCTCCATTTGTTTCTTTGCCTATTATTAATACTAATACTAATAAAAATATAGAAAATAAATAATAGTATTTAGAATATTTTAAAATTGTTGAAATATTTATTTTTTTTATAATTAATACAATTAAAATTCCTAATATGAAGAAAATTATTTGCTTTAATAAATGTTTATCATATATTTCACTTAATAATTTAGCATTTTGCATATTAAAAATACTAATAATCATTATTATTAATAAAGGTATATATAATAGTAATTTGCTATTTATTATTTTTTTCATATTAATATTATGTGTTTATTTTAAAGATTTATCATAAAATATATTGAGGTGGCGTAATGGAAAAACCTAAAGTGTTTGCAAATCCTATTAATAAAAAAATAAATAATGTTCAGGATTTGTTTAGAAGTGATAAAAGTAATCGAACTAGTCCTATAGATGTTAATAAAAAAATAAATGAAATATTTGCTTCTCGTAATCATGTATATAAAAGTAAAGTAAAAATAACTACAAAATCTTCAGTTTTTGAAACTGAAATAGTGGGTAAAACTAATCTTAATTTATTAACACTTGATGGTAAATTAATTAATATAACAGATATTGTTGATATTGAAAGAATATAAAAAAGTATATCTATAATATTTCTTCGATATACTTTTTTAATTGTTTAGCATTTTTGCCAAATATTATTTTTAATTGATTATCTATTTCTACAATACCTTTAGCTCCAAGCTTTTGGATTGCATCTTTATTTGCTAATGATACATCTTTTAATATTACTTTAAATCTTGACATATTACACTCAGCATTTACTATATTATCTTTACCTCCAAGATAAGTTATTAATTTGTTTGCTTCAATATTAAAATTTTTCTTGGATAATTTAACTATTACTAATGAGATAATAATTAATACTATTCCTATTATAGTATATTGAATTATTGTTTGCATTTATATCACCTAGTTAATTATACAACAATTTTCATAAAAATAAAAGTTGCAAATTTATTATACTTAAAATATAATAATCTAATATTGATTGGAGATACATTATGGGATTATTAAATATTTTTAAAAAAAATGATAATAAATTAAGAAGAGTAAAAAATGAGCCAAAAGTTATTTTTAAAAATATGGAATTACAAATCGTTATTGGACAATGGTTAGGTGTTTTACCTACAGTTAATTTTAATGAACATTTATTTCAAAATATTGACTCGGGTACTATATTAAAAAATAATGGTTTGACTAAATCTCAAAAAGAAAAAATTGATTTTCTTTTTGGTCAAATATTAAAGCAAATTGGTGTATCAGAAAATGAAGTATGTATTGTAACGGATTTAAAACAAAATAATTTTTGTTTTAAAGTTTATTTAAAAAATGGAAGATGTCTTAATATGCAAATAGTTGTTGATGAAAACAAAGAATTTTTGTCAGAGTTGAAAGTCGATTGGGGCAAGAAAATAGAAACATATTTTTTAAGTGTTACAAAATTAGCTTCGTTAAATTTACAATGTTATGAATTGATTTCAAGTATAAATGGAAATAAATGTTTAAGAAATTTTTCATTGGATTTAGCTTCATTTAATTTAGAGAATAATGGTAATAATTTATCAATTGTAGTAACAAGACCTGAAAATGAAGAGCTCCAAAAAAGATTGGCAGTTATTTTTAGATTAGGAGATGAAAAAGAACTTGAAAGATATTTGTTAGAGGCTTCATTTCCTTTGGTTATAGATGATGTAATTAAAAAATTAAGAGAATGTTTATCAAGTAATGATTTATCTGTTTATCCAAGAATATCTATAAGAATTTTTAAAAAAGATAAAGAAAAGGTTTTGGTGACTGATTTAATTGAAATAAAGTATGGAAAAGTTATAAAAGTTAAAAAAACTCAAGGTAGTAAAACTGTTTCATGGGATATTAATGGAAGTTGGTCATATCATGAAGATTTTGCTTTTGGATTAGAAAAAAATGGCTGTCAAATTAAACCACAAGAAATTTTTGATTTTAATAGTAGTGAAGTTGAAATGATTAGAAAACTAATAAGGGATTTAATGAAATAAGTTAAACTAAATTAATTTGAAAATTCTATTTATTTTGTAGACACTTATTTTAAGATTATTCATAAATTATTAATGAAAGTACATGAAAGGGTGAAAGTTATGAATAATCAAAATAATAACAGAGATGGAAATTGCATAAATGAAATATTATGTGTCATCTTAGTTTTACAAGAAAATGCATGCCCAGACAACTGTTTACAAACATGTGATAGACCAGTACTTGGTGGTGGAACTAATTGTATAGTATGTAATACTAGACCAGTAATGTTATATACTTGTTGTGGAAATGGAGTTCCTTGGAGTATGCCAATAACTAAAGATTCAACATCAAGTTGTGCTGGAGAAGGTAGTACTACAACTTGTTCAAATGTATTCAGAGTAGAAAAAATAGAAGGAAATTGCTGTACATTTAGAGTATTAGCAGAAAATACAGACTCTACAAGTTTATATCCTTATGTTGCAACTAATGTATTCTTTACAATGGATTGTAGTTGTTTATGCAGTATAAGATGTTTATCTGATACATATGTAGATTGTCTTTGTTAAGTAAAAGCCACGGAAGTGGTTTTTATTTTGATTAAATTTTGATATAATGATTTTGTGATTTGTATGGAAGACTATGTATATTATGGTAATTTATTAGACATATATCAAACTTTATTAAATGATAATAATAAAATAATATTTAAGTTATATTATGAAGAAAATTTAACTTTTCAAGAAATTGCAGATAATTTAAATGTATCTAAAAGTTATATTGGTAAAATAATTAAAAATACTCAAAAAAAATTAAATGATTATGAAAGAAAATTAAATGTTTATAAAAATAAAGAAATATTAAAAGAATTATTGAAAATTGATGATATAAAAATTATTAAAAAGAAACTTATTGATTTAATCGAAAGTTAAAATAAGTATGTTCGTGATTATTTTTTAGGCATATGTTATAATATGGGTGGTGATTAAAGTGGAAATGGTTGTAAAAGATTCAAAGATAAATTTTGATTACTATGATAATAAAAGCAATTTTTGTTTGGTTTTTTTACATGGATGGGGTCAAAATATTGCAATGATTGAGCCACTTGCAAAGCCTTTTTTAAAAAAATATAGTTGTCTATTAATAGATTTACCAGGGTTTGGTAAGAGTCCAGAACCACCATTTGCTTGGACTTTGAATGATTATGCCGAAATGATAAATATATTAGTAAAGAAATTAAAATTAAAAGATTTAATTATTGTAGGTCATTCTTTTGGAGGAAAAGTAGCTTTAGTTTATGCTCTTAATTATGAAGCAAAAAAATTAATTTTATTGGCAAGTCCTTATACAAAAAAAATTAAGAAGCCTACATTAAAAATGCGTTTTTATAAGTTTGTGAAAAATACTCCAGGGTTAAAGGTTTTTGAAAATTTTGTAAAAAACAAAGTAGGTTCAGTGGACTATAGGAATGCATCCCCTTTAATGAGAAATATTTTAGTAAAACATATAAATCAAGATTTAGTTGATGATTTACCTAATATTAAAATACCAGTTTTATTAGTTTGGGGTACTAATGATAATGCAGTTAGTTATGAAGATGCCAAAAAATTAGAAAAAATATTGCCGAATGCTGGTCTAGTTACTTATGAAGGTGCTACTCATTATGCATATTTGGAAAGATTACATCAAACTGTGATGATTATTAATAGTTTTATAGGAAGTGATTAAATTGTTCTATTTTATTTTAAGTTTAATTCCAGGTTTTTTATATCTTTTTTTTAAAACAAAAAAACCTTGTCAAATGCTTCAACAAAATTGGTATAATGATGCAAATAGATATTTAAAATGGATATTATGTAATTTATTAACTGTTTTTGGTTATTTTGATTTTTTTATATTTTTTGTTATTTTATTTAGCGATTTTTCTACTTACTTAGTTTGGTGTTTTGCTATTTTTTATATTGTAATGTTATTAATTTTTTATGCTCATAGTTTAAAAGAACAAAATAAAAAACCTTTAGTGTTTACTTCTAGAATAAAAAGATTATATATAAATATGTATTTAATATTGTTTATAATATTGATTATAATGTTAGTAACTTTTAATTATGATTATTTAGCAATTTATTATTTAATATTTGGTTTATTTATATATTTTAATTGGTTTGTTGTTTCTTTTATTAATTTTTTGAATAAACCTATTGAAAAAATGGTTTTTAATTATTATAAAAATTGTGCTTCAAAAAAATTAGATTCTTTGCCAGAGTTAAAAAAAATTGGTATAACGGGGTCTTATGGTAAAACTTCAGTTAAAAATATGGTAAATGAAGTATTAAAAGTTAAATATAATAGTTATGCAACTGATAAAAGTTATAATACTATGAACGGTTTAATGTTGACAGTTAATAATAAATTAAATAATTATACTGATATTTTTATTGCTGAAATGGGTGCTTTTCATAAAGGAGAAATTAAACAAAAAGCGGATTTTATAAAACCACAATATGGAATACTAACAGTTATTGGGGAAGCTCATTTAGAAGATTTTAAAACAAGAGAAAATATTAGAGATACTAAATTTGAACTTATTGAAAGTTTACCTAAAAATGGTATTGCAATACTTAATAAAGATGATGAATATCAAGTTAAATATAAATTAAAAAATAAATGTAAAGTTTTGTGGATATCTTTAAATGATTCTAGTGCTGACTTTTATGCAAGTGATATTAAAATGAATAACTCTGGTATGTCTTTTAAAGTTACGTTTAAAGATGTAAAAAAGACTGTTACTTTTAAAACTAAATTATTGGGGATTCATAATGTTTCAAATATATTATTTGCTATAGCTATAGGTTATTTATTTAATTTAAGTTTTGATGAGTTAAAATTAGGGGTAAAAAATATTAGAAGTATAGAACATCGTTTAGAATTAAAAAAATGGAATAATATTTATTTAATAGATGATGCTTATAATTCTAATCCTGTAGGTTCAAGCATGGCGTTGGATGTTCTTAATTTAATGCCTGGGAAAAAAGTTATTGTTACTCCTGGGATGATAGAACTTGGAGATAAACAATATATATATAATAAAGAATTTGGTAAAAAAATTGCTAAAGTATGTGATGAAGTTATTTTAGTTGGAGAAATGCAAACTAAGCCTATTATGGATGGTTTAATGGAAGAAAAGTTTGATAATGATAAAATCTATGTAATAAATGATATAAAAGATGCTTTTAAAATGTTTAATAAATATTCAAAAAATACATATATTTTACTTGAAAACGATTTACCAGATATATTTAATGAATAAAGGAGTGATTTTATGCTAAAATTAGGTGTTATTTTTGGAGGAGAAACTGTTGAACATGAAGTAAGTATTATTTCTGCTTTACAAGCAATAAGTAATATTGATAAAAATAAATATGATGTTATACCTATATATATTTCGAAAGATAGAATTTGGTATACAGGTGATGAGTTAAAAGATATAAAATTTTATTCTGATTTTGAAAATAATAAAAAAGTATTAAAACAAATTGTGCTTTATAAAAAAGGTAATGAATTTTATCTTAGAACTGTTGATAAATTAATTAGTAAAAATCTGACTAATATTGATATTGTTTTACCAATAGTTCATGGTAATAATGTCGAAGACGGCTCTTTAGTTGGGTATTTAGATACATTGGGGATTTGTTATGTAGCTTCTAGAGTTTTAGGTAGCAGCATTGCTCAAGATAAAGTGGTGATGAAAGACCTTATGAAAGCTCATAATATACCAATTGTTCCTTATGTTTGGTTTTATGATTATGAGTATTTAAAAAATAAAAATAATATCTTAAAGGAAATAAAAAATTTAGAATATCCAGTTGTTGTAAAGCCTGCAACGCTTGGAAGTAGTGTGGGTATAACTTTTGTAGATAGTGAAAAGAAAATTGAAGATACTATTGAAGAAGCAATGAAATATGATGTTAAAATAGTGGTAGAAAAAGCAGTTACAAATTTAATAGAAGTTAATGCTAGTGTACTTGGAAACTATGAAACTCAAAAAGTTAGTACTTTAGAAGAAGTTATGGGACTTGATGAAATATTAAGTTTTAATGATAAATATTTATCCGATGCTAAAACTAAAGGGATGGTTGCTACTTCTAGAGTTATTCCTGCAAGAATTTCTGATAAATTAACTAAAGATATAAAAGATACAGCAATTTTACTTTTTAAAGTATTTAATTTAAGTGGGGTTGTTAGAATAGATTTTCTTATCGATGGTAAAAATAAAAAGTTTTATGTTAATGAACCAAATACTATTCCAGGAAGTTTAGCTTTTTACTTATGGAAGTATGAAGGTTTAGAATATAAAGATATGTTAAATGAAATAATTGATTTATGTATGAAAGAATATAAACAACGCTTGAAAAAAATAAAAAGTTTTGATTCAAATATATTAAAAAATTTTAATGGTGCTAAAGGTGTAAAAAAATAATTTACTTTGTAATAAATTATAAAAATAGTCATAATTATTTAGTAGGTGAAGTTATGAAAAAATGGTTACTAATAATTATGACTTTTTGTTTGTTTCCTTTGATATCTTTTGCGGAAGAAGATTTTGCTAGTGGTGCTAAAAGTGCAATTTTGATTGATAATGCAACAGGAAAAGTTTTATTTGAAAAAAATGCAGATGAAGTACTTCCTCCAGCATCAATGACTAAAATTGGTAGTATGTTAATTATCATGGAAGCAATTAATCATGGTAATTTAAAATTAGATGATAAAGTTACTATTAGTGAAGAAGCTGCAAATATGGGAGGTTCTCAAGTATTTTTAGAAGCTGGTGAAGTTTATACTGTTCATGATTTATTAAAAGCTGTGGCAATAGCTAGTGGGAATGATGCTGTAGTTGCTCTAGCAGAAAAAGTAGCGGGTTCTCAAGGTGAATTTGTCAATATGATGAATAAAAGATTTAAAGAGTTGGGGGCTAAAAATACAAATTTTGTTAATGCCCATGGTTTGGATGCTGAGGGACATTATTCTACAGCAAGAGATATGGCTATAATTGCTAGAGAATTGTTAAAACATGAAAAAATATTGGAATATACTAGTATTTATGAAGAATATTTAGAAAAAAATGATGGCTCTAAAACTTGGTTAGTAAATACTAATAAATTAGTTAGATTTTATGATGGAATCGATGGTCTTAAAACTGGTTATACTACTAGCGCCGGTTATTGCTTAACTGCTACTGCAAAAAAAGATAATTTTCGTCTTATATCCGTAGTAATGGGGGAGGAATCTACTGAAAATCGTAGTAGTGATACTGTAAAAATGTTAAATTATGGATTTAATACTTTTAAAATAAATACAATAAAAACTAATGATGAAATATTGGGAAAAGTAAGAGTAGAAGGTGGAAAAGAAAACTTTGCAGATATAGTTTTATTAAATGATGCAACTGAACTTTTAAAAAATACTGATGAAGTAAGTAATTATAAATTTAATTTAAAAGTAGATAGTATTAAAGCTCCAGTGAAAAACGGAGAAGTCGTTGGTAGTGCTGAAATAATAGATGATGATGGTAATATTGTTGATGAAGTTGATGTAACAGTTAAAACTGATATAAAAAAAGCAAATTTTTTTGATTATTTATTTAAGAATATTAAAGTAATGGTAGCTGGTAAGACAGTTATAAAACAATAATCCTTATTAATGAATTAGTGAAAACTAATTTTTTTTTGCTGGTTAAAGTGTTATAATGTAGTTGATGGGTGTTGATGGTTATGAATATTTATACTCTTTTACCTGCAGATAGATATGTTTTAATTAATAAAACTATTTTAACTAATTTTGATAAAAAAATTTTAATAACTTTTTATGAGCCAATTATTGGCCATTTAGCTACTAGTTTGTATTTAACTTTTTGGAATGATTTAGAAGAAAATAAACAAATTTCAAGAGAACTTACACATCATCATTTAATGTCTTTACTTAAATGTCCTTTAAAAGTGATTAAAGAAGCAAGAGAAGCTTTAGAAGCTATTGGATTATTAAAAACATATATAAAACCTGGAGATGTAAATAATTATTTATATGAAATTTATTCGCCGCTTTCTCCGAATGAATTTTTTTCTCATCCTATTTTAAATGTTGTTCTTTATAATAATATTGGAGCAACTGAGTATGAATATTTGAAAAAATTGTATCAAAAAGTAAAAATAACTCCGAAAGATTATGTAGAAATAACAAAAAAAATGGATGAAGTTTATACATCTATTTCTGATGTTCCTGTTTTTGAAAGTATAGAAAGAAGTGTTAATGATATTGAATGTAATAATCAAGTTGACTTTGATTTAATTATTTCTTCAATACCTAAGGGTATAATAAATGAAAAAGCTTTTAATAAGAAAACTAAAGAATTAATTAATCAGCTTGCTTTTATTTACAAAATGGATTCTTTAAAAATGATGGAACTTATTAGAAGTGTATTAAATGAGTATGGAATGATTGATAAAAATGATTTAAGAATTTCAGCTAGAAAAATGTACCAATATAATAGTGGGGCATTACCAACCCTAATTTATCGTAGTCAACCAGAATATTTGAAATCACCAGCTGGAGATAATTCTATGCGAGGTAGAATAATTAATATGTTTGAAAGTATTAATCCTGTTGATTTTTTAAGAAATAAGTATCGGGGAGTTAAACCAACTAATAGAGATATAAAAATAATAGAATCATTAATAATTGATTTGGAAATGCCTCCGGCAGTTGTAAATGTTTTACTTGATTATGTGCTTAGAAAAAATAATAATAGATTATCTACTAATTATATCGAAGCTATTGCAGGTCAGTGGAAAAGAGCAGGATTAAAAAATGCTAGTGAAGCAATGGATTTTGCTGAAAAAGAAAACAAAAAATTTAGCAAAAAAATTCCAAATAAAAATAATGAAAATAAAGAGCCAGTTTGGTTTAATAAAGTAAGTGAAAAAGAAGAGTTAACTGCTCAAGAACAAGTTGAGTTAGAAAACTTATTTAAGGAGTTTAAATAATGAAAAAATTATTTACGAGTTTAGATGAAAAATTAAATCAAGATTTAGAAAATTCATTAAAAGAATCATTAAAAAATGAAGATTTTTGTAATTTATTAAAAAGATTGAAAATAAGTAAAGAACTTGCTAAAAAATTTAATTCAAGTTTGTTAGATACTTGCGAAGAATTAAATAATTGTAATAATTGTAAAGGTTTATTTGCTTGTAAAAATAAATTTGAAGGGCATGTGCTATACCCTAGTTTGGATAACCAAAGTTTAAAATTTATTTATATGCCTTGTAAATATCAAAAAGAATTAGAGAAAAAAAAGAAATTAAGTAATGAACTTGCTAATTCTAGAATGAAAGATATTGATATAACAGATAAAAAAAGAGTTGATGTAATTAAATGGTTAAAAGATTTTTATGATAGTTATGAAAAACTTAATGATTTAAAGGGCTTATATTTACATGGTTCTTTTGGTAGTGGTAAAAGTTTTTTGATTTCGGCATTATTTAATGAACTTTCTTATAAAAAAAATGCTAGAACAGAAATAATTTATTTTCCAGAATTTTTGAGAACTTTAAAGGATGATTTTAGTTTAGTTGATGATAAAATAGATTATTTACAAAGCATTGATTTATTATTAATTGATGATATTGGAGCAGAAAATTTATCAACTTGGGGTAGAGATGAAATTTTAGGTACAATATTGCAATATAGAATGAATAATAAATTAACTACCTTTTTTACTTCAAATTTGAATATTGAAGAATTAGAAAATCATTTATCTATAACTAAAGCTGGAGAAGATAAAATAAAAGCTAGAAGAATAATTGAAAGAATTAAACAATTGACTGTGGATAAAGAATTAGTCAGTGTAAATAGGAGAAAATAAAAAGTTATGATAGAGAATAAGGGAATTTTTAATAAAGATAATATTGTGGCTTATAGTGTGAAAGTAATAGCATATGCATTTTTGGTTTCTGGAAGTTTGATTTTATTTTTTTATATTAATTCGCTAAATATATTATTAAAAGAAAAAATATTTTTTGCTTTTTATGGTATTATTATTTTAATAGTATCATTTGTTTTTGTTTATGCTATTGGTGAATTACTTCAAATTTTACACGATATTAGAAAGAAAATATATGAAAAATTATAAAATTTATTTATTAATTTTTTAAAATATGTTATATTGAAATAGAGGGTGTGATGATAGTGAAACAAGAACCTTTATTAAAAGATGAAGAAGAAAAAATTGTTTTTAGAAATACTAATAACAATAATAAAAAAAATAATTTTAATTTTAGTGTGGTTTTAACTGTAATATTGACAGCCTTTGTTTTTTATGCCTTTGGTGATACAATGTATAAATTTTATTTGGGATTTAAGTATTATGATTTAAGATTAGAAAACAAAGAAAGTTTGGTAGATAATGAAGATATAAAAGAAGAAGAAATTCCTTTAAATTCTGCTTTGCTTGCTTCTGTTTACAATAAAATAAATTTAGATAATTGTTCAAATGATATATCATTGTTAAAAAGATTTTATAGTTATTCTTTAAATAATATTGAATTGACTCAAGAAGAAAAAATAACTTTGATTTTTAATAAAATTATTGGGGATGAATGTATTAATAATTTAATTGTTCCTGTTGATGAATTTAATAGTGTTGCTTTTGATATTTTCAATGTTTTAGACTTTGCTAGTCTTCATAATATGTTACAAATCGTAAATATTAATTATAATAATTTAAATGTTACTTATGATAATACTCAAAATGCTTTTGTGGTAAATCAAAGTATGTGTAATACGTGTGATGATAATTTTGTTGCGAAAAAAATAGTAAAAGCAACTACCAAAGGTGATGAACTATATATTTATGAAAAATATGGATATTTCTTATTTGTTCAAGATAATAGTTATAATATTTATGGGGATTTTATGCATGAACAATTATTAGGAAATTATACTGATTTGACTGGTAATAAGGAATATACTGATTATGATAATTTAAAAACTTATAAATGGACATATAAAAAAGGAACTGATGATAATTATTATTTTGTATCAGTTATTCAAATTTAATTTTTAATATTTGATTAAATAGTAATTTTGTTTTATTTTCAAGATAGATTGTTTTATAAATTAAATCTATCTTTTTTATTTTTGATTTAGTTTTAAATATATATCCTTCCTTATAATAACTTATAAACACTACGTTTTGGTAATAATAACTTTCTATAATTTTCTTTTCTAATTCACTTTGTTCTTCTTCAGAAAGTAATGGTTTGCTTATTTTGGATTTTTCAATTAATAAAGAATTAATTAAATATTTTCCATTAAGTAATGAGTTAAATGGTTGCCATTTAATTATTCCTCTGTCTAAATTATTCATGATGACCTCCGATTTTTGTGTTTCTTTCTATCGCTGTTGAATCTTCTAATAAATTGGATGCTTTAATTAAACTGTTTTTCCCAAATTTAGATTTTATTTCATCGATTGCTTCGTTTATTTTTTGTTCACTTTTAATGTCATCAATTTTTTCAAATAAATTTAGTTGTACTCCTGTTTTGGGTATTAACCCTCCACAAGAAATGCTTACCTTTCTAATGGGTAAATACTCATAATATCTATCAAATAAAATATTACAGTAATTATTTATTTCTTTATTGGAATCTGTTGGTGCATCTAATTTTAAACTGTGATAAAATCCACTGTTTATTTCTTTTGAATAACTTATTCCAAAACCTATTACTGTTGTTTGTTTATTATTTGCTCTAAGTCTAGATGTTAGTTGTTCTACCATTTCTCTAATTATAATTCTTATATTTGTTTCATTATAATCCTTAAATAGTACTTGAGAATGACTATAGGACTTATCTTTAGCTTGAACTTTATAATCAGAAATACGACTTGTATCTATACCGTTAGCATGATTCCAAAGTTCTAAGCCCATCACTCCAAATTTGTCTTTTAATTTGTGAGGATTATATTTTGCTAAATCTCCAACTGTATAGATTTTTAAAATATTTAAGTTTTTTTCCATCCTACTACCAATTCCCCACATCTTAGAAAGAGGAGTTATTGTCCATAATTTAGTAGGTATGTCTTCATAAGTCCATTTGGCAATACCATTTTTATATTTTTTGGCTTCTATATCCATGGCAACTTTTGCTAATAACAAATTTGGCCCAATTCCACAAGTGGCTGTTAATCCAGTTTTTTCATAAATTGTGTTTAATATTTCTTCTGCTAGTTCGTAGTCGGTTTTTTTATATAACTTTAAATAATCTGTTACATCTAAAAAACATTCATCAATTGAATAAACATGTAAATCTTCACTAGATACATAATCTAAATAAATGTTTACAACTTCTTTGCTTTTTTCAATATATAATTTCATTCTTGGAGGAACAATTATATATTTTATGTTTTTAGGTATATCATATAATCTTGTTCTTGATGCTACTCCTTTATTTTTTAAATAGGGAGTTATTGCTAATGTTATTGCTCCATTTCCTTGATTGGGATTGGCCACTACTAGAGGTACTTGGAAAGGATTTAATCCTCTTTCAACACATTCACATGATGCAAAAAAACTTTTTAAATCAATACACATAATATTTCTTTTGTTATATAAAGTTTCCATAATTTACCTCCGAACATTTGTTTACAACTAAATTATAGTTCATATACTTATATATATCAATTCCTATTTTTGGCATTTATTATTTGTCTTTGATTAATTTTAAAATATCTTTATCTTTTATTTCTAATACTTCAATTAATTTTATTATTGTTTCAAATTTAGCATTTTTATAACTTCCATTTTCTATTCTAAATAAGTTTCTCCATGATATGTTGCATTTTTCTGCTACTTCTTCTAAAGTCATGTTTTTATTTTTTCTGTATTCTTTAAACATTTGGCCACCTCTATGTCAATTATGTCATCTAAGAAAATCATTGTGTATGACACAAAAGACATAAAATATCTTATTTTTTTAATAATCATGTGATATTATTTATATAATATATATGTCATGTATGTCATATAAATATTGTGGTTAGGAAGTGCTTTCTTTATGCAAAAAAAAGTAGTTTTATTTTTTTTGATTTTGTTTTTTGGGTGTTTATTTTGTTTATTAAAGAATAGTTTTGAGATAAATGATAAGGTTCTAAAAAGTAAAAAAGAAGAAAATATCGTTTCAGCAAATGCGATAAGTATGCTTTATGAAACAGAAGTAGGAAGTGGCGAATATCAAATTTCAACAGACATAATGTGGCCTCAGGATGGATATATTTTTAATGAAAGATTATCAAAATGTGAAAATGGCGGAACACTTTCTTGGAATGAAGAGACAAAAAGAGTAATAATGCAAACAAATAAAAGTGATAAGTGCTATGTATATTTTGATAAAGAACCAGATATAGTATACTTTGTTGATTACATAAAAAGTTTGTATACAAGTCAAGGTGTAAATGGAATATATTATCACAACTCAGGTTTGGCAAATAGTGCAGCAGATAACTCATATAGATATGCTGGAGCAAATCCAAATAATTATGTATGCTTTGGTAGTGATGCAGAAACTTGTCCGGAAGATAACTTATACCGCATTATTGGCGTATTTGACTCAGAAGTAAAACTGATTAAGTTAACAAACATAGGAAATTATCCGTGGGATAATAATAATCGTAATACTTGGAGTTCTTCATCAATAAAAAATACTTTAAACACAACATACTATAATGGTCTAAGTGTGACATGGCAAAATAAAATAGCAATGCACACTTGGAAAGTTGGTGGAATGGATAATAATATAACAAGTACCTCTAAACAATATTATGATGTAGAAGTAGGTAATAGTTCAAAAAGTACAACTGATAATATGAAAATCGGTTTAATGTATGTAAGTGATTATGGATTTGCGGCAATCCCAGATTATTGGGTAATTGCTATGCACAATTATTATATTTCAGCTAAAAGTACAAATTGGATATATTTAGGAGCAACTGAATGGACAGTTTCTCGTGAATCTTTAAATTCTCATTTATCATTTTATATTAGTTCTTCTGGTATTCCGGAAGCGGATGAATATGCTAATAATTTGTACGCTACGCGTCCGTCCTTCTATCTAACTTCTTCCACAACTTATGTCAGTGGAGATGGTACCCAAAGCAATCCATTTAGGATTTCTTAATTAATATGATTAATTTAAAATAAGATAATTATTTAATTTAGTAGTGAGTTTGTTTTTATTTTATTTTCATAAATAGTAATGGACAATTTAAAATAATAATAGTAAAATTATTTTAGGAGAATATGATAATATGATGTTTGGTAAAATAATCAAAATAAATAATAATGAAGTAACTATAAAAAATGATTCTGGTAAAGCAATGTCTAATTTAATGAATTGCCATTTGGCATTTGAAGAAGAATCCCGTATAGTAATTGCTGAAGTTATATATGTGGATGAAAGTATTGTTAAAACTTTGTTAGTTGGAGAAATAATAAATGATAAATTTAGTTCAGGAATTATTAAAAAGCCAAGTGGAATAGTAAATATTAGAATTGTAAATGCTCAAGAATTAGAATTGATTTTTGGAAAAAACGTTTTTAATAAAAACTTTTTATTATTAGGTAAGTCTGCAATTTATAAAAACTTTAATGTTTCTGTTTCTTTAAATAGTTTTTATGCAAATCATAGTGCTATTATTGGAAATACTGGTAGCGGTAAATCTTGTGGTGTTGCTAGAATGCTTCAAAATTTGTTTTTGATAAATCCCAATAAACCTATTAATTCTCATTTTATTTTGTTTGATGCTTATGGCGAATATAAAAATACTTTTAAAGATTTGCAAAATAATGGACTTAATTCTATTAATTATACAACTAATGTTGTAAGCTCAAATGAAAAGATGTTGGTGTTTCCTACTTATTTTTTAGATGTTGATGATTTAGCAATTTTATTACAAGCTAGTAGTGGAGAACAAGTTCCGGTTTTGGCTAAAACCTTAAAGTTAGTAGTAATTTTTAAAAGTAGTAACCCTCAAATGAAAAAATATAAAAATGATATAATTGCAAATTGCTTATATGATATTTTAACTAGTGGTAAATCCGCAAGTCAAATGCGTGACCAAATTATTGCTGTGTTATCAAAATATAATACAGAAACTTTAAACTTGGATTCTATTATTCATCAACCAGGTTATAATCGAACTTTTAGACAATGTTTGTTAATTGATGAACAGGGAAAAATGAATGCAATTTTGGAAGTTGTAAATTTTTTACATCAATTTGAAAAAGTTAATTTGGATGATATAACTGTAGTTCAGGATTTTGCTTATTCTTTAAAAGATTTATATTATGCTTTAGAGTTTGCTTTAATAAGTGAAGGTAGTATAAATAATGATAATGTATATAAACAAAATAATATTTTAAAAACTAGATTACATACTATTATAAATAGTAAAGAAAGTAAAATATTTGAATATAATGAGTTTATTAGTAAAGAAAATTTTATTAAAAATTTATTTTTAAATACTCAACTTTTAAATATAGATTTAAGTTATTTAGATGATAGATTTGCTAAAATAATAACTAAGTTATTTAGTAAATTGTTATTTAATTATACAACTTCTCTTAATCCAAGAGGAACATTTTCAATAAATATAATATTGGAAGAAGCACATAGATATGTTCAAAATGATTTTGATATTGATATAATTGGTTATAATATATTTGATAGAATTACTAAAGAAGGAAGAAAATATGGTACTTTACTCACATTTATTACTCAAAGACCTAGTGAATTATCTACTACTGCTTTAAGTCAATGTGGTAATTTTGTGGTCTTTAGAATATATCATCCTAGAGATTTAGAAATAGTAAAAAATATGAGTGTTAATGTAGCTAATGAAACTATAGAACAAATCAAAGCATTGAATCCTGGTACAGCATTTTGTTTTGGTATAGGTTTTAAAATACCTATTTTAATTAATTTTGATTTACCAAACCCAATGCCTGAAAGTACAAGTTTAAAAATTAATGAATTGTGGTATTAAGGAGAAATGTATGTTAGAAATAAGTTTAAAGTCAAGTGATTTATTGTATTTGTCTGCTTCATTATTTGAAGTTAATAATCCAGTGGGAGTAGTACAAATTATTTGTGGTTATAAAGAATATAAGGAAAGATATTATGAGTTAATAAGTATTTTAAATAATAATAAGTTAAATGTAATTATTTCAGATATTAGAGGACATGGTAAAAGTGTTGATAACAATAATCCTTTGGGCTTTATGAGTGATTATAATAAATTAATTAGTGACCAAAGTGTTGTTTTTGAATATATTAAAAATAGATATAATAGTTTACCTATATATCTTTTTGGGGATTCAATTGGCTCTGAAATATTGCTTGGTTTATTTTTAAAATATGAAAATCAAATAAATAAAATTGTTTTAGTAAGTCCTTTAAAACCAAATGATAATATTAATTTGTGGTTAAAAACTGCAAATTTTATTAATAAATTTCAAGGTGGTACTAAATGTAATAGCTTTCTTGAAGGGGCTTTAGGACTTAGTAAATTAGAATTTTTGTTTCAAGATTTAAATGCAAGAGAATTATTTAAAAATAATCCTTTATGTAATTTTTCGTATTTTAATATATCTGTTAAAAATATATTAGAATTAAATAAATATATTGCAAATATTAAATTTAATGGTTTAAATAAAAATTTGCCAATTTTAATTTGTTATGGAGATAATGATACGGAAATTGGTGGTAAAATGGCGAGTGATTTAAAAATAAACATTTTTAATAAAAATGGATATACAAATATAAAAGTATTAAATTATCCTAGTGCTGCTCATAAAATATTATTTGAACAAACTAGAAATTTAATATATAATGATATTGCAAATTTTTTAATTGGTGGTTGAAAAGAAATTGTATTTGTGCTAGAATATCGTTGTAAATCGATGAGGAAAGACATGATTTTTAATTGATTTTTATAAAGAGAGTTAGTGGTTGGTGGAAACTAATAAATAGATTAAAAGTTACTACTTTCTAAGAGAGTTAATAAACTCCGGTGTTTACCGTTATCAGAATTAAGTTAAATAAAAGGATGGTACCGTGCTTTTGCACTCCTGGTGTATCATGCTTTTTTATTTTAATTAAAGGAAGGGAAGATTAAGATGATTAATATTAAAGAAGATGAAAAATTAAGTATTTTAAATCATAGTTGTGCTCATTTGCTGGCACAAGCAGTAAAACATTTATATCCTCATGCAAAGTTTTGGGTTGGTCCTGTTATTGAAGAAGGATTTTATTATGATATTGACTTAGGTGATGATGTAATAAAAGAAGAAGACTTGGAAAAAATCGAAAAAGAAATGAAAAAAATTTCTAAAGATGGTAAAAGAATTGTTAGACATGAACTTACTAGGGAAGAAGCATTAGAAAAATTTAGTGATGATTTATATAAGTTGGATTTAATTAATAATATGGATAGTAATACTGTTATTAGTTGTTACACTCAAGGTGATTTTACTGACCTTTGCCGTGGTCCTCATGTTGAAACTGTTAAAGAATTAAAATATTTTAAATTACTTAAGGTAAGTGGTGCTTATTGGAAAGGGGACTCCAATAATAAAATGCTTCAAAGAATTTATGGTATTTGTTTTACAAATGAAAATGATTTGCAAAAACATTTAGAGTTCTTAGAAGAAGCAAAAAAGAGAGATCATAAAAAATTGGGTAAAGAACTAGATTTGTTCATGATTAGTGAATATGGTCCTGGATTTCCATTCTTTTTAAATAATGGGATGATAATAAGAAATGAATTAGAAAATTTTTGGTATGATGAACATACTAAAGAAGGTTATGAATTTATTAAAACTCCAATTATGTTAAATAAAGATTTATGGGAACTTTCTGGTCATTGGTTTAATTATCGTGAAAATATGTATACTAGTGAAATTGATGAAAAAGTATTTGCTATAAAACCTATGAATTGTCCAGGAGGGATGCTTGTTTATAAAAATAGTTTACATTCTTATAAAGATTTACCACTTAGAATCGGTGAACTTGGTCAAGTACATCGCCACGAAGCAAGCGGAGCTTTAAATGGATTGTTTAGAGTTAGAACTTTTACTCAAGATGATGCCCATATATTCATGAGAAGTGACCAAATTGAAGAAGAAGTTATAAGACTTATTAATTTTATTGATAGAATATATTCAATTTTTGGTCTTACTTATGATATAGAACTTTCAACTAGACCGGAAGAAAAATATATTGGAGATATTTCTATTTGGGAAAAGTCTGAAAAAGCTTTGCAAGATGCTTGTGAAAAATCTGGACATACTTGTAAAATTAATCCAGGTGATGGAGCGTTTTATGGTCCTAAATTAGATTTTCATATTAGAGATTCTTTAGGTCGTGTTTGGCAATGTGGAACAATTCAACTAGATATGAATTTACCAGAAAGATTTGATTTAACTTATATTGACAAAGATGGTTCTAAGAAAAGGCCTGTAATGTTACATAGAGTTATTTATGGTTCAATTGAAAGATTTATTGGAATATTGATTGAACATTACGCTGGAGCTTTTCCTTTATGGCTTTCTCCAGTTCAAATAAATGTAATTCCTGTAAATAATGAATTTCACTTAGAATATGCTAAAAAAGTATATAATTTGTTAAAAGAAAATGGTTTTAGAGTAAAAATAGATGATAGAGATGAAAAATTGAGTTATAAAATGCGCGAAAGTCAAACCAAAAAAATTCCTTTAACTTTAATTTTGGGAGATAAAGAAAAAGATAATGATGCAATTAGTTATCGTAAATTTGGAATGCAAGAAACTAATACTTTAAATATTTTAGAATTTATTGAAAAAGTAAATAAATGTATTTTAGAAAAGGAAAAGAATATTAATTGATTTAAATTTAAAAGACTAATTTGTCTTTTTTTTTGGTTTGTGTTAAAATAACTTTTATTAAAAAAAGGGAGATAATATGGAATTTAAAAATTTAGATCAAAATAAAGCATTTATTAAAAAAGAAGCTAAAAGAATTGGTATATCTGTAAATGCTGCTTATTCAACATATTATTCTATGCTTTTATTAAGACGATTAGCCAATGTGAATTATGGAACTTTAGTTGTTAAAGGAAGTTTTAGTCAATATGTTCATTTAGGAAAACTTAGTAGACCAGTTTTAGATATAGATTTGTCAAGTCAACTTTTTCATCAAATTCCGCTTGAATTATTATATTCTTTATTATATCATTCTGAGGATGAGTTTGTGAGATTTGATATTAAAAAGTTACCTTATCAAACACCTAATGGAGTATATAAAATTCCATTAATAGCAATAATTAACTATCCAGATGATAAAAGAGAAATGGTTATTCCAATACCAGTAGATTTTAAAGAAAATAATCAGGTTATTTTTGAAACCCAATTTAAATGTGTGGAACCTTTGTTTGAAGGTGATGAAAAATTTTTTATTAATACTCCTTCTTTTGAGGAACATATTGCAGAAAAGCTTTATATAATTAGTCATAATAGAAGAACTGATGTTGCGAATACAAGAGTAAAAGATTTTTATGATATATATGAATTGCATGGTAAAGATTATAATCCTGATAAATTTAGTCTATATTTTCAAATGATAAATTTAATGTATGGTGAAAATTTGGATAATTTAAATGCAGAATTTTTAAATAAAGAGTATATTAAAAGACATTTAGAATTATGGGAGAAAATGAGTAAAAAATATGAGTTTATTGATGGTGATGTAGATTTTTCTGAAGTGGTTTATTATACTAAAGCAGTTTTAAAAGAACAAATACAAAAAATAAGATGTAGAGAATTTACTGAACAAGCGGTTTCTTTAGTTAGAAAAAAATTAAGTTAAAATGTTAAAAATGATTGACAAGCATATATTTATAGTGTAAACTATTGTTGTTATTAAAAAAAGGAAAGAGATTTGTATCCACCTGATTACGAATAGTGATAGGTAAAAAGCCGAAGAATCAATAGAAGTATATAGGTTTTTAAATGGATACAAGTATGTATTCATTTTTTAATTTTGTGGAGGTGCTTAAAATAGCAAAAGGTGTAGAAGAATTACCAATTAATGAAAATATTAAAATACCTGAAGTAATGGTAATTGGGCCGAATGGCGAAAAAATGGGGTTAAAAAAGATTGCAGATGCTTTGACATTAGCAAATTATGCTGGGTTAGATTTAGTTTTAATGAGTGGGACATCAACTCCAGCAGTTGTTAAAATAATGGATTATAATAAATATCGTTATGAAAAACAAAAAAAATTAAAAGAAACCCAAAAGAAACAAAGAGAATCTAATAAGGAAATTAAGGAATATCGTTTGTCTGTAACTATAGATGTTGGAGATTTTGAAACGAGAAGAAGAAATGCTCAATCTTATTTAGAAAAAGGACATAAAATTAAAGCATTTATTAGATTTAAAGGTCGTCAGATGGCTAGACCAGAATTGGGTAAAGAAGTATTATTAAAATTTGCTGATGCTTTAAAAGATTGTTCTACAATTGAAACAGAACCAAAATTAGATGGTAGACAAATGGCTATGATTTTGGCACCTAAAAAATAAAGAAAGGAAGTAATAATATGGCAAAGTGTAAACAAAAAACTCATAAATCAAGTGCAAAAGTGTTTATGAAAAAGAAAAATGGGGAACTTACTTATATGAAATCCGGAAGTAATCATAAAACTGGAAAGGATACTGCAAAAGAAGTTCGCCAAAGAAGAAATAAAGGGGTACTTAGTAAAGGAGATAGAAACAGATTAAAATCTGTTATCTAAAGTTGAGGTGAATAAGTAATGGCAAGAGTTAAAGGTGGAAATGTTTCTAAAAACAGAAGAAGAAAAGTATTAAAAGAAGCTAAAGGTTATTTTGGAAGTAAACATAGATTATATAAGACTGCTCAAGAACAATTATTTCATAGTGGAGCTTATGCATTCCGTGACCGTAAACAAAATAAAAGAAACTTTAGAAAATTATGGATTACTAGAATTAATGCTGCATGTCGTGAAAATGATATAAGTTATTCTAAATTTATTAATGGATTAACAAAAGCAGGTATTGAAATTAATAGAAAAATGTTATCTGAAATAGCTATTGATGATAAAAATAGTTTTGCTTCTTTAGTTGAAACTGCTAAAAAAGCTTTAAATGGTGAAATAAAAAATACTCCTAAAAAAGTAAGTTCTTCTAAAAAAGTTGAAACAAAAAATGAAGAAAAGAAAGAAGATTTAACTAAAAAAACTTTAGCAGAATTAAAAGAAATGGCTAAAGAAAAAGGAATAAAAGGTTATTCTACAATGAAAAAAGATGAATTATTAGCATCTTTAAAATAAAAATATTGAAAAAGTGTGAGTTTTAAAATATAATAAATATAGAAGTTTGTACTTGGTTTAGATATCTCCGTTTCTATACTAGGTTTAAACCAATTTAAGTTAAGGAGGTTAGTATTATGGCTTTAAAAAAGGAAGAAAAAGCAAAAATAATTAAAGAATTTGCAAAATCTAAAAATGATTGTGGTTCAACTGAAGTTCAAGTTGCAATACTTACAAATGAAATAAATAATTTAACTGAACATTTAAAAGAACATAAACATGATTTTCATTCAAAAAGAGGTTTGTTAATTAAAGTTGGACGTCGTAAAAAATTATTAGATTATTTAAAGAAAAACGATGTTGTTAGTTATCGTGAATTAATTAAAAAATTAAATTTGAGAAAGTAATTAAAAGGCACTTATTTTTGGTGTCTTTTTTTGTATAGAAAGAGGTATTATGAAAAAAGTATTTAAGTTAGATTTTAATGGAAGAGAAATTGTTGTAGAAACTGGAGAACTTGCTAAACAAACTAATGGCTCTGTTTTAGTTAGATATGGTGATACAGCTGTTTTATCTGTTTGTGTTATGGGAAAAAATATGGTTAGTCAAGATTTTTTTCCTTTACAAGTGTTATATCAAGAAAGATTATATTCTGTTGGAAAAATTCCGGGGGGATTTATTAAAAGAGAAGGTAGACCTAGTGATGCTGCAACTTTAGCTGCTAGATTAATTGATAGACCTTTAAGACCTATGTTTGATGAAAATTTACGAAATGAAATACAGGTTATTAATACAGTTTTATCAGTTGATCAAGATAATTCTCCAGAAATTACGGCATTATTTGGTTCATCTTTATGTTTAGGAATTAGTAATATTCCATTTGATGGACCTGTTGCAGGAGTTATTGTTGGTTTAGTTGATGGAGAATTTGTTGTTAATCCTACTGCTCTTCAAAGTGAAAAAAGTTCTCTTAATTTAACAGTTGCTGGTACTAAAGATGCTATATGTATGGTTGAAGCTGGGGCTAGTGAATTAGATGAAAAAGTTATGTTAAAAGCGTTAATGTTTGCTCATGAAAATATTAAAGTTTTATGTGATTTTGAACAAAAAATAATTGATGAAATTGGTTTACCTAAAAAAGAATTGGAAAAAGCAGAAATTGATGCCAACTTAGAAAATGAAGTAAATGAATATGCAACAAAAGATATGCTTTTAGCAATTCAAATTAAGGATAAATTAGAAAAATATGCAAAAATTGATGAAGTAAAAGAAAAAACTATTGAATATTTTAAAGAAAAATATGCAGAAGATGAAAATTTAGAACAAAAAATTGCTCAGGTTTCAAAAATTTTGGTAAATATCGAAGCTGGAGAAGTTAGAAGATTAATAACAGAAAAACATATACGTCCAGATGGTCGTAAGATGGACGAAATTAGACCTTTGTATGCTGGAATTGATATTTTATCCCGTACTCATGGTTCAGCTCTTTTTAGTCGAGGAGAAACTCAAGTTCTTGCTACTACAACTTTGGGAGCAATTGGTGAACACCAAATTCTTGATGGTCTAGGTATAGAAGATTCTAAAAGATTTATGTTACATTATAACTTTCCACAATTTTCAGTTGGTGAAATAGGAAGATATGGTTCACCAGGAAGAAGAGAAATTGGTCATGGTGCTTTGGGTGAAAGAGCATTAGCTCAAGTTATTCCAAGCGAAGAAGAATTTCCTTATACTATTAGAGTAGTATCAGAAGTTTTAGAAAGTAATGGTTCATCTAGTCAAGCTACTATTTGTTCAGGCTGCTTAAGTTTAATGGCTGCAGGTGTGCCAATTAAGGCTCCAGTTGCAGGTATTGCTATGGGATTAATAACAAGTAAAGATGGAAAAAAATATACAATTTTAACTGATATTCAAGGTTTGGAAGATCATATGGGAGATATGGACTTTAAAGTTGCTGGTACTAAAAAAGGTATAACTGCTTTGCAAATGGATATAAAAATTAAAGGGGTTACTGAAAAAATATTAAAAGAAGCACTTGCCCAAGCTAAAAAAGCTCGTTTGGAAATTTTAGATGTTATGAGTACTGCTATTGATAAGCCAAGAAGTGAAGTAAGTAAATATGCTCCAAAAATAGAAACATTTAATATTGACCCAGAAAAAATTAAAGATGTTATTGGTCGTGGTGGAGAAATGATTACTAAAATTATTTTGGAAGCATCAAATGTTAAAACGGTAAATGATAAAGATGCTGTAAAAGTTGATTTAGAAGATGATGGTAGAGTAATTATTTATCATACTGATAAAGATATTATTGCTAAAACACGCTCAATGATTGAAAATGTTATTAGAGAAGTTGAAGATAATAAAGTATATACTGGTAAGGTAATAAAAGTTGAGGATTTTGGTTGTTTTGTAGAACTTTGGCCAGGTTGCGAAGGTTTAGTTCACGTTTCACAACTTGCTCATGAAAGAGTTGATAAACCAAGTGATGTTGTTGCTGTTGGTGATGAAATTATGGTTAAATCACTAGGTTATGACAATAAAGGAAGATTAAATTTATCTAGAAAAGAATGTTTACCTAAACCTACAAATAAAGAAAAAAGTGATAAAAAAGATGGAAAGAAAAGTAAAAATTAATGGTTTATATAAACATTTTAAAGGTCATATCTATAAAGTTTTGTTAATAGCTAAAGATAGTGAAACTTTAAAAGAGAAAGTTGTTTATCAAAATATTGAAACTAATGAACTTTGGGTAAGAGATTATAATGATTTCTTATCCTTGGTTGATTTAAAAAAATATCCTGATGTTAAACAAAAGGAAAGGTTTGAAGAAATTAAAAAAAATTAATATAGGGGTTTTTACCTATATTTTTTTATTTCTTTTATAAATTCAGATTTGCCAAAAATAGGTGTTAGTATATATACATAATTTTTAGTTCTAGTAAGTGCTACATAAAATAATCTTCTTTCTTCAGCATATAAAATGTTTTGGTCAATGGGATGAATTTTATTTAAAATTTCATTATTTATTTTATTGGGAAAACCATTTATTTTATTAGTCATATTTATTAATATTATATTATTCGCTTCTAATCCTTTAGCAGAATGTACGGTTAAATAATTTAAATTTTTATTGTTACTAAATTTGAATATATCATTATTGTTTCTTCCTAATACTAATAAATCATTATTTTCATTATTTAATTTTTTGTATAATTTATTAAATGCTTTTTTAGGATTAATGTAATAAATATATTTAATTGGCTTTTTAATATGTTTTTTACTTATAAGTTCTTTTTTTATTTGATTTTTATTTTTCATTATAAATTTTGTACTTATGTTTATTAATTCTTGAGAATTTCTATATGTATGAGTTAATTTTAATACTTGACAATGAGGAATTATATTTGCAAAATTTAAAAATATACTTAAATTACAGCCAGAAAAATGATAAATTGATTGATAGTCATCACCAACTGCAAAAATAAATGCATTATTTATTTTTCTAACTTTATTAATTAAATTGAATCTAATTTGTGATGTATCTTGAAATTCATCAATTATTATATATTTATAGTTTGTTGGTTTATTAATTATTTCTGTTGCTTTTATTATTAAAGTATCGAAATCATAACTATTAGTTGATAATAATTCTGTTTCATATATATTTAATATTATGTAAGTATATTTTATTAAAAATTTATTGTCATAATAAATTCTTTTTATTGTATTTTTATCTAAATTGTTAGTTTTATATATTTTAATTAATGAAATAATTGTATTTATAAAAATTTGATATTTAGTGGATTTTAAAAAAATATTATAATTACTTTCTTTAAAATATTTAAGTATTTCTTTTATATAATCTAAATTATTTAAACTATAAAAAAATTCATTAGTTATAAAATAAATATAATTGTCATTAACTAATTTATAATTAATATTATAATTTTTTAATATTTCAATTGCTAATTTGTGTATAGTTAATATTTTACAATTATAGTCTATTTTCTTTTTTAAGTCTTCAACACTTTTATTTGTAAATGATAATACTAATATTTCTTCTGGTTGATAGTTTTTATGTTTTATTAAATATTCTATTTTATTAACAATTGTAAAAGTTTTGCCTGAACCAGCTCCGGCGATTAACAATATATTTCCATCTTTGGTTACTGCTTCTTGTTGTTCTTTATCTAGTTTTATTTTTTTCATAGGCTTTATTATAATTAATTTGTATTGCTTAAATTAAAAAAATTTGTTATATTATAAATGTAAGTGTTACCCCTAGTGGATAATGCCTGCATTTTTGTTGCAGACACTATACCTGAACAAGGCTAGTGTCTATTTTTTATATTAACCGTAATATAATTACAAGTAACATAATTATGATTAATAAAAGAAATCTTCTTTCTTCTTTCATCTCTTTGCCTCCTTTTATCCAAAACCCCCATAAAGAGTAGTCATAGATTACTCAGATTTAAAGCAGGCACTACCACAAGTAGGTAACAGTTAAATATTTTAAATATAAAATTATATAATTACAAGAAATATCGCTCGTAAAGTTTCGACAAAAAATATGAGTAAAATAATTGTTTAAATTAAAAAAATTTGTTATCTTATAAAAGAGTAGTAATAGATTACTCAGAATTAAAGTGGGCACTATACTTGAACAAAGCTAGTGTCTATTTTTATATTAGATAATTTAGTTGAATAAATAAACTTTTTTATAATAACGTAATACATTAAATTAACCTAATTAAAATGGGGGTTTTCAATTAAAAAAAAATGTGTTATAATGTATTTGCAATTTTTAAGTGGGCAGAAATTCCCACTTTTATTATTAGTTATGGAGGCGTTATGGAAAAAAAGTTAGAAGAATTAAAATTAGAATTACAAAAAGTATTGGAAAAAGAAGAAATTATTGTTGATGATGTTACTTATGAAAAGAAAGGTAAATATAATTTTTTGACAATTACTTTAGATAAAATTGGGGGCATTGACTTAGAAACTATTGTTGATGCTACTAAAATTGTAGATAAAGTTGTTGATAAGGCCAATATAACTGATGATAGTTTTATAATGGATGTTATAAGTAAGGAAAGAGGTTAGTTATGAAAAGTAAAGATTTAATAAAAGCAATTGATGCTTTAGTTGTAGAAAAAAACATTAGTCCAGATATAATATTTGAAGCATTGCAATTAGCACTTCAAACAGCATACAAGAAAAATTTTAATTCTAAAACAAATGTTAAAGTTGATATTAATAGAGAAACTGGAGATATTAAAGTTTATTCTTATTTAGTAGTTGTTGATGAGTATGATGATGGTAAAGAAGAAGTAGATGAAGAAGGAAATGTTAAAAAAATTGAACCTAAAATAAATAGAGATGCTCAAATACTTTTAGAAGATGCTAGAAAGTTAGTTCCTAATATTGAAGTTGGAGAAACTATTGAAGAAGAAGTTACTCCAGCAGATTTTGGTCGGGTTGCAGCAGGTACTGCTAAACAAGTTGTTATGCAAAAAATAAGAGAAGCTGAAAAAGCAAGTGTTATTAATGAATTTGCTGATAAACAAGATGAATTAATGATTGGTATGGTTGCTTTGGAAGACCAAAATAATTATTATATAGATTTAGGTAGAACTAGAGGAATATTACCTAAAAAAGATATTATTCCTGGAGAGAAAATAGTAATGGGCTCAAATATTAAAGTATATATTACTAAAGTTGAAAATGGTCCAAAAGGCCCAATTATTAAATTATCAAGAAGAAATTATGGTTTTGTAAAAAGATTATTTGAACATGAAATACCAGAAGTTGCTAATGGAATAATAATTTTACAAGCAGTTGTTAGAGAACCAGGTATTCGTAGTAAAGTTGCTGTTTATTCAACTAATGATAGAATTGATGCAATTGGTTCTTGTATTGGAGAAAAAGGTTCTAGAATTGCAGGTATTTTGAAAGAATTGAATGGTGAAAGAATTGATATTGTACCATTTAGTGAAAATCCAGAAGAATTTATTAAAAATGCTATGACTCCAGCTAAAGATGTTATTGTTAGTATAACTGATATGGAAAAACATGAAGCTTTAGTTGTTGTAAATGAAGATAATTTATCACTTGCTATTGGAAAAAAAGGAAGCAATATTAAACTTGCTAGTAGATTAACTAAATATAAGTTAGAAATTAAAACTATGGAAGAAATTAATAAGGCAGGAAATAATTAATGAAAGTAAAAAAAATTCCTATGAGGAGTTGTGTAATTAGTCATGAAAAATTACCTAAAAAAGAATTAGTTAGAGTTTTAAGAACTCCAGATAAAAATGTAATAGTAGATTTAAGTGGTAAATGTAATGGTAGAGGGGCTTATTTAAAAAAAGATATTGAAGTAATAGAAAAAGCAAGAAAAAGTAAAGTTTTGAATAAAATTTTAGAGGTAGAAATACCTGATAATGTATATGAGGAGTTAATTAATATAGTAAATAATAACGAATAAAAAAAGAAAGGAAAGTGATAATATGACAGTTAGTGAATATGCTAAAGATGTTAATTTGTCAGTAGCAGAAGTTTTAAAAAAATGTAAGGAATTAGGTATTAAAGTAAATAATGCTAATGATTTATTAAATGATGATGATATTATTATGTTAGATAATACAATTAATTTAATAAGTACTGATGATGAAATAACATTTGAAGAAGAAGATGATATTGATGATAAAGTTGATGAAATATTAACTTCTAGTTCTTTTGATAAAAATATGAAAGAAAGTAAAAGTATTCAAAAGTTAAAAAAGAAAGATAATAGTAAAAATGAATTTAATATTCTAAAAAAAGAAATGTATAAACATAAGAATAAATTAATGAGTAATAAAACTGATGAAAATATTGTTTTATATAAAAATGATATGACTGTTGGAGAACTTGCTAATGTTTTAAACGTTGGTGGTACTGATATAATTAAAAAATTAATGAGTTTAGGTTTAATGGTTAATATTAATCAAACTATTGATTTTGAAAATGCAGAGATTATTGCTCTTGATTATGGTAAAACATTAAAAAGAGAAGAAACTCAAGATGTAGCTAATTTTGAAGAATATGAAATTATAGATAAAGAAGAAGATTTAGTAAAAAGACCACCAATTGTTACTATAATGGGACATGTTGACCATGGAAAAACTACTTTACTTGATTATATTAGACATACGCATGTTGTATCTCAAGAATTTGGTGGTATTACACAACATATTGGGGCTTATCAAACTAAATATCAAGATGAATTAATAACTTTTATAGATACTCCAGGACATGCTGCTTTTACAGAAATGCGAGCAAGAGGGGCTAGTGTTACAGATATTGTTATTATAATTGTGGCTGCAGATGATGGGGTAAAACCTCAAACTAAAGAAGCAATTGACCATGCTAAAAGTGCTAATGTTCCAATAATTGTTGCTGTTAATAAAATTGATAAACCAGATGCTAATATAGATAGAGTTTTAACAGAAATGAATGAAGCTGGTATTACACCTGAGGCGTGGGGTGGAGATGTGCCATTTATAAATATTTCTGCTGTAACAGGTGAAGGTATAGATTTATTGTTAGAAACTATTTTGACTGTGGCAGAAGTTAATGAATTTAAAGCTAATCCAAATAGATATGCTGTTGGAGCAGTAATTGAATCAAGATTAGATAAAAATGTTGGAGGTATTGCTTCTTTCTTAATCCAAAATGGTACTTTAAGAATAGGAGACCCAATAGTTGTTGGAACTAGTTATGCTAAAGTAAGAACTATGAAAAATGATTGTGGTGAATCTATTGCCTTTGCTGGACCATCAACTCCAGTTGAAATAACTGGTTTAACTAAAAATCCATCAGCTGGTGATAAATTTATGGCTTTTGAAACTGAAGCGGAAGCTAAAAGTATTGCTTTAAAAAGAGAAAATTTATTGAAAATGAATGAAGGTAAACAAAAAAGAGTTTCTCTAGATGATTTATTTGCAGCGGTTGATTCTGGTAGTAAAGAAATTAATATAGTATTAAAAGCAGATGTTAGAGGTAGTGAAGAAGCAGTTAAAAATGCTTTAGAAAAAATAACGGAATCTGGTGTAAAAGTTAAAGTTATTCGTAGTGGTATTGGGGCTATTACAGAATCTGATGTTGTTTTAGCATCAGCTTCAAATGCTATTATTATTGGATTTAATGTTATTGCATCTAATAATGCAAAAGAAATTGCTAAAGATAATAATATTGATATTAGATTGTATACAATTATTTATAAATTAGTTGAAGATATTGAAGATGCTATTAATGGTTTATTAGAACCTGAGTATGAAGAAAAAGTATTAGGTAGTGCTGAAGTAAGAAAATTATTTAAATTTTCAAAAATTGGAAATATTGCGGGTTCTTATATTACTGATGGTGTTGTTAAAAACAATGCTTTAGCTAGAGTTATTAGAGATGGAATTATAATTGCAAGTGATGATAAAATCGCTTCATTACAAAGAGAAAAAGATAATGCTAAAGAAGTTAAAAAAGGTTTTGAATGTGGTATTACTTTGGAAAAATTTAATGATTTTAAAGAAGGAGATGTAATAGAAGTATATGAAATGTTAGAGGTGAAGAAAAATGCCAAGTCATAAAATTGAAAGAATTGCTTCTGATATTTCAAGACATATTAGTGATATTTTAGCAAATGAAGCTGATTCTTTACTTCTTAAAACAATTACTATTACTGGTTGTACTGTTACTAATGATTTAAGTTTTTGTAAAGTTTACTTTACTTCACTTTCTGATTTAGATAAAAAAACTTTAGAAAAAGAATTAAATGATGCTTCATCTTATATAAGAGGAGAAGTAAGTAAAAGAGTTGATATTAGACATACTCCAGAAATAAAGTTTATTTATGATGAATCAATTCAATATGGTAAAAAAATTGATGATATAATTAATTCATTAAATTAAATATTAAGTTTTTTAGTTTAGGAGGTTTTATGATAGAAATCGTAAGAGATAAATTGCCAAAAGAATATGAAAGGGTTGTTTTAGAAGA
>CALVSK010000007.1 GCA_944359015.1 uncultured Bacilli bacterium
TTTCTTTTAACTCTTCATTTGTTAATTTTTGAATTTCTGGCTCCATTGCTTCTATTTGTTTTGCTAATTCTTCAAATCTACTCAATTCTTTATATTCACTATCTAATAATTTCTTTAAAAATTTCATTTTACACCTCATTTTGTATTATATCACGCTATTGTTAAAATAAAAAGTTTAAATTTTTATATTATTTTTTTAATTTAATCTAGTCATGCTTGTATAATAATATTGTCCGTTTTCTTTGGTGAATGTATGAGCGTAATATGTTACAAATGAATTCAATTCTTCAGTAAATTTAAAATTAAATGGATTAATTTCTGTTGCTATTTTAACCTCTTTTTTAGGGCTATTATATAATCCTTTATTTTGTTCAATTTCTGTTATGCTTTCTGCGCCAAATGTTCCATCATTAGTATCGTATAAATAATAATATAGCGTTTTTTCTATTATTACAATTTTATCATCTTTTTCATATGCGTATGCAATATCTGATACTAACATATTATCAATTTCATCGCCGTTATCATATAAAATTACTATATTTTTGTTTGAATTATCATAGTAAAAATATGCAGACATGTCAGTATCAAATCCTTCATATGTTGATAAATCATATTTTGTATTTCCAAATATTTCTTCATATGTACTATTGAAAAGATTAATGTCAATGTAACACTTAGAGCTTTCTGAATCACAGTAGGAATTAGAGTTTGAAATATCTTTGTATAAGAGGTTATACAATGCTAAAGATATTTTTGTATTATTATTTAACTCATTTTTCTTATACGAATCAAACACTTCTGTACCTATTATCTCATTATTTTCATTACTAAGTGTAGATTTTGCAAATTTCTCATACAAATTTAAAACTATATCTAAGTCGTTATCCAATTTTTTATAATTTGTATCTTTTATATAATTCTCTATTTTGTTATCTTTTTCAACATATTGATAAAATGATGCATTTCTTTCAATTATACTTTCTATTAATGCTGTTAAAAAGTAATTTTCCGTTTGATTAACTAATACTTTACCATCTTCATAATTCTTCACTACTAAAAAGTCTCCAGTTACCTCGAATAGATTACCTGGATTTAGAGTGTAATTTAAAGATTTTAAATAATTAATTATAAATTGTTTTTGACTATTATTGAAAACATCAATTAATGTGTGATTTTCGTTAACTAGTATATTATATGGTTTTCTGTAATCATATTCTGTAGAAACAATGCTTATATTAAACTCTTTATCTATTGAAATGTCATAAAGTATGTCACCTCTTCGATATTGAATTTGATACATTAAATTTTTTGAATATATATTTCCTTCTTCGTTTTCATTTTCATTATTAGTATTTTCGCTTTTATCCGTTTCTTTATCTAATTCAACATTATTTTGAGGTTCTTTATTAAAATTTGTATCATTATTATTTTTTGCATCATACAAATTTATTAATATAATTGCAATTAATGCAGTAATAATTATAACCAAAATTGTTATCACACTTCTTTTACTATTTAAAATTGTATTTTTTTCTTTCATGGTTCCTCCAATATGCTTAAAAAACAAATTTATTTTTATAATTTTTTATATTATTTTAAAAATATAGACTTTTTTAAGTCTATATTAAATTACTTAACATTAATAATACCATAACTTCCATCTTTTCTCTTATATAAAACTGATATGCAGTCTTCATCTATATTTTTAAATACAAAGAAATCATGATTTAACAATTCAATTTGAATCATAGCTTCTTCTTCATCCATTGGTTTTGTATCTATATCTTTTCTTTTTACTATTTTAGAAGTTGTTAGTTCATCTTCTAGTGCTTCAAAATCAAAATTCATTTCAAATTTTGGAATATCTCGATATTTTTTATCTAATCGTGCTTTATTTTTTCTAATTTGTCCTTCTAATTTATCTATTACTAAATCGGTTGCTGCATAAAGGTCTTGATGTCTTTCTTCTGCTCTTAAAGTAAATTTGCTTGTTGGTACAGTAACTTCAATACTTTGTTCTTGGTTTTTTACTTTAATTAATACTCTACACTCCACTTCTTTTGGACTTTCAAAATATTTGTCAAGTCGGCTTAATTTTTCGTTAATGTATTCTTTAATAGATTTTGTAACTGTTACTTTGTCTCCACGAATACTTATTTTCAACATAATCACCTTCCTATTAATAATATACCATATATTTTTCAAAAAAACTATATAATAGGTATTTCATTTTTTAATTTAGGTATTATTTATTTTTTTGCATTTAAAATCTCGTTTTTAAAACGAGATAATTTTTAAGCTACAGTCACATTTTGTTCTTCAACAACATCTATTGCTTGTAATCCTTTAGCAGTTTCAATTAATTTGAAATTTACTAAAGCACCTTCGTTTAATGTTTTGTAACCATCTTTAACAATCGCCGAATAGTGAACAAAGATATCTGATAATTGGTTGTATTCGATGAATCCGTAACCCTTATCGTTGTTAAACCACTTGACTCTGCCTTGCATCATCACACACACACTCCTTCCTTCTTTAATTTAACTGTATCACTAGTGTTTGTTAAATGCAATTAAAACAGTACAACAAAATTCGACAAATATTGAGATTTTACCCATTTATATCCAATAAATACGTTTCATTATTATTAAATAAATATGTTTTATTTTTATATTTTTTTTCAAATATTTGAAAAAATTCTTCTAATTTTTTACCTTCTCCCAATAAATAAATATCTTTGTTTTCTATTTTCTTTTTTATAAATTCAAATTCGTCATTTTCTTCAAAATAACCATTTGGTATTAAATAGGTTTTTATTTTTTTATATTCATCTAACATGCTAAGTATTTTGTAAGAATTATTTATATTTAAAAAACTATTACAATTATTAATTTTATAATATTTAGTTTCATTTTCGATAATAATTTTTCGATAATTAAATTTTTCAAATATACTTTTTAATAACATTGTATCTGCACTATTATATGTAGGATTAACTATTATTTTTATTGTTTCACCAAAAATATTATTATTTAATTTATACTTTTTTATTAAGTTTTCATACATTTTTATAAATTTTTCTATATTGTTTATTTTACCATTTTTTATAATATTATTATTTATTTTTTCTATTATTATCTTTTTTGTTTTTTCATTTTTTAAATAAATTTTTTCGTCATTAAAATATATTGTGCTTCTTGTTTTCATTTTTATCCTTTTTTATATTTTTCTTTTGTACTTTGTCCTCCCCTTATATGTTTATCTTTATCATGATTTTTAAATATTTCATTTATAGATTCTGCTATGTTTTTGTCTATTCTTTCTAGTCTTTTACTCAAATCATTATGAACTGTACTTTTGCTTACATTAAACTTTTCTGCTGTTTTTCTTATTGTATCTTTCGTATCTATTACGTGTTTTGCTTCCTCTATAACTCTTTTATTAATATCTTCTTTCATAACCAAACAACCCCTTAACAAATTATATTATTAAGGGGTTATTTTTATACTATTGTAATTCATCAATATTCATATTGTAAAAATCTTCAGGATCTATAGTTTTGCCATTATAATATACTTCTAATAATAAACAATTTTCACTTTCATCATCTAATAAATTGTCCCCGCTTTTTCCAATTGTTTGTCCACTTTTTACTAAGTCATCTTTTTTTACGGTTATCTCACTTAAACTATAATATAAAGATTTTAAATTTGTGTTGTGAGTTATTTCTACAACATTTCCAAGTATTTCATCTTCAAATATATTTGTTACAGTTCCATCAAGTACACTTAATACATCAAATACTTCTTTTGATGAATACAATACTCCACTGTTTTGTAAATAAGTTTGTTCATAATATACTAATGATTCTTCTTGTTTTTGTTCATCATCTTGCATATCATAATATGACTTACTTATTCCTACTGCTGTACTAGTAAACGGTTTTACTATTTTTACTTGCTCTTGTGACTCTTCATCTTTGATTACTGGAGTAACTGTGTCATCTAATGCATTTACAGATAAATCACTGTCATATTTAAATTGATTTTGTAACGCATTGCCTATAAAAGAAATACTTACAAACAATAAACTTATTACCAATATATACACTGTCGGTAACACAAATCCCTTTAATTTTCTCTTCTTCATATTTCACCATCCTAATAAAAGTATGGAGATTTTTTTACTTTTTTATACATTTATTTTTGTTAGATTTATATCTTTATAATAATATTTTAATATTTCTTCATAAGTTGCACCATTTTTGGCCATTTCATTTGCTCCATATTGACTCATCCCTACTCCATGACCATATCCTCTTGTTGTTATATTTATTGATTCTTTTATTTCAATATCAAAATCAGTACTCCTTAAATTTAATAATGCTCTTATTTTTGTTCCTTTATATTCTTTTCCATTTATTTTTATTGTATCGACTCTATTACTATCTGTTCTTTTTATCTCCTCTATTTTTATTTCTTCACAACTTATATCTAATTTTTCACAAAATTCTTCTTTTTCTATTTCATTAGTCACCAGAAAATTTTTTACGTTTTCATCCCATGATGAATCAACACTTACTAAATAGTCAATATTTTCGCCAAAGACTAAGGATACATCTTCAGTTTTCCCATTGCTCATCGCAAAATAATATGCACTTATTACTTCTCCATCATACATCATAACCAAATTTTTAGTATCTTCTACTGCTTTTTTGATTTTATCATAATACTTTTCATATTCTTCTTGCCATTTTTCTTGCATCTCTTCTTTAGTTATATAGACTTGATTAGTTATATCTGTTAATAAGTCATATTCTTTATTTGTACTCTTTATTTTATTTAATGCATAACTTCTAGCTGCTATTGCTTGGGCTTTTAGTGCTTCATCTTCAAAAGAAGCAGGCATCTCTCCTGCTACTACTCCGATTATGTATTCTTCTAAATCTAATGTTTCTATTGTTCCTTCTTCTTGATTTTTTATTGTTACTTCTATTTCTTTATTTTCTTCATTAAAATAAGTAGTTTCTTTTTTAAAACTACTTATAAATCCAATTATACTTAATATTATTACCGCTATCAATAAATATATATTTTTCATTTTAGCCTCAATAATTATATGTATTTATTTTTTACAATATTCTTGTTAAATTTAAAAAATCTATCGTAAAATTTGTTAATAAATATCCTAATGATAATGAAATAATTACTACTAATACCCGTGCTTCAATTACTTTTTCTTTTTTTATTATATTATTAAAATTTATTCCAGATATTCCATACGCTGATATAAATGTAAAAACTATATATAATATTACTTTATAATCCATTTTTACTTTCCTTCTTCTAATTTATTTATTTTTTCTATTCGTCTTAAGTGTCTTGCTTCACTAGGGCTTTTTGTCCCTATAAATGTATCAATAATTTTATATACTTCTTCCAATTCTACATTTATACCAAAGGCTATTACATTTGCCCCATTATGGTTTTTAGCACTAAATGCATCATTTTCATCTACTACTCTTGCACATCTTATCCCTTTTATTTTGTTGGCAGCTATACTCATTCCAATACCTGAACCACATATTAAAATTCCAAGGGCATTTTCTTCTAATACTTTTTTACATACATCAATAGCAAAATCCGGATAATCATCTTCTTCATTATTGCTAATATTACTATATTCAACTGCAATTTCGTTGTTTTTTAAATATTTTATTACATCGTCTTTATATCTTATTCCTTGATGGTCACAGCCTAAAATTATTTTTATTTTTATCATCTCCTTATATTAATTATACATTAATTTAGAAAAAAAACAAAAATATTACTACTTTTGTTCTTTATCTAAACCAAATTTCTTATTGAATTTTTCAATATTTCCAGTCTTTTTTGCTTTTCCTTGTGAACCAGTATAGAACGGATGACATTCACTACAAATTTCAACATCAATTTTTTCTTTTGTTGATTTTGTAGTAAATGATGCTCCACATGCACAAGTTACTGTAGCATCTTTTGCTTCTGGATGGATATTAGCTTTCATTTTACTCTCCTTCCGCCATACCATATTCATGGCATAGTATTTCTTTCAACTACAATATTATAACATATTTTATTTGATTGACAAGTAAATTTATTGCTTTAATAATTTTCATTTATTGTAAATGAATTTACTAAATATTCGTCGTTTATTTTCTTTAATTCTATTTTTCCATACTTTTTACGGTCAAATTTTGTTTCTTCAAAAGACGCTACCACTGTCGTTTCATTATTTGTTTCTATACTTATTGTTGGATTACTTATTTCTAAGTAATCAGCATATCCATCTATAAGATATGCTTCATTATTTATAAATATTAATCCATATTCTGTGCTTTTTTCTAATTCTTCTTTAGCTTGGTCTGTAAAATATTGGTTAATAATTTCTTGATAATTCGTAATTTTTACACATCCTACCCCTCTATTACAACTACTAGAAGCTCCATTTGCTTCTATATATTCACTTGGATTATAAGAAAATGCTGTACCCGCATATATTGAATCGGCTTTTTCTATTAATTCTTTTACTACTTCTGCAACCTTTGTATCTTCAACTTGTTGGTTTTGATTTTCATTATGATTTTTATCTTTAAAATTATTATATATTAAATATGAGCCAACTCCTAATAATAATATTATTATCCCTATTAATAAACCTTTTTTCATCATTAATTCACTATCCTTAATATATCAAAAGCAAATTTTCTTGTCAATAAAATATTAATTCTTTATATTTTATTATATCATTTTCAACTACTATTTCTAATATTGCTTTGTAAGTATGATTATTGTAATTTGCTTCAATTACTGCTTTGTAACTTTCTTTATCTTTAAAAATTCTATTTAACTTATACATAGTCTTATTTTCATTACTTAATTTTATTTCATATGCTAAATAATAATTATTATTTACATAATTTTGTAATTCATTTATTTCTTTTTCTGAATATGTACTTAATTCATCAATTGTTAAATAATTTTTTAAAGATATAAAGTTTTTGGTTATTTCATATTTTTCTTTTATTTTGTTTATTTCTTCTTCAGTTATTATTTTGTATTCTTTAGTATTACTTCGTACCATTATATAGTTTTTATTATTAATACAATCTTCAATTATTGGAGCATAGTAATCAAAAAAGTTTTGATTTTCTTTGGGACTAAATCCAATATCTTTTCCTAATACTTGACAAGCTAATATATTAGTTTCTTTTGTGTGGTTTAAATAACTTAAAATTGTTACTAATTCTTCTGATATTAGTTTTATATTTGTATCAATTTGGGAATTGATTTCATTTTTATTAACATTTACTGGAGTATTTTTAGTAATTATTAAAAAAACTACATACGTAAATAGACCTATAAATACTATTATACTAATTATTTTTATAAAATTACTAAAATTATTTTTCATTTTAATCACATTTTAAATTTATCACATTATTTTTAGTTTGTAAATAAATCTGTCTATTTAATTTACAAGAGCATTTTTAATAAATCTGATGCTATTTTTTGATGTGCTAAATAGTTTATATAATAACTTGTATTTGTTAGAAAATAACTATTATTTAAATAAAAAGGATATATATCATAAAATAAACAGTTATACTTTCCCGCTTCTTTTTTTAGTTTATTATTTACCTCTATAACATCTTTTTTCTCAAAGTTATATGCAGGATATAAGCCTATTATAATGATTTTTTTATCATAAAATTCCCTAATACTTTTTAATAAAACTTCCATTTCATTTATATAATTTTCTATTTGTTCATTATTTATTGTATTTTGTAATGATTTTTGGGCAAATTCATCTATTCCGATGCTTATTGTTATTACATCGGCTTTTGCTAATGTTTGTTTAATTGGTACTCTTGTAAATTTTCCAACTAAATTGTCTTCTATATACTCATTTAATTCGTGGATAGTTAGATAACTTTGAGAAAACTCATTATTATATCCTTGTAATTTGTTCTTAGATTCTAATTCTTCTTTTAAATAATCATTAAAACTAGTTCCAGCTACTTTATATGGCGTCATCCCTAAACTTAATCCGTCACCTATACTTACTAACATTATTTTATTATCTACTGTTATTGTATTTATTAATAATGTTAATGTTGCTCCTACCATTATAATTAATATTAGTTTATATCTTCTTTTCATTTTAACCCCCATTAAAAAAGTAAAGATTTCTCTTTACATTATATTTCAGTTATTCTTATGTTAGCACCTACCGATGAAAGTTTATTGATTATTCTCTCATAACCTCTTAAAATATGCTCTGCATCATTTATGATTGTTGTTCCCTCTGCTATTAAACCAGCTGTTACTAAGGCTGCACCTGCTCGCAAATCTGTTGCTGTTATTTGTTCCCCATGTAATTTTGTAGGTCCTGTTATTTTTGCATGTTGGCGTTCTGCTTCAATTTTTGCTCCCATTTTATTTAAATATTTAACATGTCCCATTCTATTTTCCCATATCGTTTCTTCAAATAGTGATATTCCATGAGCTTGTGTAAGTAATACTGCCATAGGTTGTCCTAAGTCTGTTGGAAAACCGGGATATACTACAGTTCTTACATTGGTTGGATTCAAATTTTTAGACTTGTTCAAAATAATTTTATGATTTTGTAACTTAAAATCTACTCCCATTTCTTGTAGTTTATTTAATAATACTATGTTATGTTCTGGAATCATTCCTTCAATTACTAAATTTTTTCCTAATAATGCTCCCATTATAATGTATGTTCCTGCTTCTATTCTATCTGGTATTACTTTTATTTCTCCACCATGTAAGCGTTTTACTCCTATTATTGTTATTTCTTCTGTACCTGCTCCACTTATTTTTGCACCCATATTATTTAATAAATCAGCAATATTGCTTATTTCCGCTTCTCTTGCGGCATTCATTATTTTTGTTTTTCCTTTTGCCATTGTTGCTGCTATCATTAAATTAATTGTTGCTCCTACTGATGCAAAATCCAAAAATATATTTGCTCCTTTTAATTCATTTGCTTCGATTATGTATTTGCTATCTTCTTCTTCCTTTTTTACTGTTGCTCCAAGTGCTTCAAATCCTTTTAAATGTAAGTCAATTGGTCTTGACCCAATATTACATCCTCCAGGGAAATACATTTCTACTTTTTTAAATTTTGTTAATAATGCTCCCATAAAATAATATGAAGCCCTTAATTTATTACTTAAATTTTCTGGAATTACATTATTTTTTATTTCACTAGAATCAATTTCTATTATTCCTGTTTGCTTTTTTACTTTAACATTTAATAATTTTAATATCTCTATTAATGCATCTTTATCAGAAATGTTGGGAACATTTGTTATTTTTACATTGCCACTTGCTAATATTGCTGCGGGTATTAATGCAACTACACTGTTTTTGGCTCCCCCAATTTTAATTTTTCCACTTAAACTCTTATTTCCTTCTATTATTATTTGTTTCATTGGTACCTCCAATATATTTTATTTATTAAATTATATAAATATAATTTTAACTTTATTTATTATAACATTTTATCCCAAAAGATGAAAGAATCCTAAAAATAATAATAGTATAATTCCTAAAAATATAGCGTATTTTCCTATAATTTTATTTCCATACTTTCCTATAATTAATCCTAAATATGTAAATAAACTGCTAGTTAAAGCAAATATTATGCTCGCTAATAAAAAATTATTAGTTATATTATTTATTCCTAATCCCACTGAAAAACTATCTATACTTACACTAAATGCTAATATTATTAAACCAATTATGTTAATATTTATCTCAACACTCTCATCTTTAAAATAATGAATAGCTAGGTTTATTCCTAAAATTATTAATACGATTCCAAGTATTACATTACTTGCTATATTTAAAGTTTTAATTATTTGTATGCCAATTATATTCCCTATAAAAGGCATAAAAAAATGAAATAATCCTACTAATAATGGGAATATTTTTAGTATGTTTTTTTTGTTATTTAAAGAACCTACTGTTAAAGACAAAGAAAAAGTATCCATTGATAAAGATACTCCGATTAATAAGATGGATACTATTTCTCGCATTTTTATCACCTAATAATATATATGCATTAGTCTATCTAAATTTTTCTATAATTTCTTTGGCAAATAGTTTATATTCAACTTTATCAATATTTTCTTCTTCTGCTTCTAATAAGCATAATGGTGGAAATAATACACACCACCAATTTTCTCCTAACCCGTCTCCAAGTGTTATTACTAACGATTCATATTCTCCAGCAGGATAAGTTACATCATAATATACTTTTTCAGGAAAATAGTTTTTCCCAAAATTTATACTATAATTCTCTTCTTTTTGGGATATTATTTTTTCTATATCTTGCATGTTTTCATTTACTAATGTTCTTGTTTCTTCAATAGATGTCGATTTTGATAATATACTTTCTAATATTGGCTCTAAATCTTTTTTTATTTCTATTTTTTCTTCTTGATCTTCAAAATTGCTACTGTTTGCTATTATTCTAAATCTTATTGCATCTAAAGGAATTGTTATTTTTTCTTGTTTATTACTTATTAATAATCCTATTATAGTTACTATAAATAAAAAAATAATTACTTTCTTCACTTTATCACCTAAATGAATATTGTGTAATTACTTTTTATTTTATTCATTGTATATAAATAAATATCTTGTTCTTTTTGTTAAATCTTTTATAAATTCATATCTTATGCTTTTATACTGACTCAAAAATTTTGTTAATATTTCTTCTTGATTGTCCCCAATTTCAAAAGCCATTATCCCTGGTTTATTTAATTTTTTAAAATTATTGTTTATAATTTTTTTATAATAATAAATACCCTCTTCTTTAGCAAATAATGCTAAATGGGGTTCATATTTTAACACTCTTTTGTCTACATTTTTTTTGCTTTTAATATATGGGGGATTAGAAACTATAATGTCATAGTTATCATTTAGTGGCTCTTTTATGTTTTGGCAAAAAAAATTTATTTGAACTTTGTTCTCTTTGGCATTCTCTTTAGCTAGTTTTATAGCATTCTTTGATATATCAAATGCATCAACTTCACATTTTATTTCTTTTTTTAATGCTATTGCTATACATCCACTTCCTGTACCTAAGTCTGCAATCTTAATTTCCTCATTATATGTTTCTTTAGCTTTTTCAATTATTTTGTAAACTAAATATTCAGTTTCAAACCTAGGAATTAATACCCTTTTGTCAACATTTATGGTAGTATTTAAAAATTCAACATTGCCAATTAAATATTGTATTGGATAACCTTTTTTTATTTTATTTATTACTTTTTCTAAATTATTTGGATACTTTTCTTTTAATAAATCCCAATCTTTTGTACTTATATTATCCGGTTTATTCAAAACTTTCTCCTGCTAATTTAAGTTTTAAATCTTCCGTTTGCAATGCTTCAATTATTGGGTCTAATTCGCCATCCATTACTCTGTCTAAACTCATAATCGAGAAATTAATGCGATGGTCTGTTACCCTATTTTGCGGATAATTATATGTTCGGATTTTTTCAGAACGGTCCCCTGTTCCTATCTTAGATTTTCTTGCTTGACCCAATTTTTCTTCTTCTTTTTGTCGCATTTGGTCATTTATCTTTATTTTCAATAAATTCATTGCCCTATCTCTATTTTTTAATTGACTTCTTTCCGTTTGACAAGTTACTACTACTCCAGTAGGAATATGAGTAAGTCTTACTGCTGAATTACTCGTATTAACTGATTGTCCACCAGCCCCACTTGAATGATATACATCCATCTTTATATCACTTTCTTTTACTTCTATGTCTGCTGTTTCAACTTCAGGCATTACTAATACCGTAGATGTAGATGTGTGAACTCTACCTTGGGTTTCTGTTACCGGAACTCTTTGTACCCTATGAGAACCTGATTCATATTTTAATTTTGAATAAACGCCTTCACCTTTTATCATAAATTCTATTTGTGAATAACCACCACTTGTTCCTTCAATAGAGTGAATTATTTCTATTTTCCAATTATTTTTTTCAGCATAATAACTATACATTCTAAATAGGTCTCCAGCAAAAATGTTTGCTTCGTCTCCACCTGCTGCTCCCCTAATTTCCATAATTACATTTTTGCCATCGTCTTTGTCCTTTGGTACTAATAATATTTCTAATTGTTTATATAACTCTGTTTCTTCTTGAGTTAAACTTTCAATTTCTGCTGCTGCTATTTCTTTTAATTCAGGGTCATTTTCCATTTCCTTAGCTTGTAATAAATTATCTTTTACTTTTTTATATTTTTCATAAACTTCTACTGTTTCTTTTAATTCACTTTCTTCTTTAGATAATTCCCTTAATTTGTTAAAATCATTTAAAACTTCTGGCTTAGTTAATTCTTCTTTTAATTCATTATATTTTTTTTCTATTGCCTCTAATCTATTAATCATTATTCTCCTCCTTATATTTTCCGCTTTTTAAACAGTTAATCTATAAATTGGAATCATCATCTGTATCTATTACCACTAAATCTGCTAAATCATCTTCTGTTACATCATCAGTTTCTTCATCGCCATCATAGAAAATGTCTTCTTCGTTTTCTTCTATTTCTTCTTCATCTTCCATTAATTCTTCTTCGTCTTCTTCCTCTTCTTCAATAATAACATCCATTTTATGACGGCTTTGTAAATCCCAAAATCCATTTTGTAACATTATAAATTTTTTGTTAGTTGACATTAATTCAAAAAAATCAACTAAATGTTCTTCAACCATACTCTCTGGTAATTCTAATACTTTACATACTTTTTTAAATATATCTTGAATTTTCATTTTTTTGCCAGATTCTTGTAATATTAACAAGGCTATTTCATCATAACCCATTAATTCTAGTTCTTCTTTTGGTATTTGACTTAATTTCATTTTATTTCCTCCTTACATCTTTTCTGGTGGTATTACCCCAATTAAATTAAGTGCATTTTTTATTGTTTGCCTTACTGCTTTTATTAATAATATATTTTCTTTCGTATTTTTTTCATCATTTGATAATATTCTATTTTTTGAATAATATGTATGAAATATGTTAGCAAGTTCATATACATAATTTGTTATTAAATGTGGTAACTCTTTTATTGCAGCATTTTTTACTATTTCTGGAAATACATATACTTTTTCTAAAACATTATATGTATCTTCATTATTTAATGTTTCAAATTTATTCGGAATTTCTTCATAATCTTTTTCTCTTAATATTGATGATATCCTAGCATAAGCATAACTTACATAATATACAGGATTTTCATTTGATTTGCTTTTTGCTAAATTTAAATCAAAATCCATTTGGGTATCTAAACTGTATTTTGAAAAATAGTATCTTGCGGCATTCACTCCTACTTCATCAATTAAATCTTTTAATGTTACTGATTTTCCACTTCTTTTACTCATTTTTACTATTTCATTATTTTCTACTAATCTTACTAATTGAAGTAATTTAACCTCTAGTTTTTCTGGTTCATTACCAAGTGCTTTTATACTACTTTTTAATCTTGCTACATATCCATGATGGTCTGTTCCAAATATATCAATTAATTTGTCATATCCTCGGTTATATTTATCATAATGATAAGCTATATCTGGTACCAAATATGTTAGTGTTTTATCTTCTTTTATTAAAACATGATCTTTTTCATCATATAATTCACTACATTTAAACCATAATGCCCCATCTTTTTCATATGTATAACCATTTTCTGTTAATTTTTCTATTATACTATTTAAGTTGTACTTTTTTCCTATTTCTTTTTCACTTGTAAATACATCAAAATTTATTCGATATTCTTTTAAATCATTTATAATTTTATTTAATAATTTTCTTACTCCCAATTCTTTATAGTATTCTATTTCTTTATCTAAATATTCATCTTTGTGTTCTTTATATATTTCATCTGCTAGTTCTATTATTTCATTTCCAAAATATCCTCCTTCTGGAATAGGATATTCTTTTTTACACTTTTCATAATATCTAGCTTTTATGGATTCACCTAAATTATTAATTTGATTTCCAGCATCATTAACATAATATTCTTCTGTTACTTCATAGCCACAAAAACGCATTATTCTTGCTAGTGAATCACCATATGCCCCACCTCGAGCATTTCCTATATGTAATATTCCTGTTGGATTTGCACTTACAAATTCTATATTAACCTTTATATTTTTTCCAATATTAGAGCTTCCGTAATTATCTTTTTCAATCAAAACTTTTTTTAAATTATCAAATAAATAATCTTTATTAACAAAAAAATTAATAAATCCTGGATTTTTTATTTCTATATTACTTACTTGTTCACATTTAAAGTTATTTAATATTTCATTAGCTATTTCCATAGGATTTTTATTTAATGTTTTAGTTAATTTTAAAGCTAAATTGCTTGAGTAATCACCATTTTCTTTTTGTTTAGGTATATTTATTTCAATTTCTTCTGAATAATTTATTTTTAATTTTTTTAAACACTCATTTAAAGCATTTATTATAATATCCTTCATTTTTATTCCTCTTTCATAGTTATTTTTATTTTAAATATTTCTTGGTCAAACTTATAAGTTATTTCAATTTTTTCTTTATTGTAGACCATTTCACATTCTAAATCACATATAAAATTTTCTTTGTTTTCAAATTCAAAATTACATGTTTTATCTTTAAAATCTATTTTCATAGTATATTCTTCAGTTATTCTTGTATACACTTTATTATCTAAATTTATAATGTTTTTATTATTTTCTTCTATCAATGTTAATTTATTGTTTATAAACTCACATTTATAATCTTTTAAACATATTATTTCCTCACCATTATTGAGTAATATCCAATCAATTTTTTTCATAAATGGAATCACCCCGCTTTTTTTCTAACACATTATAGCATAATATATTAATTTTTGCACTTATATTTTATATTTTTTTTTACATAATAACTTTTAGGTGATATAAATTGAAAAAAGTTAGGTTTTTATTTAAGTTAATGCTTTTTGGATTTATATCTTTTATTGTGTCTATAATTGGCCTTTATACTTACGCATATTTAAGTCCAAAATTGGATTTAAAAACTAGTGGTAGTTTGTATCTTTATGATAATGAAAATAATTTGGTTTATCAAGGTTCTGCTACAAATGAGTGGGCAAACATTGAAGATATTAGTCAATATTTAATTGATGCTACTATTGCTGTTGAAGATAAAAATTTTTATAAACATAATGGGTTTGATTATTTGCGAATTGCTAAAGCTATGTATATAAATATCAAAAATGGTGCTATTGTCCAAGGAGCTTCTACTATTTCCCAACAATATATAAAAAATTTGTATTTGGATTTTGGACAAACTTGGAAAAGAAAAATTGAAGAAGCTTTTTTAACTTTAGAGTTAGAGGTTCATTACGAAAAAGATGAAATTTTAGAGGGCTATCTAAATACTATAAATTATGGGCAAGGAAATTTAGGAATTGTTAATGCTTCTTCATATTATTTTAATAAAAAACCTAGTGAATTAACTTTAGAAGAAGCTATTATTTTAGCTGGTATATCTAAAAACCCTTCTAAATATAATCCAGTTTCCAGTTATGATGATTGCATTTCTCGAGCTAAAATCGTAGCCAAAGCTATGCTTGATAATGATTATATTGATGAAGCAACTTATAATTCTTTATTTACAAAAAAAATTGATATTTATGGGCAAAATAAAACTAATAATTTACAAATGCTTATGTATTATCAAGATGCAGTTTTAAATGAACTAGCAAATATAAAAGAAATACCAAAATCTTTAGTTGATTCTGGTGGATTAAAAATATATACTACTTTAGATATGGATTTACAAGCCAATTTAGAAAAAAATTTACTAGAAAATAAAGTAGATGATGAAATTCAGGTTGCCAGTATTATTGTTAACCCTAATACTGGAGCTATTCAAGCTTTAACTGGTGGCATGAATTACGCTACTAGTCAATACAATAGAGCTATTTCTTCAGTTAGACAAGTTGGTTCAACAATGAAACCTTTTCTTTATTATGCAGCATTAGAAAATAATATGACTATGTCATCAACATTCTCGAGTGAACCTACTACTTTTAATTTATCAAATGGGCAAACTTATAGCCCTTCTAATGCTAACGATATTTATTCAAATAAAGATATAACTATGGCTGCTGCTTTAGCATTATCAGATAATATTTATGCCGTTAAAACTAATTTATTTTTGGGTGTTAATCAAATGATTAATGTTGCTAGAAAAACCGGTATTACTGGTAATTTAAATAAAGTTGCTTCATTACCTTTAGGAACAAGCGAATTAAATTTAATTGATTTTGCTACTGGCTATACTACTTTTGCTGCAGGTGGATATAAAAAAGATTTATACTTTATTAAAAAAATCGAAGATTTAGAAGGAAATGTAATTTATGAACATGAACATAAAAATACTTTGGTTCTTAATCCAAATTATACCTATATTTTAAATGAAATGATGACTTCAACTTCTAATGATGCTTTTATTGATTATACTACTCCTACTGCATTAACTATTGCCTCTAAGTTTACTAATAAATATGCTATTAAAACAGGTTCTACTAATACAGATTTTTGGATTGTTGGATATAATAAAGATGCTTTAGTTATGACTTGGATGGGTTATGATGATAATAAATATATTAATAATTCTGTAAGAAGTAAATCTAAAAATGCTTGGGTTAATACTATAGAATATGCTTTAAAAGATGTAGATACTTCTTGGTATGAAACTCCTAAAAATGTGGTTGCAATTCCACTTGACGCTGTTACTGGAAAAGTTACTACTGATTCTGATAAAGCCGTATTATATTATTATGTTAAAGGTTCTGAACCATCTATATCTAATGAAGTTTATGTGTCAAAAGAAGAAAAAAAAGATAGTGATTGATGAACTATCTTTTTATATCTTATCTTTTTTTATTTTGATATTTATATGATATTCTGTTGGTAAATTAATTTCCTCAACTACTACTTTGTCTTTGTCTAAATTTAAATTTCTAATTGTTTTTATTACTTCATCCAAATAGTCATTATTCATTATTTTTTCATTATTAGTATTTGTTGGTATTATAAAATCATCTAACATTTCTATATTGTCTATTTTACTTAATAAATCTGTTGGTTTTTGAATATTTTCTTTTTCTTCTTTTTTAGGCTCCAATGGTTTTATCACTTCATCAAAATTCATATTTGCTGCTTCACTTTCTAAAAAGTTGAAAAATTTATTTGTCATTTTTTCAGGTGTTATATTTGTATTCATATTTTCATTTAAATTCAATATTTCTTCTTTAGGCTCTTTTAATCCCTTTTGTTCATTTATTGGATTTATATCTACAGAATTGTTTATTATGTTGCTTATATTTGGGATACTTTCTATAATTGGTAAATCACTAAAATCTTCTTGTGGTTCTTTTAATCCTTTTTCCTCATTTGCCAAATCTTCTAATTCTTGTTGATTTATCTGTGTATTTAATTTATTAGTTACATTTGCTATGAATTCATTTATATTACTAGCTCCATTACCGGTTGTAGTATCTTCTTCACTCGCTGGCATTATTTTTTTTATTTCATCTTCTAATTGTTTTACTGTTAATCTCTCATTTATTATTTTAGTTAATAATACTTTTTGCATTTCTTTATCTTTTACTTTTAACAATGACCTAGCGTGTCTTTCTGATATTTTTTCTTGAATTACTGCTTGTTGTACTGATTCATCTAATGTTAGTAATCTTAATTTATTAGAAATATTTGATTGTGATAATCCCATTTTTTTCGCTAAATCTTCTTGCGTCATATATCCTTTATCTAATAATGCTTGATATGATTTTGCCTCTTCAATTGCACTTAAGTTTTTTCTTTGTACATTCTCTACAATTGCCACTTGAGCACTATCTTTATCACTTAAATTTGAAATTATTGCAGGAACTGATACTAATCCTGCCATTTTCGCTGCTTTATATCTTCTTTCACCAGCTATAATTTCATATTTATCATTTTTTCTTCTTAATACTAAAGGTTGAATTATACCATGTTGCTTTATTGATAATGCTAAATCATTTAATGATGCATCATCAAAAGCCAATCGTGGTTGAAAACGATTGGGTATTATATCTTCTATGGGAACTTGTAATATTTTTTCCTCTAATTGTGTATTATTGTTCACTTAAATCAACCCTTTATCTATTTCTAATTTTATAATATTTGTGTTATTTTTGCAATGGCTTTTTTATAATTTTTTCATATGACCTTAATTTATTTAATTCACTTTTTTGTAATTTTTCTATCTTTATTAAACTTCTATTACTTTCTATTATTGGTAACTTAAATTCTATCACTTTATCTAAATGACAATCTAATTGTTCAATTGCATATTTGCTCTTATTTAACTCTTCTAAAACATTTCCTTTCATGGCAATAAAATATTTATTAGGTTTTACTAATGGTATTGCAAGTTCGATTAATACCGGTAAATTAGTTACTGCCCTTGCTGTTACAACATCAAATTTATTAATGTATTCTTTAGTTATTTTTTCAACTCTATCATTAATTATAGTCAATTTTTCTAATCCTAATTTGTTTTTTAATTCAGTTAAAAATTTTGTTTTTTTATTATTGCTATCTACTAAGGTTATTTCTAAATTTGGATAAAATATTTTTAATACCATTCCTGGAAATCCAGCGCCAGAACCTATATCTAATAAATTATTTTCTTTTGTTAAATCTATTATTTTTGCTAGTGTTAAACTATCATAATAATGTTTTAAATATATATTCTTTTCATCTGTTATTGCTGTAATATTTGTATGAGTGTTGTATTCAATTAAAAATTCTGTATATTTTCTTAATTGTTCCATTTGGCCTTCATTAGGTTCAATACCTAATTTTTTTATTTCTTTTTTAAAATCTTCTATATTCATTTGTTATATTCCTTTTTTAAATAAACTGATAATACTGATATATCTACAGGATTTACTCCACTGATTCTTGATGCTTGAGCTATTGTTTTTGGTCTTATTTTTTCTAATTTTTGTTTAGCTTCACTGGCTAAATTTATGATTTTTTTATAGTCAATATCTTCTGGTATTTCTTTTTCTTCTAATTTTTGTAATTTTTCTGCTTCTTTATAAGCCTTTTTTATATATCCTTCATATTTTATCATTATTTCAACTTGTTCTTTTATTTCATATTCGTAATCTATTTTTATAAAATTTTCTAAAAAATTTATATTAATCTCTGGTCTTTTTAATAATTCATAATATGAAATGTTACTTATAGGAAGTTCGATTTTATTTTCATTAAATATTTCTTTATTTTTCTCATTAATTTTTAGATGATTCTCTTTTAAATAATTTATTAATTCTTCTATTTTTTTCTTTTTTTCTAATAATTTTTCATATTCCTTTTTTGATATTGTACCAACTTTATAGCCATATTCTCTAAGTCTTAAGTCTGCATTATCGTGTCTTAGTATTAATCTAAATTCCGCTCTACTAGTTAGCATTCTATATGGCTCAATTGTTCCTTTAGTTACTAAATCATCTATTAATACTCCAATATAAGCATCGCTTCTTTTTAAAATTAATGGCTCTTTTTTATCTAATTTTAATGATGCATTTATTCCTGCAATTATTCCTTGTCCCGCTGCTTCTTCATAACCTGATGTACCATTAATTTGTCCCGCTGTAAATAAATTTTTTATTATTTTATTTTCTAAACTAGGATAAATTTGTAAGGGATCTATAGCATCATATTCAATGGCATATGCATATTTGGTTATTATTGCATTTTCTAACCCTTTTAAACTATGCACCATTTTTTCTTGAATATCTCTTGGCATGCTTGTTGAAAAACCTTGTAAATACCAGTCATCATAATATAAACTTTCTGGTTCTAAAAATAATTGATGACGTTCTTTATCTGCAAATCTTACTATTTTATCCTCTATTGATGGACAATATCTTGGACCAACTCCAGTTGCATATCCACCATACATTGCAGATTTTTTTAAGTTATCCCTAATAATTTTATGTGTTATTTCATTTGTATAAACTAAGTAACATGATTCTTGCTTTTCTGGGTCATACATTGGTTTATTATCAAAACTAAATGTCCATGAAGTTAAATCACCTTTTTCTTCTTTCATAACACTAAAATCTATAGAATCTTTCTTTATTCTTTGAGGTGTTCCAGTTTTTAGCCTTATTATTTTTAAGCCATATTCCTTTAGTTTATCAGATAAATAATTACTTCTTGCTTCTCCATGAGGACCTCCAGGTGTATTTTCACTGCCAATTAGGATATTTCCTTTTAAATATGTTCCTGTGGTTAAAATTACTGTTTTCCCATATATTTTTTCTCCAGTTGCAGTAATTATTCCTTTAACTGTTTGTTCTTCAATGATTAAATCTTCTACCATTGCTTCTTTTATTTCTAAATTTTTAGTGTTTTTTAATGCTTCTTGCATATTTTTGGGATATGTTATTTTATCCGCTTGCGCACGTAGTGACCGTACTGCTGGTCCTTTTGAATTGTTTAACATTTTTATTTGAATATGTGATATATCAGCGATTTTACCCATTAATCCACCTAAAGCATCTACTTCTCTTACTATAATTCCCTTAGCTGTTCCACCTATTGAAGGATTACATGGCATATCTCCAATATTTTTAATATTTCCAGTTATTAAAAGGGTCTTCTTACCCATCTTAGCAGCGATATGACAAGCTTCTATTCCGGCATGTCCTCCCCCTACTACTATAATTTCGTACATATAATTACCTACTTTCCTAAACAAAAGTTACTAAATATGTTATCAACTAGTTCTTCTTGGTATGTATCTCCTATAATTTGTCCTAAATATTCCCATGCACTTTTTAAATCTATTTCTATTATATCTACTGGCATTTGTCCTTCTAAACTTTTTAAAGAATTTGTTAGACTTTTTTTCGCTTTTTTTACTAAATCTATTTGTCTTAAATTTGTTAAATAGCTCATATCTTTGCTAATTATATTATCTAATTTTAATTTATTTTTTATTGCTTCTTTTAATTCATCTAATCCATTTGGAGCAATTGTATTGCCAATTATTATTTCCTGGGAAATATTTTTTGGTATAACTATTTTTTGTTCTAAATCTGACTTATTTATAAATATAATTAATTTTTCTGAATTGTATTTTCCCAATAATTCCAGGTCTTCTTCAGTTAATTTTTCATTATTGTTTGCAACAAAAATTACAATATCTGCTAATTTTGCTATATCTTTACTTTTATTTACTCCTATTTTTTCAACTTCATCTTCCGTTTCTCTAATTCCCGCTGTATCTATAATATTTATTGCTACACTATTTATTGAAATTGTTCCTTCAACTATATCCCTAGTTGTTCCTGGAATATTAGTTACAATTGCCTTTTCTTCATCTAATAAATGATTTAATATACTACTTTTTCCTACATTAGGTCGCCCTATTATTGCAACATTTATTCCATTTTTTATTATTCTTCCATTTTTGGCTCCATCAAGAAGTTTATCTAATTCAATATTGATTTCTTTTAAATATTTATCCATTAATTCTTTGGTTACTTGCAATTCATCTTGATATTCTGGATAATCAATATTTACTTCTATATTTGCCAGTATTTTTACTATTTTTTCTCTTATACTTCTGATTTTTTTAGTTAAAATTCCATCTACATTATTTATTGCTAGTGTCCTTGCAGCATCTGTTTTTGCTATAATTAAATCATTTACAGATTCTGCTTCAAGTAAATTTATTCGTCCATTTAAAAATGCTCTTTTTGTAAATTCTCCTGGCTCTGCAAGTCTACATCCATTTTCTAGTAGTATTTCTAATACTTTATTTGTTGTAGATATTCCCCCATGACAATTTATCTCTACTATATCTTCTGTTGTGTATGTTTTTGGTCCTTTCATTAGCATTATCAAAACTTCATCAATTGTTTCTTCTTGTTTTTTTATGTGTCCATAATGGATGGTATGTGTTTCTTTTTCAGTTAAAGTACCATCAAATATGCTATCTACTATTTTTATTGCATCAGGTCCAGTAACACGAACTATTGATATTGCTCCAATACCTAATGATGTTGATATTGCACATATTGTATCTTCCATAATAAAAATACTTCCTTTCAACGGAAGTATTATAACATAGAATATTAAAATCTTAAAGTTTTATACTAAACCACTTGCATATAATTTTACTGTAATTAACTAAATTGTATTTTTAATTTTTTTCAAAATCTATCTGGTACAGAAGAAGAGTTATAAGTATATGTTCCTTCATACAACAATTCATCACAACTAGTGTATGCATTTATAGGATGACCAAACATATCCGAATGTATATAATAAAAGTTTCCGCTTACACAACCAATTTTCTCCTTATTTGTATTATAATCACTTTCTGTCCATTGAGCTATAGACATTCCATTTTCAAAATAATAATTATATGCAGTTCCTGTGTATGTATCTTTAATTGAAAATATTAGTATTCCTTTATCAGTTGTAGCACTTATGTTTTTGGTACCAGATGAGTATCCAGCACTATCTTTTACATATACTTTAAAATTATAAGTTGTCTCAGCACTTAAACCACTAAATGTATAACTACTACTTGTACTACTTACATAACTACTACCATTATCTTTGGAATAATAATATGTTGCTACATTATTTGTTCCACCACTTGCTGTTACATTTAAGGTTATACTATCTGCTGTTATATTACTTGTTGTTACATTTGTTACACTTGGATTCACATAAGCGTTTGTAGTTACCGCTGTTTCATATATATTTGATGTATATCCTAAACTATCTTCAACATATACTTTTATTTTATATTCTAAATTTGGTGTTAATCCACTAAATGTATATGTGTTACTTGTACTATTTACATAACTGCTGCCATCATTATTTGAATAATAATATTTTACTATGTCATTATTTCCTTTTGTTGCATCTACTGTTAAACTAATACTATTATATGTTTTACTTACACTTATTTCACTTATTGTTGGTACAGCATATTTATCAAAATAAACATAACATTTGTCGGAAGTATTTGTTTGCATTATTACTCTTTTTGTTTCTTCATTCCAAGAAAGTGTTCCACCATTTTCACATTTAGATAATCTTTCATTAAATATATATCCGGAACTTGGCCAAGTTGTATCTGTTGAAGTTTGGTATTCCCCGCTTCCTACTTCTGTTTCATAGAGCATACTTATCGCATTTGATGATAAAAATCTTTCTTTTTTTTCATTTTTTATTATTTTGTTAGTTTTATCATTTGCTTGTATAAACATTGAAAATATACCACATAATAATAAAGCAATAATTAGTATTTTTTTTCTTCTTTTCATAATACTTCTCCACATCTATTTTAAAACATATTGTATTAAGATTATTTTAAAACACATTGTTTTAAAAGTCAATATAACATATTGTTTTATTCTACAATTTGTTTGGAGTGTAATATATGAGAATAAGAGAAATTAGAGAAGATAAAGATTTAAATCAAACCGAAGTTGCTAAAATATTAAACGTATCTCAAGTTGCATATAGTTTTTATGAAATCGGTAAAAGACAACTACCTATTGATTTACTCATTAAATTAGCAAAATTTTATAATACTTCAACTGATTATTTACTAGAACTTACCGATGAAAGAAATCCTTATCCTAAATCTTTGGTTGACGAAGAAAATAGCAAATAAAAACTATCAATTTAATTCTATTCGATAGATTATTAAAATGATAGTTTTTTATATTTTAAAATTTTATTCAATCATATTTTTTTCTTACTTATAATATAAACTTTTTAAAACCTTTTTTTATTCAGGCTTAATTACTATATGACGATTAGGTTCTTCTCCTTCACTTTCAGTTTTTACCCCTTTAAAATCCGTTAATTTATTATGAATTATTCTTCTTTCATAACTAGTCATATTATCAAGTGCCACTGGAACTTTTGTTTTTACCACTTCTTTGGCAGTTGCTATTGCTAGTCTTTCTAAATTTCTTTTTATCTTATCTTTATAATTTGATACATCTAAATTTATTTTATAATATACACCTATTTCATTTAACATTTTTTGCTTAACAAGTGTTTCTAGTGCTTTTAATGTTCTTCCTTCTTTTCCTATTAATATTGGGTTGTTATTAGAATACATTTTAATAGTTGTTCTTTCATCTTTTGTTGCTATTTCAAATGATATTTCTAAGCCCATATTTTCAATTATTTTTCTTAAAAATTCTTTTATTTCTTCATTAATATCTTTTTTTTGATAAACTGTTATTTCTTTTAATGTTCCTTGAAAAAGTTTTCCTTTTTTTTCTTTTGTTGTATAAACTATTTCTTCTTTATTTAAATTGTTTTCTGCTAATATTTCTTCTAATACAACCTCTATTTCTTTACCTTCTTTAATTATCTTTTCCATACTTCATTCCTTCTTTCTTAACTAATTTATCTTTTATTTTTTCTTTTTTCATTTTTCTTTCTTTTTTATTTTTTCTAGGTTTATTAGTTAAGCTTCGATTATTAATCATATTGATTATTATATTTTGGATTGATATAAACGCATAGGTTACTATCCAATAAAATGCTAAGGCTGTTGGTAAAGTTAAAGATGCATAAACTATTATTACTAGCATAACATATAACATTATTTTCATTTGTTTTCCTGCTTCTGGTGTTGTTTGTGGCGTTTGACTCATTGTTTGTTTAAATGAAAAATATGTTGATACAGCAATTAATATTAATAGTAATATATATAAATAATTTCCATTTTGGATTCCCACTAATGGTGTCATCCCTAAATCGAAACTAAATAATGTTTCTTCATATATTGCTGGTGTTCTATATATTGCTTGTAAAAATGCAAAGAACAATGGTAGTTGAATGAAGGCCATTAAACACCCTATTACTGGGTTTACTTTATATTTTTTATAAATCAACATTGTTTCTTGACTTTTTGCCATTAATGATTCGTTATCAGTTCTATTTCGATATTTTCTTTCAATTTTTTCAATTTCTGGTTGAGCTTTTCGCATATTTGCTGTTTGTTTCGTACTTTTTATGGTAAATGGTAATAATATTATTCTTATTGCTAAACCAATTAAAATTAGTGATATACCTAAATTTTCTACTATTACACCTAATTTAATAATTAAATATGCAAGCGGTTTTACAAATGCCCATTCCCATAATCCACTGCTTTCTGTCGATGTTAATTTATAATCTTCACAACTTGGCAATTTATTAAAATCATATTTTAATTGCTCTTGATATTGTTCGTATAATTTATATAATTCTCCATCTTCTTTTGGTAAGCATATTATATCTTTTTGTAACATTTGTCCTGTTTGTTCATATTCAACTATTTTATTATCTTTATCTTTTATATAATTTGATGTTCCACATCCACTTGTTAATAAAAGGATAAATACTAATAATAATGCCATTATTTGTTTTTTCATTATATTTTCCTTTCTAAAAGTTCTTTTAAATCTTCTTTTAGTTCTGTGAAAGATGCCTTATTTGCTTCTTTCTTTATCATTATAATATAATTATTGTTATTTTTAAATAAAAATCGATAATTATCTATTATATTTCGATATTGTCTTTTGAATTTATTTCGTGTAACGGCGTTACCTATTTTTTTTCCAACTGCAATACCAAAATTTGGTTTTTCATAATTCTTTTCTATTCTAAATACTATTGCGTATTTACCATTTATTTTTTTACCTTTTTGAATTATGTTATTAAAATCTTCATGTTTTTTAATCATTTCATATCTTTTCATGGTTTTTTCTCCTTAGGAAAAAAACCACATTGAGTGGTTTTTTTATTTACATAAAACTTTACGTCCCTTTTGGCGACGACTATTTAAAACTTTTGTTTCTTTTCTAGCAAAAAATCCATGTTTCTTAGCTTTTTTTCTATTATTTGGTTGATAAGTTCTCTTCATAATTATTCTTTCTCCTTTTCTTTGGCTTATTTATTATAATATTAAACTTATTGTTTAGTCAAGAAAAATGATAATTTTTTATTTTACATATTTATATAATTTAATTTTTTATGGTAATTTTAAACCTTACTTATCAACATATTTTGTGGATTGTGGATAATTTGTTGATAACTTGTCTTTTTTATCCACAAAATTAACAACAACTTATTAACATACGTGTGGATAATTTGTTAATAAGTTATTATGTTTTTTTTATTTTTGTTAATTGTGTTGATAATGTTTTTTTTGTCGAATTTTGGCGCTTTTTTGTGTGTATAACTTTGTGGATATTTTTTTTTATTCATTTTCTCTTTTATTTTTTTTTAAAATGGTTTAAAATGTTCTTAAGGAAATGTAGTTAGTGGGGTGAGGTTTTGAAAACAGATGAAATTTTTTCCAGATTTTTAAACGATATTCAATCACAAGTTAGTCAAAATGCTTATACCATATGGTTTTCAAAACTTGAGCTTTTATCAATTGTTAATAATGTTGTAACAATAAAAGTTCCTATGGAAATCCACAAACAAATGCTTAGTGAAACTTATAATGATATAATTGATGCCTCTTTCTTTTCTTTAACTGGCATTAATTATACTTTTAAATATATTACTGAAGATGAGGTTGAGACATTTACTCAACCAGAAATTGAAGAAAAGCAAGTTGTTAAAGAAATTCCTTGGAATACTAACTTAAATCCCAAATTTACCTTTGATAGTTTTATTGTTGGAAGTACTAATCGACTTGCTTTTGTAGCTGCTAGAGCTGTTGCAGAAGCTCCTGGAACTATTCATAATCCTTTATTTATTTATGGTAGAAGTGGTTTAGGAAAAACCCATTTAATGCAAGCAATAGGTAATTACATTACTGAACATAGTAATAAAAAGGTACTTTATACTACAAGTAATGAGTTTATGACTGAATTTACTGGAATTGCAACAATAGACAAGGGTAGTAGTAATATTAATTATGCCAATGAATTTAAAAATAAATATAGAAATGTAGATGTTTTAATTATTGATGATATACAGTTTTTAGTGGGTGCTGAAAGAACTCAACAAGAATTTTTTCATACATTTAATGCCCTTCATCAAGCAAATAAACAAATTATTATTAGTAGTGATAAAAGTCCAGATGACTTAAAAAAGATTGAGGAACGTCTTAGAAGTAGATTTATGTGGGGTTTGCCTGTTGATATTTATCCACCAGATTTTAGTTTAAGATGTGAAATTATAAAAGCAAAAATTAAAAATACTAGTATTGAAAATAAATTAACAGATGATGCACTAGATTATATTGCTAATTCTTGTGCTAACGATGTTAGACATATAGAAGGTACAATCAATCGACTCCTTGCTTATTCTGCTATGATGGTTCCTGATAAAATAACATTAGATTTTGCTAATGAAGCCTTAAAAGATTATGTTACTACTAATGTATTTATCAACAATTCTATTGCATCAATACAAAATGCAGTTGCTGAATACTTTAAAATATCGGTTGATGATTTAAAAAGTAAAAGAAGAACTAATAGTGTTGTTAGGCCTCGACATATCGCTATGTACTTATGTCGAGAGGAAACTGATGAAAATTTAATGAAAATTGGTTTAGAATTTGGAGGAAGAGATCATTCTACTGTATCTACTGCTATTGATAAAATTAAAGAGGAATTAGAAACAAATGATAACTTGAATAATATGTTGAAAGAAATAAAAAATAAGTTACAATAATGTGGATAAATTTTTATTTTATTTGTCGAATATAAGCCAATAAAATATGTTATAATATAGTTATCAACATTATCAACACTATTAATAAAATTATTAAAAGAAAATAAAAGAAAGAAATATATAAGAGGTGAAAATATGAAATGGACAATAGAAAAAAATGTAATATTAGATGCTTTAAACAATGTTACTAGAGCTTTATCACAAAGAACAACAATTCCTGTTTTAAATGGTATTGTATTTGATGTAAGTGAAAAGGGAATTGAGCTTCTTGCAAGTGATTCAGAGTTAACAATTAAAGTTTTTATTGAAGAAAAAGACATAAAACATATTGAAGGAAAAGGTAAAATTATTATACAAAGTAAATATTTTGTGGATATGATTAAAAAAATGCCTGCGGATACAATTGACTTTGAAGTTGAAGATAGTTTAAAAATAAAAATATCAACTCCAACTAATCAATATAAATTGAATTGCTATAATCCTAACGATTATCCAAATATAAATATAGATAAAAGTAGTGATGGTATTATTATTTCTGCTGAAAAATTAAGAGAAATTATATCACAAACTTCTTATGCATTATCAACACAAGAAGTAAGACCAATATTAACTGGTATTAATTTTAAAATAAATGGCGATATTTTGGAATGTATTGCAACTGATTCATATAGGTTGTCTAAGAAAAATATTAAATTATCAACTCCAGTTAATAAAATTATTAATATTGTTATTCCTGGAAGAAGTATAACTGAATTAGAAAAAATTATATGTGATGATGAAGATGTGGAAATCTATGTATTTAGTAACAAAATATTATTTGTTTATAAAAATATTTATATTCAAAGTAATTTGTTAAATGGTAGTTATCCAGAAACTTCTCACTTTATTCCAACTGATTTTGCTTATATGATAAATTTAAATTTAAGAGATTTTTATGATGCTGTTGATAGAGCTGCTTTACTTGCTCAAAATAAAGATAAAAATATTAAAATGCGTATTGAAGATAAAGAAATGGTTATTACTTCAACTTCTAATGAATTAGGAAACGCTGAAGAAAAATTAAAAATTGATTGTAATAATAAAGAAAAATTAGAAATTTCTTTTAGTTCAAAATATATGATGGATGCTTTAAAAGTTGTTAAAGAAGATAATATATTTTTGTTACTTAATACTGATGATAAGCCAATTTTGATTAAACCAGTCACTGATGAATCTTTAATTGAGTTAATTTTACCTATAAAAACTTATTAAAAAATGAATAATAAAATTTAATATTATTCTTTTTTTTGACATTTTTTTTAATTTATATCTATTAAAATACTAACTTTAAGAGGTGGGTTATGGATTATTTGATTAATGTTAATACTATTTATGTTAAATATGATGGTATAAATACTTTTGTTTTTGAAAAAGATAGAAGTTATTGTTTTTTGGGAAATTTACTAAATAAAATATTAAATAAAAGTTGTGAGTATTATGGTAGTTCTTTTAAAGGAAGACTTAAAGGAGCAAAATCTTTAATTAAAAGTAGATATAAATTACCTATAATAGTAAGTGAAAAAAGTAATATAGTATTTTTTTCCTTTAAAGATATCGAAAATAATTATTATTGGTTTAGTTTTAATAATATTATAGGTTATGAGAAAATTGATAAAAATTTGAAAATATGGTTTTGTAATGAAAAATCTATTATATTAAAATCATCATATACTGTTTTTAATAATCAAATATTAAAGTGTAGTGGATTATTGGTTAATTATCAACGTAGATAATTAAAAATCGTTATTTTCTAGTCATTTAGATATTTTTTATATATAATTTTGTGTATAGTTAATAAGTTAAAAATAAAAAAAGTATTAATTATTGATAATTATCAAAAAATACTAAAAGATGGATAAAATTTTTATTTTTTGCTTTTATACACCTTTTTTTTGTGCTATAATTAATATGTGTATAGGTATACCCAAATACCATAAATATTTGTTGTAAGACGTTAGAGGGGGTTTATGTGAAAATTGAGTCAGTTAATTTAGTAAATTTCAGAAACTATGATAAATTAAAAATTTCATTTAATAAGTTTTTAAATATTTTTTATGGAAAAAATGGTTCTGGAAAAACTAATTTAGTTGAAGCAATATATTTACTTTCTTTAACGAAGTCATTTAGAATAAACAATGATAAATTATTAATTAAAAAAGGTTGCTTAAAGGCAACAGTAAGGGGTGAGGTATTATTTAATAATGATTTATCAAGTTATTCAATTGTTATAGGTAATGATATAAAGAATGTATTAATTAATGATTTAAAAGTTGATAAAATTAGTAATTATATATCTAGAGTTAATGTAATATTATTTAATCCTGTTGATACTAGATTAATTGATAATGCACCTAGTGAAAGAAGAAAATTATTAAATATTGAAATTAGTCAATTATTTAAAGAATATCTAGTTATTTTAGCAAATTATAATAAAATCTTAAAACAAAGAAATTTTTATATTAGGTCTTTATACATTAATGGAAATAAAGATAAAGAATATTTAAATATATTAACAAAAAAATTAATTGAGTATGGAAAAAAAATTTGTAAATATAGATTATCTTTTTGTGAAAATATTAATAAATACATTACAGAAATTTATAAATCTATTTCTAATGTTGGCGAATTAAAAATTAAATATATTTCTAGTTATAAAAATAAAAGTGAAACAGAGTTACTTGAATATTATCAAAAACATGAGCAAAAAGAAATGGAAATAGGTAAGACCATAATTGGAGTACATCATGATGATATAGCATTTGTATTAGATAATAATAATTTAAAAGAATGGGGAAGTGAAGGTCAAAGAAAAAATGCTATTATAGCTTTTAAATTATCTGAAATAAATGTTATTAAAAATATTAAAGGATATTATCCAATATTGATATTAGATGATTTATTTAGTGAACTTGATAAAGGAAAAATCAAAAATATTTTAAATTTATTAAATGAAGAAGTTCAAACGTTTATTACCACAACAGAAATAAATAATATTGATAAAAAAATAAGAAAAAAGGCAAAAATATTTGAGGTTTTGGAAGGAACTATAAAGGAGGATTCAAATGAATAAAGAAACACATTATACAGATTCTGATATTCAAGTTTTGGAAGGTTTGGAAGCTGTTAGAAAAAGACCAGGAATGTATATAGGGAGTACTGGAGAAAAGGGATTACATCATTTAGTATGGGAAATTGTAGATAATGCTGTTGATGAAGCTTTGGCAGGATTTTGTGATGATATTGAAGTCATTATTGATAAGGGAGATATTATTGAAGTTAGAGATGATGGTCGTGGTATTCCTACAGGTATAAATGAAAAAACTGGTTTATCTACTGTTGAAACTATTTTTACTGTTCTTCATGCTGGAGGTAAATTTGGTGGTGAAGGATATAAAGTAAGTGGTGGTCTTCATGGTGTTGGTGCTTCTGTTGTTAATGCTTTATCTAAATGGCTAGAAGTAAAAATTTATCGTGATGGCAATGTATATTATCAAAGGTTTGAAAATGGTGGAAAACCATGTGAACCATTAAAAATAATTGAATCTTGTGATGTTGAAAGAACTGGTAGTACTATTCGTTTTAAACCAGATGAAGAAATATTTAAAGAAACTACAGTGTATGACTACGATATTTTATATAAAAGATTGCAAGAAATTGCTTTTTTAAATAAGGGCTTGAGAATTAACTTATATGATTATAGATTGGAAGAAAAACACGATTCCTTTTTATATAATGGGGGAATTATTGAATATGTTCAAATGCTTAATAAAAATAAAACTGTTTTACATGATGACGTTATTTATTTAAGTGGAACTGAGGACAATATATTTTTTGAAGTTGCTTTACAGTATAATGATGGTTATAATTCAAATGTATATTCATTTACTAATAATATAAATACTTATGAAGGTGGTATGCATGAAGATGGTGTCAAACTAGCTTTAACTAGGGTTATTAATAATTATGGAAAAAATGCTAAAATATTTAAAGAAAAAGATGAATCTTTATCTGGTGAAGATGTTAGAGAAGGTTTGACTATGATTATTTCTTGTAAACATCCTGACCCTCAATTTGAAGGACAAACAAAGACAAAATTAGGAAATTCCGAAGTAAAAAAAATTGCTAGTGATGTGTTTGGTAATGGTTTTGAAAGATATTTAATGGAAAATCCAAATGTTGCAAGAATAATTATAGAAAAAGCTATGTCTGCTTCTAGAGCAAGAATTGCTGCAAAAAAGGCAAGAGAATTAATAAGACGTAAAGGTGATTTAGAAATTACGGCTTTTTATGGTAAATTAACTGACTGTAAAAGTAAAAATCCTGAAGATTCAGAAATATTTTTGGTCGAAGGTGATTCAGCTGGTGGTTCTGCTAAAAAAGGTCGTGATTATATGACTCAAGCAATTTTACCTTTGAGAGGAAAAATTCTTAATGTAGAAAAAGCAAGATTGGATAGGGCTTTAAGTAATGAAGAAATAAAAACGATTATAACTGCTTTTGGGACTGGTATTGGTGATGAATTTGATTTAAATAAATTAAGATATCATAAGATAATCATAATGACCGATGCTGATGTTGATGGTTCACATATTAGAGTTTTATTGTTAACTTTGTTTTATAGATTTTTTAGACCAATTGTTGAAGCTGGTCATGTTTATGCTGCTCAACCTCCTTTATATAAAATTACTCATGGAAAAACTATAAAATATGTTTTAGATGATAAAGAAAAAGAAGAATATTTGGCAACATTAAATCCTAATGTAAAACCTGAAATTGCAAGAAATAAAGGGTTAGGAGAAATGAATCCTGAAGAACTTAGGGATACTACTATGGCTAAAGATACTAGAATTTTAAAACAAATTACAGTTGATGATTTAAAGTCTGCTGATGAAATTTTTGAAAAATTGATGGGTGAAGAAGTAGAGCCTAGAAGAGAATTTATTGAAAAAAATGCTGGTTATGTTATTAACCTTGATATATAGGAGGGTTTCATGGATAAAATAGTTCAAAATAATATAGTTGATGAAGTAAGTGATTCTTTTTTACAATATTCTATGAGTGTTATTGTTTCAAGAGCAATACCTGATTTAAGAGATGGTTTAAAACCTGTTCATAGAAGAATCCTTTATTCAATGTATGAATCAGGTTATACTCCTGATAAACAATATAAAAAATGTGCGAGAGTTGTTGGGGATGTTATGGGAAAATATCATCCTCACGGAGATTCTTCTATATATGAAGCTTTGGTTAGAATGGCTCAAGACTTTAGCTATCGTTATATGTTGATTGATGGTCATGGTAATTTCGGTAATATGGATGGTGATGGTCCAGCAGCTTATCGTTATACTGAATCCAGATTATCAAAAATATCACTTGAATTATTAAGAGATATTAATAAAAATACTGTTGATTTTGATGTAAACTTTGACGAATCTTTAGAAGAACCAAAGGTTTTACCAAGTAGATTTCCAAATATTTTAGTTAATGGAACTATGGGAATTGCTGTTGGTATGGCTACTAATATTCCACCACATAACTTAGGTGAAGTTATTGATGGTTGTATTGCTTATATTGACAATCCTGAAATTGACGTTGATGGTTTAATGAAGTATATTAAAGGACCTGATTTTCCAACTGGTGCTATAATTTTGGGCAATTCTGGAATTAAAAAAGCTTATGAAACTGGTAAAGGTACAATTACTATCAGATGCAAGGCAGAAATTGAAGAAGATGGTAGTAAACATAGAATAGTAATTTCCGAAATACCTTATGGTGTAAATACTTTAGATTTGAAAAAAAGAATTGGTGAGTTAGTTCGTGATAAAATTTTAGATGGTATTGCTGATTATCATGAAGAAACTAACTTGGAAAATGGTATTAAAATAGTCATTACATTAAAAAAAGATGCTAATGGCAGTGTTGTTCTAAATAATTTATATAAACATACTCAATTACAAACAAGTTTTGGTATAAATTTATTAATGCTTGATAATGGTACTCCTAAAACTTTAGGATTAAAAAGCATTATTTCAAAGTATATAGATTTTCAAAGAGAAGTTATTATTAGAAGAACTCAATTTGAGTTAGAAAAAGCTGAAAAAAGAGTACATATTTTAGAAGGTTATAAAATTGCTTTAGATAATATAGATGAAGTAATTAAAATTATTAAAGAATCTAAGGCTGATAGTGATGCTAAAAATAAATTAATGTCTAGATTTGGTTTAACGGAAATCCAAACGGATAATATACTAGAGTTAAAATTACGTCGTTTAACAGGCTTAGAAAGAGAAAAGATTGAAGATGAGTTAAACGCCTTGCATATAGAAATAGACCGCTTACGGGGCATTTTAGCAGATAATAATAAGGTGTTAGCAATCATTAAAGAAGAAATGTTAGAAATTAAATCAAAATTTGGTGATGATAGAAGAACTACTATTGATATGACTGCAGTTGACTTTATTGAAGATGAGTCTTTAATTCCAGAGGAAAATATATTTGTGGTATTAACTCACAATGGCTATATAAAAAGGACTACTGTAGATACCTTTAAAGCTCAAAATCGGGGTGGTGTTGGAGTAAAAGGTATGGCTACAAATGATGAAGATTTTGTTGAACATATGCTTAATTTATCAACACACGATTTCATATTATTCTTTACTAATAAAGGAAAAGTTTACAGGTTAAAAGGTTATGAAATTCCTGAATTTAGCAGACAATCTAAAGGAATTCCGATTATAAATCTTTTACAAATTGAAAAAAATGAAAAAATTAATTCCGTAGTTAAGATTAACAAAAATGAAGAGTTTAAATATTTGTTGTTTGCTACAAAGCAAGGAATTGTAAAAAGAACATTGATATCTGAATTTGAAAATATCAGGAATAGTGGAAAAATTTCTATAACTTTAAAAGATGAAGATGAACTTATAGATGTTAAAAAGACTAAAGGTAATAATTTGGTATTATTAGGTAGTAGCATTGGAAGAATGGTTAAATTTAACGAAGAAGAAATCAGAGTAATGGGTAGAACTGCTAGCGGAGTTAGAGGCATTTCTTTGAATGAAGCAACTTGTATATGTTGTGAAATTGTTAATGAAGAAGATACAATATTACTTGTAACAGAAAAAGGATACGGCAAGCAAACAAATGTTCGTGAATATAGACAAACTAAACGTGGTAGTAAAGGAGTAAAAGCTTTAAATATTACTGATAAAAATGGGAACTTAGTTTGTGTTAAAATAGTTGAAAATGATAAAGAACTTGTGATTATGACTGATTCGGGTATGACTATGAGGATGCCTTTAGAACAAATATCCGTTTTAGGTAGAGTTACTCAAGGATTAAGATTAATTAATTTAAAGGATAATCAAAGAGTTTCAACTATTAGTCTTGTAGATAAATGTTCCAATACTGAAGTAAACGTTGAAGAAGAAGCAAATTAATGTTTCTTCTTTTTTTGGAGTAAATGTTTCACGTGAAACATTTATTTTTTGAATATAATTATTTAATTTGCATAAAAATTTTTAAAACATTTTAATAATAAAATTAATAACTTTAATGTTTCACGTGAAACATTGTTGATAACCTGTTTATACTTTTATATTTAAAATTATATTTTTAATTAAATAATTTATTTACATTTTTATAGTATTGTTTTCGTTTTTTGTTGATATTATAAATTATAAAAATTCTTGATGTTTCACGTGAAACATTGT